>JAJRVS010000027.1 GCA_024277195.1 Verrucomicrobiota bacterium | reverse complement strand
TCATAGTAAAAGGACTTGAATAGTCTAGGGGGTATCTAACTTTTGGGCGTTGGCAAGCTTGTTCAAATTCAGCAAAGATGGGCTTAAGCGGCTCTAGAGCTTTGAGAATAATTAGAGCGGCTTCTTTGTCGGTGGGATAGTCATCAGGCTTGTCTAAGTAATTGGAAAGTTTATCGCCAAATGCACCGAGTGCGCGTTGCGTGTCGTTAATTGAACGAATATGTTCACCAAATCCAGGGAGATTGTCCAAGTCGATAGAATCCAGTAGATTGTCATCGGGGTGGGAGAAAATGTCCGCTATAATCGGGGCGGCGGCGAAGTTCTCTTCGTCGGGGATTTCCGGGGGGATAAGTTTTTCGAGGTCGAAAATTTCGCCTTTGGCTTCCCAGTGTGCTTTGAAGTCATCCCAGTCGCGTTGGGCTTGACGGTTTTCGTGGATGCCCAAGGGAATGAGGATGGCGAGGATGAAAACCAGATGAGCAAGGATGATTTTGCTAGCCATGCGCCAGAAGCTACGACGAGGCGAGGGATCGTCGAGACGTGTTGGCGCGAACTGACCGGGTTCAGGCATGCTTTGAAAGTAGGGGGGGCGTGTTGGTGCGTCAAGAATGAGAACCACGAATGGACACTAAAAAACACGAATAAGGAATAGGAGAAAATTTCCCCCACAGCCTATAGCCTAAATATCTACAGCCTTCTTGCGAGCCTTCCGCTAGCTTTTCAAAATCGCCCGAATCACTTCGCCGCTATCGCTTGGCGGAATCAGCCCTACCGGCAGTCCGTTGCGTTTGAAACGCAACTTGTTGGCGTCGAGGCCGAAGAGATGCAGCAGGGTGGCGTGGTAGTCGTGGTGGGTGACTTTGTCGAGCACGGCGTGGTGCCCCCATTCGTCGGTGGCTCCGTGGATGTGTCCGCCGCGCACACCGCCTCCGGCTAACCACATACTGAAGCCGTAGGTGTTGTGGTCGCGTCCAACTTTGTCCGGGCCGGTGTCGTTCTGGATGACGGGAAGGCGTCCCATTTCTCCACCCCAATGGACGAGGGTGGTATCGAGCAGGCCGCGGCCTTTGAGGTCCTGGACCAGCGCGGCAGCGGGTTGGTCGATGTATTGGCAGGATTCGGGCAGTCGTTTGCGGATGGTGCCGTGGTGATCCCAATATTGGTTTTTGGTGAAAAGCTGGACAAAACGAACGCCTCGTTCGACTAGACGACGAGCGATCAGGCAGCGGGTGCCAAATTCTTCGGTGGCCGGGTCGTCGATGCCGTAGAGTTGTTTGGTGGCTTTGGATTCACCGGAAATGTCGAGCGCGTCTTTGGCTGCGGTTTGCATTTTAGCGGCGAGTTCGTAGCTGCTGATGCGGGCTTCGAGTTCGAGTTCGCCGGGGTGCTGGTCGAGGTGTTGGCGGTTGAGCTGGTCGAGGTAGGAGAGGTAGCGTTTTTGCGGTTCACCTTTGAGGTGTGGCGGTGCGTCGAGGTTGGCGATGCGCGGTTCCTTGGAGCGCACCACGGTGCCCTGGTAGAGTGAGGGCAGCCAGCCGTTGGACCAGTTGCGCACGCCTTCGACGGGCAGTCCTCGCGGATCTTTGAGCACCATGAAAGCGGGCAGTTCGTCGGTTTGATTGCCGAGTCCGTAGGACAGCCAGGCACCGAGTGCGGGGTTGCCGGGGGTGACTCGTCCGGTATTGAGTGAGTGGATGGACTGGCCGTGGTTGTTCACTCCGGTGGTCATCGAGCGGATGATGGTGATGTCATCGGCGATGCCTTGCAGGTGAGGCAGCAGTTCGGAGATTTCCATGCCGGATTCGCCACAGCGGCTGTATTTCCACGGGCAGGCGAGCACGGTGGAGCTGGCCTGGGCGGCGTTGTCGTATTTGATTTTTCCGGGGAAGGGTTTGCCGGCGAATTTTTCCAGTAAGGGTTTGGGGTCCATCAGGTCGATGTGACTGGGGCCGCCTTGCATGAACATCGAGATCATCGCCTGGGCTTTGGGGCGCTCGAAGGGTTGTTTGGGCAGCAGGTCGAAAGATTCAGCTTTGCCGGAAACGGGGCGGGCAAAAGTCTGTTCGCGCTGCATCAACCAGGACAACGCGACGGAACCGATTCCCATACCGCTACGGTTTAAAAAATCTCTGCGTGAGGTGAACATGTTGAATAATGGACAGTTGAAAATAGAAAATAGAAAATGAAGAAAGGTCAGTTCAGGTAGAGGAACTCGTTGGAACTAAGCAGAGCCTGGCAAAAGGTGGCGAGGGAGAGGGTGGCGAGATCGGGGGTTGGTGTAGCGGTTTTGCCTTTGGCCGGTTTGGCAGATTTGGCTACAGCGGCGGCCGCAGGCAAAATCCGCTGTTCGTTTTCGATGAAAGAAAGCGCGTCGGAGGCTTCGGCCGTGGAGGCGGGGCGACCGTAGATCAAGTTCCAGGCGAATTTGATCTGGGCGTCGAGGTCTGCAGGGTGTTCGCGCTGCAGGCGTTTGGCCATGTGGATCGAGAAGTCGGTGATGAATTGGCTGTTCATCAGCATCAGTGCCTGGGGTGCGACGGTGGAGGAGTTGCGTTCGGTGCAGTTGGTTTCGACCATGTCAGGCCGGTCGAAGGATTGCAATACGGCGAGCGGGCGACTACGGCGAGCCTGGATGTAGAGGCTGCGGCGGAATTCCTGGTTGTCCAGCCCCAGGGTTTCACCGGGTTTGCCTTCGCCGTCTTTATTTTCTTTGCCGACGACGATCTGGCCGACTTCGTCCTCCATTACCGGGACGGGTGGACCATAGAGCTTGGGATTGAATTTTTCACTCATCACCAGCACCGAGTCACGGATGGATTCGGCATCGAGGCGGCGCACGCTCATGCGACCGATCAGATGGTTTTGTGGATCTATTTGATTGAGATCGGCCTTGCGATCCGAGCTTTGCCGGTAGGCGGCTGACATCAGCATTTGTTTGAGGCTGCGTTTGAAGTCCCAGCCGTGGCTGCTGAAGTCGGCAGCCATCCAATCGAGCAGTTCAGGGTGGGTGGGGAGGGTGCCCAGAGTGCCAAAGTCACCGAGAGTGGTGACGATACCCTGCCCAAAAAGGTGTGACCAGAAACGGTTGATTAGCACTCGCGAAACGAGCGGGTGTTTGCCGTTGGTGAGTTTCTCTGCGTAAGCGAGTCGGCGTCCGGTGCTGGCTAGGTCGGGGTTGTTGTCGGGGATAGCTCCGGCGCCCCATTCGCCGAGCACGGTGAGGCCGGCAGGGGGAACGGTTTCTTTGGGTTGTTGGTGATCACCACGATTAAAAAGGTGGGTGAGGGGAGGTTTGGCGCCAGGTTTTTCCCACATCGCACGGATGTAATTGAGCGGAGGTTTGGTATCGCGCACAGCTTTGATGTCGGCGGCGAGTTTTTTGATTTCGTCAGAGGCTTTGCGATTATAAAGATAGAGGGACCCACCCGAGGCTTTTTTGATTCGTGGGTTATCTTTGAGCAGTAGTTGCTGAGCTTCGTTGCGCTTTTTTTCTTCGGTATTACGCGCGATTCGAATCGGGTTTTGTATTTCTTTGGGCAACTTGGCGATTTCGATTTCTACGACTTCGTTGACATATTTTGTCTCCAATTTGAGCCGTGCGTCATTCATCACTTTGGCTTTTTTTTCGACCTTGGCGGCGTCGGCTTTGTTTTGGTCGGTGTAAAGGGAGACGCGGCGGCTAGCGGGGTTTTTCCAGTGCACCAAGTCGAAGGCGGGTTCGAACACGGCTCGCATGCTGTAATAGTCGCTTTGCGGGATCGGGTCATAACGATGATTGTGGCATTGAGCGCACATCATGGTGGTGCCGAGCAGCGAGGTGGAGACAATTTGGATGGTGTCGGCCACGACTTGGTTGCGGGCGATTTTCTGATCGTCCGGGCCGGAGCCGGTGCCGTCGGGTGCCATGCGCAGAAAACCCGTGGCGGCGAGTTTGGATTGTTGTTCAGGGCTGAGATTTTTATACGGGCTTTTGACCATTTCGTCTCCAGCGAGTTGTTCACGGATGAATTGATCGAAGGGCAGGTTGTGGTTGAAGGCTTGCACGATGTAGTCGCGGTATTTCCACGACCAGTTGCGCACGGTGTCACGGGCGGTGTAACCTTCCGAATCGCTGTAGCCGGCGACGTCCAACCAGTGGCGCGCCCAGCGTTCGCCAAAATGTTCCGATGCGAGTAAACGATCGACCAGGCGTTCGTAAGCGCCAGGCTGTTGGTCGGAGAGAAAGGTGGTGATCTCTACAGGGGAAGGAGGGAGTCCGGTGAGGTCGTAGGAGAGGCGGCGGATCAGAGTGGTTTTATCAGCAGTGGGATTAAAGTTGTGACCGGATTTTTCGAGCTTGGCCAGCAGGAAGGTGTCGATGGCGGTCTTGACCTGTTCGCGGTGTTTGATTTTTGGAAGTGGTGGTGATTTGACCGGGCGCAGAGACCAGAAGTTGCGTTCCTCTTCGGTGATGGTAAAGCCTGAGAGGTTCTCCGGTTCGTCACGCAGGGTGGGGGCGCCGGCTGCGATCCATTGGCCGATCAGGGCAATTTCTTCGGCTTTGAGGTGTTTGTCCTCGGGTGGCATTTCGCCTTTGATAAGCTGCTGGTGCAGTAAGCTTTTTGTGAGATCACCGGGCACGATGGCTGCGCCGTTTTCGCCACCTTTGACGATGAAACGTCGCAAGCGCAGATCGAGCTCGCCCTTAAGCTTATCGCCCTCTCCGTGGCAATGGAAGCAATTGGCTTTGAGAATCGGGCGGATGTGCTGCTCGTAGGTGATTTTGCCTGCGGGTGCCTGGCTTTCCGCGGACTTCGCTGAGGGCAGAATACAGGCAAGTAGAACGGCGAGTAGAGCCGTTGGATTTGGGCGAGGATGCAGGGGGGGGGGGCTTCATTTTGACAACAGGTGAACAGCAACAGCCATTTGGCTACTATTTATGACAAGACGAGGGCGGGTTTTGTTGAATAAAATCAGGCGTTGATAAAAAGGCTTTTCCTCGGCCTAAGCTTGTGATAAAAGTGGGGTCATGAAAAAGGGTATTTTGCGATTGAGTTTGGCTGTATTTGGAGCTGTTTTTTTGATGAGTTGCGCATCGGATGCGGATTCGGGCACTTCACAGGGGATCACGCCGCAGCCTACTCCAGGTAGCAGTCGATTGGGGATCCAGGAGGCTCAGAGCAAGGTGATTCGCCGTTTGTCACTCTGATTTTACCGACCGCCCGCTCTCGGATTTGGCAAAATTCTCATATTTGATAATTTTTATCTTGCTATTGCCCCGACTTTTTGACTAGTCTCAAAACTAGAAAGGAGGAGGGATTATGTTGGATTTTGCGTTGGAGGAGTATCCGCAGCAAGTTGAGCTGCCGGATGAGTTGATGTATACGGTGCGTCCTTTGCGAGAGGACGATGAAAAAGCGTTATGTGATTTCATGCTGGCGCTGCAGCCGGAAGAGCGGCTTTTTATCAAGGGGCCGTGTTCGAGTTCGGACATATTCATGGACTGGTGCCGCAGTGTTGATTATGACTGTAACTTGCCGTTGTTGGCACTAGAGGGCAAAAAAATAGTGGCTTTGGGCATATTGCATCAACGCCAGGGGGGCTGGAAGCGTCATATTGGTTCTGTAAATATGATGGTGAAATCTGAATACAGTGGGCATGGACTGATGCGTCTTTTGGTTCGCAGTCTGGTCGGCCTGGGCCAGCATGCGGGGTTGATGCGCTTGGAGTCGGAATTGATGGGCGCGCCTGCAGAATTGATAGAGGCCTTTCGAGATGCGGGTTTTGATGAGCTGTGCCGGATAGAGAACTATGTATTGGACATGAAAGGAGGAGCTCACGACAGCGTGCTGATGGGGCTGGGTTTGATTCCTGATGAGGAGTTTACCGGAGTGGGAGACTAGCAATTTAGCATTCGGTCATTTTGATGGATCATTTATTTGATCGTGAAGCTGCGCATGGTTTTGGAGGGTTTTGGGAGTTCGGGAGTTGTTTGCAGGTCGAGGTTGAAGGGGCGGGCGATGCTGTTGCCGGCGAGGTCTTCGAGGATCGGGGAGATGGTTATTTTGATTTGCCCTGCTTTCCAAGGAGAGGCGGGAATGAATTGGATGGATTGTCCGTCGTGGGATGATCCAATTTTTGAATTATGGTTGGAGCTGATTTGGATGGTGCGAGGGATGAGGGCGTAGTCGAGCGGGGCGGGGAAAGTGATACTCAAAGCAGTGCTGCTGCCTGCCGCCGGAATGGAGTATTGCCATTTTTGAGGATCAGGTTGGGTGTTGTCCACTGGACCGGCGCGGAATGATTTTTTTACATCTTTGCCAATAATTTGACCAGTTTCTCTTTGCCATTTTCCTGAAAGAATCAGGGTGTAGTTTTTTCCTTCTTCCAGAATCGGGCCGATGTCGATATTCAGATTCACGCCGGGTTTCTGACGGCCGGGATGGAACCAGAGAGTGAGCTGGCGTGCGCTTTCGTCCCACAGCTCTATTTCGCGGAAGGGGTCAGGCACGGCATCTCCCGACTCGTTCTCAATTAAAGAAAAATACTGGAAGATATCACCCCTGGCCATGGCGGCGGGGAATTCAATGTAGAATTTCAGATGATTGGCGGGCAATACATCAACAGACGGATGGATGCGGATGTTATCAGCTGCAGTCGTTTGTTTTTGCTCGGAAGGGCTATTTGGTCGAATGGGCTTGTGGCTTTCTTCGCAAGCGCTTAGCAACAGTAGGCAAACAGCGACTAATGCGGTGGAGTGTACGCCGTGTGAAATCATGGGGTGACTCGTGTGGGCATTGGTGTGGAGTGTAGCTAAAGAGCGAAGGAATGGGCGTGAGCGGAGCTCAGGGAAGAGTGACAGGTTCGAGGTTATGGTTCGTGCTGTTTTCTTCGATTTCGCGTAAGACGATGACCTGCTCGTTTTCCAATTGGCTGACCAGGACTGCTCCGTAAAGTTCATCGATGACTTCGATGCCTTTGGCGTCCGGGCCGCTGGTTTTCTTCACATTGCGGCGCGGCGCGTTTTCGTTGGTGTCTTCCGCTTTGTCAGCAGACAGATATTTCATGTCCACCCGGGCTCCCCAGTAAAGACTAGGGCCGAATTTTTTATGGAAACGTTTGGTATTGGTGACTAGCCATTCTTTACCATCTTTTTTGTAAGTGAACATATCGCGTGGACGATTGCCACCACCTAATTCAACAATGCTGATGCCTTTGATTTTGTCCCCGGATTCGATTCCACTGAGCGGAAATTTTGCAATCGGGGTGCAGGCAAAAGCGCCGACAATATAGAACTTTCCATTTTCTTCGTAGGGAATGAAAGATTGGATTGGGGCTTTGGTTTCCCAGCGCTTGTGGGAAACGTGGTAAGTTTCGGCTGAAAAATACCGGGCGTTGACCCCATTTTCGAGAGGGACGGGGATTTGGTAGATTTTATTGGCAAATTCTTCATTGGACTGCCCGGCAACCACCACGCTGGAATCTGCCCAAGCCAGATCGGTGACATTGCGCAACTTGCCTTTGTCTCCTACGGGCAGGGTCATGCGGACGTATTCCATCTTTGTCAGTTCAGGGCGATGGATCTCTCCTTTGCCATCGACGGCGATGAGAATGGCCTGGTTGCCAGGTTTGACATTCAGGCTGAAATAAATACGCCCGCTGGCGGGATTGACAGCCATGTCGATGATGCTGAGGGCATCGGTTTCGACTTTGAGTTCTTTGGCGAGGACGGAATCAATGTTTTTGATTTTTTTCTCCAGTTTGACCAAAGGGCCGGTGTCTCCTGTATCAATGGCAAGGATGGAAGCAGACCGCGGGTCGGATAACAGTAGCAGTCCGTCCGGGCCAAAGGCCAAACGCCCAATGGAGCTAAGGTCGAGATCTCCTTTTTGCGCGTCTTTTAAGAAGCGTGAGGCGGAGTCAGCGGCGTGCAGGGAAATAGTGGTGAAAATAAAAGCGAGAGAGAGTGTGATATGGGCGCAGTGGCGAAATAGGCTGAAAGTTTTCATATTAGGTGGGGGGATTATCCGTGATGAGGGGTATCAGATATGCAGGGTGAATGCAAGGAGGGATAATGGGGCTATTTTTTATGGAGAAAGTAGGGCTGGGGTGAATTTTAAAATTGAATAAGAGAGATTTTATCCCGTCTATAGTAATGATGCCAAAATTACGAAACAAAGGAAATCCAAATAGGGGGATAAATAGCGTAGGGTTACTGGGAGCCTGCGTTGCGGTAAGTGCGTTGTTTTTTTTACCGTCTTGTGCCCCTTACGGAATGGCGGGTTACGGATATGGGGGAGGTGATATCGGGCAGGGATCCCATCATTCGGCTGAGCCATGGTATGATGGTGGACGAAGATATGGTTCGGGTCATTCTCCTGGATACGGCTCTGGATATAGAGGTGGGACGAGGTATTCTAATCATTATGGTGGAGGGAACTATTTTGGTTATAACCGTTACGCCTATCGAGATCGTCATGATGATCGTCATGATGATCGAGATTACGATTATAATAAAAAATCATCTTCGAGCAAAAAACACTCAAGCCATGATGAAAAATACAAGCTGACAGGCAGGAATGTGGGCAGGGGGCATCCCAAAAAATACCATACATTGGATTGGTATAAAGGACGGGGGTACAAGGTGAAAGATTTCACCTTGAAGGATGAACACGGGAAGACTTATAAATCCGGTTCATCCTCGCATAAAAAAAACAGTTCATCTAAAAAGAAGAGCAGCTCATCATCCAAGAAGAAAAGCAGTTCATCCAAGAAGAAAATCAGTTCATCCAAGAAAAAATCAAAAAGTTCTAAAAACCACGCTTGAGTGTTTTTTGAAATAAGGCGATCTTGGTTCCTGTATGAAAAAATCCAATTGTTTGTCATTGATCTGCAAGTCGCAGCTGATTCCTGTATCCATGATTATAATGGGGGCGGTGCTTTTGTGTGTGAGCGGCGTTTCAGCGGAACAGAGAGATTTATTTTCGGTGGGGGTGGCGAAGGTGGATATCACTCCGCATGGAGCTATCCGTTTGGCGGGCTATGCCAATCGCCGTGAGCCATCGCAGGGGGTTGCGAGTAAAATCTGGGCCAAAGCCCTGGTCATAGGCAGTGATAATCAAAAGCCAAGTGTACTGATCACTGCAGAGTTGATCCGTGCCCCAGGAGTATTGGTTGAGTCCTTGGCGGCTCGATTGAAAAAAAAGGTGGGACTGGAACGTTCGCAACTAGCGGTGTGCGTGACGCATACACATAGCGGCCCGGCCTTGAGCAGTATGTTGGTGGATTCGTATTTCGGAAGTAATATCCCTGCCCCACAAAAAGCCCGGATCAAGCAATACACGGATCACCTGTTGGACTTGTTGGAGCAGCTTGTTTTGGATGCGCTTGATAATCGTCAGCCTTCACAACTTGCCTGGGGTGAAGGATCAGTGGGTTTTGCCACTAACCGGAGAATGGTGAAAGATGGGAAATGGGTAGGGATGCGACCCAATGAAAAAGGAGTAGTCGATCATGCTTTGCCTGTGTTGAGAGTATTGGGTGCTGAGGGGGAGCTGCGATCCCTGTTTCTGAGTTATGCTTGTCACGGAACCACCTATGGCTCGAAATTTAATAAAATTCATGGGGATTGGGCCGGGGCTGCAGCGCAAATACTTGAAGATAAACATCCTGATTGCATCGCAATGGTGGCTTTGGGCTGTGGCGGAGACGCCAATCCAAAGCCCCGGGGGGTGGCAGCTGGATTTGATGTGGTGAACCGACATGGCCAAGCGGTAGCGAGTGAAGTGGAGCGCCTGTTGAGGGGAGGGATGAAGGTGCTCAAATCAAAACCTGATTGCAGGATCAAGCGGATTGACTTGTCGGTGGATCATGTGCCGGGGCGTGATGAGTTGCAACAACGGCTCAAACAAGGGGCGAATGCTGCGTATTTTGCTCAGGTGATGTTGGACCGTTTGGACCGCGGAGAGGTCACACCTACTGCTTTTTCTTATCCTATACAGGTGTGGAACTTCGGAGAGGATCTTTCGATGGTGTTTTTGGCGGGCGAAGTTGTTGCGGGTTACTCTTTGCGTTTGAAGCGGGAGTCGGGCAGGCGAGCGTTGTGGGTCAATGCTTATTCCAATGACGACCCTTGTTACATCGCGACGAAAAAGATGATTTCCGAAGGCGGGTATGAGGTCGATCAATCGATGGATTCTTTTGCAAAAGCAAGCCGCCTGTCATTGGACGTCGAGGATAAGATCGTCGAAGCGACGCTGTCATTGCTGCGATGAGCCGAATTGGTTTGTCTGGCTTGTTGACCGACCGCAGTCATGGATTCTGAGCCGGTGGCTTTTGGTCCGCCGGAGTGGGAGGCCAGAGTGGGGCAAGGTTTTCAGTTTTGACCCACCCGCGCAATTCACCCGGGATGTCGATGTATTGCCAGGGACCGCTATCCGTAACGATGCGCACTTCGCTGCCAGGGGGCAGTTCTATCACGGTTTTGGCATCTGGCACCGGGCTTGTTTGTGCAATAGCGTCGGCGGCAGTGATCACGGCACGATGATCAACCGTGATATGTTTGCGATAGGTTCGCAGTGCTAATATAGCGGTAAAGGTCAGGCCGATAAAGAGGCAACAGGCGGTAATAAGCAGGGCGCGCCAAGGACGCAGACGTTTGACGAACAGCGCGGTGGCAAGACTGAGCACAGCCAGCCAGGTGCAAATGGTGAGCAGCGAAGTGAGTTCGCTTTCACGGAAGTGGGAAATGAACTGGTTGACTCCCTTGGGTTCAAAGTCGAGTAAACCGACCCGGTTTTTCAGGGTGCGCAAATTTTGACGAGGCTCCGGCATGCGCGGATTGAGAATGAGCGCGCGGCGGTACCATAAAGCGGCCTCTCCATAGTTTTCCTGTTTGAAAAAGGTGTTGCCGAGATTGTAAAAAAGTTCTTCAGAAAGATGTCCCTGTTGGAAGCTTTTTTGATACAAGCGAGCAGATTGATCGTATTTGCCCTCTTCGTAGAGTTCATTACCTTTTTGATAAGCCTCTGCGGGGGAATCTGCTGCTTGAAGTGCAGGCACGAGCAAAGCCAGTAGCAGGCAGATGCTGGCCCATTGGATAAAGTTGGTATTTAGAAAAGGCATTGGCTGAAAGGGATCAAGCGGATGTCAGATTTTGGGAAAGGCCGTCGAGGATTTGTCTGGCCTCGGTGGTTTCCTGTTCAGTAGGAGGCGCATGGCGGTCGCTTTCTGGTGCTCCGTATAGGATCCACTGGCAGCGGGAATTCAGAGCGTTGAAACCAGCCTTGAGAGTATCGGGTTGGGAGTCGAGTGGCTGCTTGTTTTGTTGTTGCCAGGCGTTGAGGCATTCCTCGATTTTTTTGTAATAATCGGCACGAGCAGAGGCTGAGGCGTCTACCCCGCTTCTCACTTGATGGTAATCGATTTTTGTTTGGGTGTTTTTGGCACCTAGTCCTTTTAGTTTGGCAAAACGAAGCAGGGCAATTGTTAAAATCCAGCCAAGCAGAAGTAGCGGGACGACTTGGGCAAACCAGAAAGCCGGACGGTGCTGCAGGGAGGCCTGGATGCTGCGGTTGTGCGGTTTGTTTTTGCGGATGTAGAGAATGTCGTCAAAGTTAGGACTGGGTGGAGCGGTGACGGAGCCCGTGCCGGATGAATGGCCGCCTGCAGAGAGCGTTGCCCCGGAGTTGGAGGGGCGTATGTCGGGGGCGATTTCCAGTGGGATGGGCAACGAGCGACGGGTGACATACTTTTCTGTTTCAGGATCGAAAAAGCTGATTTCAAAAGGCGGCAGTTCATTGCTTTCACCTAAAGGGATGATGATCTGGGTGAAGGTGCTTTTGCCTGGCACTACCCCGTCGGATTTCTCATTGGGGTCGATGGTTTTCCGTGCTTCGTAAGTGCGCCATTTCTTCGGGTCCTGGCTGAGGAAGGTGGGTGCGGCGAGGCGGTCAAAGTTGCCGATCCCTTCGACGGTGATGTCGATGGAAATAGGATCGCCGGCCTGCAGCTTGAGCGGTGAGGCTTTGACTTCCATATTAAAATTTCCCACCGCACCCGAGAAGCTGGTGGGTTTGCCTTCTGATGGCAAGGGTTTGACATCGAAGGTGAGTGAGTTGCTTTGCAGGGTGCGGGTGATGGTCTGGGTGAATAGGCTGCGTAGGCCACCTCCCACCCGGGTGCTTCGGTCGATGAAACGGCAGCGCAGATTGGCGGATTGCAGAACTTGTTGACCGGGCTGGATGGGAAAAATGGAGCCTTGGATTTTTGCGGTGGAATACTCGTAGGCATCGATCATCAGATTGCCTTGAGCGACATTACGCTGGAAGGGTTTGATGATCATGTTTTCGTTCTTCAAGTCGGGGGCTCCAATTTCATAAATGCTGCCTTGACCGCGGACAAAGGCAGTCAGCTCCAGTGGCACGATCTGGTTGACGTAAAGTGCGGTTTTAGGAGCGGTGAGCCGGAGGAAGTAGGGTTTGGACGCGTCCAAACTCAGATCGCCTGCTTTGCGTTTGAAGACCACCAAACTGGCAGGTTTGGTGGTATAGATTTTGCCCCGGACGTTCAAGCTGAGTGCCGGGATGGTGAAATTGCCGGCGCTCTGACCACTGACCACGTAGTAGTAGAGTGTTTGATTACTACTGACTCCATTGAGAATTCTCAGACTGGAGTTTTGACCCTGAAAAATGATGTCGAGCCCAGGGGCCTTGATCACTCGAGGAGCTTCATCTAGGGTGCCATTGTCGACTTGAATGGCAAAAACTCCGGTTTCACCGATGGCAATTTTACGGCTGTGCAACAGGCTGGTTATTTTGGTTTCCCGGCCGGCCTGCTGTGACCAGGTGGTGAAGGGAAATAAGCAGATAGTCAGTGCGGCGATGATCGCAGCACTGATGGGGAGTCTATTTCCGAGTAGGATTTTAAAAGTAAAAAATGAGAAAGGAGATGTCATAACTAAGGTTCTCACCAGTTTTTGTAAGGTTGGGCGGGGGCAGGTCGCATCAGGGGTTTGATGCTGAGGTCTTCGTCCGAAAGGCTTTGCAGTAAGCGGCGTGCCTCTAGCGGGGAGAAGCCGGTTTCCGGGTTGCGCTTTTGGTCTTCCTTGCCCTTGCGAGCATCGGCAGCTTGGGCGGGTTGTTGCTGGCTCGGATTGGCTTTTAAATTTCCTTCGGGGTCTTTTTGCTTGGGCTCAGCCTGACCGGGTTGTTGCGGAGGTTGTTTTTCACTAGGTTTTTGTTTGCCCTCTTGTTTGTCATCCGGCTTGCCGTCTTGTTTGTCTTTAGATGGGTCAGAAGGTTTTTTCTCCCCATCCGGATTTTTTGGATCAGAGGGTGGAGGGGATTTTTGATCTTTGTTATCGCCGGGCTTGCCGTCACTGTTTTTGTCCTGATCTTTGGGAGGCGGCTGTTTTCCATCGGGATTTTTAGAACCATTGGGATCAGGTTTTTGATCTTTGCCTTGGTCTTTGTCCTGCTCGTCTTTTTCTCCCTTATCCTTATTTTCTTCTTTGTCTTTATCCTCTTCTTTGTCCTTCTCTTCGTCTTTTTTCTCTTGCTGCTCCTTTTTCTGTTCTTGTTCCTGCTGTTTTTTTTGCAAAAGTTTCAGGTAGTTCTGCACGAGTTTTAAGTTTTCATTGGCAGGGACGTGCTTGGGATTGGTTTTCAGGGCTGCCTGGTAGTGTTCGATGGCGGCTTGCCATTGGCGGGTGGCTCCTTTCATGTCAGGCTGGCCTGGGGCAGCAGCGTTGTTGCTTTGCTGGTCATTTACGGCTGTTGGTTTGAGCAAAGTTTGGCCGTGACGGAATAGCGTATTGCCCAGATTGTAGTGCGCATCGGAATTAAGTTTTTTATTATTAGCACGTTCGAGCACCTTGCCAAAAGCTTGCTCGGCGAGTTCTAGATCACCGCTTCGGTAGGCGGCTGACCCTAAGCCGAAGTGGAGTTGGGATTCTTTTTTCGGAGATTTTTCTTCCTCGATTTCTTGCTGGTAGCTTTTGACTGCTGTTTGGTAGTCTTCGTTTTGGTAGGATTCGAGGGCGGGCAGAGCGGTGCTTTTGGTATCGGATTCTTCCGCTTGTAGTGATGGTGGGGAAAGGGTAAAATATCCTGCAAATAAAAGCAGGGCGACGGTTTTACCGACGACGGGCAGCGGTGGCGGAGTGGCGGATGGTTTGGGTTTACTGCTCGGAGAAGGGGTGGCAACCGTCGTGCGGCGGTGCTGCTGGCGGATGGAAATGGGGAGGATGAAACCTGCGATCATAAAGAACAAAGCGAAGGAGAGCGGCCAGAGGAAGCGCTCGATAGGACGTTTTTTCGCTGCGTCTTCATGGCGAGAGGTTTTGATCTGGCTTAGCGCTTTGCCGACGATGTCGGCGATCGAGCTGGCAGAGCCCAGATTGAGATAAATTCCCCGTGAAGTACGTGCGCTCAACTGTTGTAGGGCGGCGGGGTCGAGGCGACTGCGAACAATGTCCCCGTTGTCATTTTTAATAAAAGTTCCAGGGCTGGTCGCGCTAGGATCAGGGATGATCGAGCCCGCTTGGGTGCCTACGCCGATGGCGATGACGACCATGCCAAGTTCTTCTGCGTCCTCGCCTATTTGGGCCAACTGCTCTCCGCCTTCCAGATCTTCGCCATCGCTAAAAATGATCAGCGCATTGTCTTTGCTATCGATTTTGCGGAAGGTTTCGATCGCCATCGCGACTGCGGAGTTGATGTTGGTTCCACCACGGGGGATGACTTCCGTATCAATCTGATTGAGCGTTTCGACGATGGCCATGTGGTCCATGGTCAGGGGAGCTTGCAGAAAAGCACGACCGGCAAAGGCAATCAGGCCGATGCGATCATTGGGTAAAGAGTCCACCAGGTCCTGCGCCGCCAAGCGGGCGCGGGTGAGGCGATCCGGCAGCAGATCAGTCGCGAGCATGCTGCGCGAGGTGTCGATGGCGATGATGATGTTGCGCCCTTCAGATTCGGTGGGCATTTCTTCGTGCCCCCATTGCGGGCGGGTCAGGGCAAGGGTGATGAAGGTCAGCGCCAGGCAATGGAGGAGGAAGGCCAACCAACGCAACCAGGGATTGGCGCCGATGACCAGTTCGTTACGCAGTCGGTTGGCGATCAGTCCGGGGGTGCCTTTGCGACTGAGTCGGTGCGCACGTAGCCGCAATAGCAGCAGCGGTATCAACGCAAGCAGCATCCAAAAATAAACTGGTTCGGCAAAAGTGGGCATCATTCAGGTAAGCGTCGCCAAAAGGTTTCTCCCCCAATCAAAGATAATAAAGCAAAAGCCAGGGAAGCGATAGCAAACCAGAAAAAATACTCCTTGGCATGAAGCGTGACGTGTTTTTTGACTTCCGTTTTTTCCAGTTTGTCGATCAAGCCGAAAATGCGCTCGAGGCTGGAGGTGTCCTGTGCCCGAAAGTATTCACCGTCGGCGATGCGGGCGATTTCCTTGAGTGTTTCTTCGTCGAATTCCTGCTGCAAATGCTGTGGGCCGACCGGGGTCTGCACGGTGTAGTTGCCGTAGGTGCCAACGGCGATGGTGTAGATTTTGATGCCGAGAGTTTTGGCCAGTTTTGCCGCAGTGATTGGGGTGAGGCTGCCGGCGTTGTTCACGCCGTCGGTGATCAATACCACCACTTTGCTTTTAGCCGGACGTTTTTCCAGCCGTCGGGCAGTGGCACCGATGGCAGAGCCAATGGCGGTACCGTCCTCTACCAGGCCGATGCGTACGCGTTCGAGGCTGTCTTCGATCCACTCATGATCCAAGGTGATCGGCGCGACCAGATAGGGGCGACCGGCGAACGCGATCACTCCGATGCGATCAGTTTCGCGTCCACGAATGAAGTCTCGGGTGACTTTTTTCGCTGCTTGCAGGCGGGTCGCCTTGCGTCCACCGAGGGTAAAGTCGGTGACCTGCATCGAGCGGGAGACATCGATGGCGATGAGCAACTCGATGCCGCTCTCGCTGGTTCTCTCGGTGGAGCGCACTTTTTGTGGTCGTGCTAGAGCGAGTATCAGCAGGGCAATGCTGAGATAGATCAGGGCGAGACGAACCGCGCCTGCCCGGGAGCGGGTCATGGGGCCCAGTTGACGCAGGATGTGCAGCGAGGAAAATACCACGGTCGCCTGTTGACCGCGCCGTCCCTTCATCACCGCGAGTACGGGGATGAACAACAGCAGCAGCAGTGCCCAGGGATGGACAAAACGCCAACTGATATCAGCTAACAGGAGGTGTGGCATGGATGTTTATAGGTTCTCGAATGATTCGGCGCGCTTCTTCGAGCAGCGGCAGTTTGTGGTCTTCGGCATTGGCAAAGCGGGCGAATTTCAACTGGTCGCAAAGTGCGGCAAAGTTTGCTAGGTCTGTTTGCAAGCTTTGCGGCAGGCTGCGGGAAGTTCCGCTGCTCAGGCGTTTGATGAATTCTTCAGAAGTTTCGTAGCGGAACGAATCCTGGAAGCGTTCTTTTAGGTAGTCTTTTAAAATGTCAGAAACCTGTAGGCTGAAAGCATTTGCGCTGAGTTCAGGTGCCAGGGTTTCCAGTTCATCCAGTTTTCTCAAAGCAATTCGTCCGGCCGGGATTTGGTGGCTACGTTTTTTGTCTTTGCTGATGAAATAAACGAGCAGGAAGATCACAACGGCAAGTAATAGCAGTCCCACCAGCACGATGGCGATGAGTAGCCCGTAGCTGAGCGAAGCCTGCGGCGAGATGATATCCTGAATATCAGGTAGCTCTGCGGCATCAGTTTGGCTGGGTGCTATTTGTGCTACAAGGGCGGAGATCATCAAGGTAACAGGTTTCGGAATCAGATTTTGAATTTAGTTTTTTTCAGACAGATGGATTAATTTCCCATGCCTCCGCGACGTTTGAAAAAGGAGTGCAGGGCGGGCAGGTATTCCTGGTCGGTGACCAGGTCGATTTTGTCGATGCCCAATTTGCGGAAATGGGCGTTTACTTGTTCCTGCCATTTTTCGGCTTGCTGTTGGTAAGCTTGCTGAACCCGGGGGTTCGAGGTGTTGAGTTCTATTTGTTCGCCGGTTTCCGGATCTTCCAATCTGACCGGACCAACGGCAGGCAGTTTTTTTTCTGCGGGGTCACTCACTTGGATGGCCACCAGGTCGTGTTGACGGCCGAGGCTTTTTAATTCGTCGAGTTGGTTGTCTGCAAAGAGAAAATCCGAGATCAGAAAAACCAGCGAGCGGCGTTTGATGTGATTTCTCAAAATGTGAACCGTGTCCTCCAATTGGGTTTGTTGGCGGGTGGGGCGGCAGAAAAGAATTTCCCGGATCAGGCGTAGGGTGTGCGAGCTGCCCTTCTGCGGCGGCACGTATTTTTCAATATGATCAGTAAAAAGGATCAGGCCGACTTTATCCTTGTTTTGCAAAGCACTGAAGGCCAGCAGCGCAGAAACCTCGGCGATCAGTTCCCGTTTGCTTTGTTCGTGACTGCCGTAATTGCCGGAGGCACTGATATCCACTGCCAGCAGCACGCTTAATTCACGCTGTTCGGTGAATTTTTTGATATAAGGTGTTCCCATGCGGGCGGTCACATTCCAGTCGATCGAACGCACTTCGTCGCCGTGCTGGTATTCGCGGAAGTCTTCGAAGTCGATGCCTTCACCCTTGAAGCAACTGTGGTATTCACCGCCGACGCTTTCACGCACCAAGCCACGCGTCTTCAGCTCGATCTTGCGGATTTTACGCAGAATTTCCGATATATCTTGCTGATCTTCAGTGCTGATGGGTGCAGGTCTTGCCATGAATGTTTATACAAAGAGCGGAGTATCGGAGAAAATTCGTCTGACCGCCATGAAAAATGACAAGAAAAGAAGCCTGGGAGTGTGAATTTACAGAATTCTCTTGATCTGGACTGGGTGATTCGATAGAAGGTGGCTATGAAAATTTCTATTTTACTCGCAATTTTGTTGGCTCCGGTGATGGTGATGACTTTTACCGGATGTGTTTCGGCTCCTGAGGATGAAAATGGCATGCCTAATTATCCAGCACCTAATAAAGCTGATAACGCTGCCAGGATGCAGGACGCTAACTCGAAGTTTCTCAGAGGTAACTATTGAGGTTTGTGGAGTGAGCAATCACTCGCCCCGGTAAGGCACCGGGGCTTTTACGTTCAACTCGATGGAGTAAAAGCCCGTGCGGGCGGTGATGTAAAGAGTGTTGCCTTTGGGTCCGCCTAAGAAACAGTTGGCGGGTCCTTCTGGGCAATCGATTTGCGCCAGGTCTTTGCCCTCTGGAGAAATGATCCAGACTTTGCCTTTCCAGGTGGCGTAGAGATTGCCGCGTTCGTCGAGGGTCAGGCCATCGCTGCCGATGTTGGCAAACTCCCGGCTTTTGCCAAGAGTTCCTTCGCCAGTGACTTGGTAAGCGAATATTTTTTTCAGCTCGGTATCGGCGACATAGAGGGTTTTGTGATCGAGTGAAAGCAAGACGCCGTTGGGGCGCTTGAGGTCGTCGATCACGCGGGTGACTTTTTTGCGCCGGTTGTAATAATATACCCCCTCGACTTCCATCTCCATGTCATCGCGGTTGCCATAACGAGGGTCGCTGAAAAAAATGCCGCCGACTTGATCCTGCACCAGATCGTTGGGGCTGTTGAATTTCTTCCCTTCGAAGCTGTCAGCCAATACATCCAGATTCCCTTCAGCATCAGTGCGGGTCAGCTGGCGGTTGCCGCCTTCGCAGGCGAGCAAGGCATCGGAGGGTGTCCACCACAGGCCATTGGCCTTGCCTGAATTTTCGCGATGAACCGTGGTTTTTTTCGAGACCGGATCGAAGACCATGATGCGTTCGTTGGGAATGTCGGAAAAATAAATCCGCCCATCGGGTCCTTGAGCCGGGCCTTCAGTGAACTTAAAACCATCGGCGAGTTTTGTGACCTGTGTTCCTTCGGGAACGATTGGTCCGGTGCTGGGCACGTAGGTCTTGGCTGCCGGCGAGGGGCTAGGGTTTTCTTGAATACGGATGTTGCGCACTCTTACTTGTCGTTTTTCCGGTTTGCTGCCAAGACCGTGGACTTGGATGCCGATAAAACCGGTAGCCGTTTCGCTGTCATGGACGTCAATGGCTGGCACGCCATTGATCCAGGTGCGGAAGTGGTCGCCGATCGCTTCGATGCGGAAATGGTTCCATTGATTTTGCTTGAAAGCAAAACGGGCGGCAGGGTTGTCGGTCAGATCTTTCAACCAGCCTCGGTGACCTCCCTCATAAAACCCGCCAGACCAGGCGCGATCCGAGGGGTCGATCTCTATCGAATAACCATAAACATGTCCCGGGCGGGCGGTTTTGCCCTTTTTTGGTTTTTCATCGCCTTCGTTGAATTTGTGACAGCGGATTTGGATGCCCGAGTTCAGCAGGGAATGGACTTTAAAATCCAGCTCGAGAATGAAGTCGCCGTATTCTTTTTCTGTAGCCAACACATTGTCATAGGTGTTGGCAGCGGTGGTGCCGACGATGGCGCCGTCTTCTACTGTATAAACAGCTTTTCCACTTACGGGTTTCCAGCCCTTCAGCGTTTTGCCGTCGAACAGATCGACCCATTTACCGTCACTGATTTTTTCCTGAGCTTGCGCGCTCAATAGGCCGGACAAAACCAGCGTGGTGATCAAAAGTTTTAATTTCATCTCGTTGTAGATTAGGGTTAGTCGATTTGAGAGTTATTTTTTAGCAGCTTTATTTTTTGTGGGGGCTTTGGGGTTCTCTTGAATACGAATATTACGCCATTTTACTTGCCAAGTACCCTTTTTATTACCGATGCCATGTACTTGCAGTGCGATAAATCCCGATGCCGTCATGTTGTCTTTGAGGTCTGCAGCGGGGACACCGTTGACCCAAGTCCGGATGCGTCCGCCGATCGCTTCGATTCGGTAGTGGTTCCATTCATTTTGCTTGAAAGCTTTGCGAGCAGCAGGATTTTTTTCGAGATTGTTCAACCATCCGCGTCGGCTTTCATCGTAGATACCACCCGACCAGGCACGTTCGGACGGGTCAATCTCCACTTGGTAACCATAAACTCTGCCAGCAGGTATTTTTTTCCCTTCGACGGGCTGTTGATCACCTTCTTTGAATTCATTGCTGCGGATTTGAATGCCAGAGTTCATCGACGGATCGACTTTAAAATCGACTTCGAGGATGAAGTTCGCGTAGTTTTTTTCTGTGGAGAGAAATGAGTTAGGTGTGTTCGGCACAGTGGTGCCGACGATGACGCCATCTTCCACAGTGTATTTGGCTTTTCCTCCGCGTTGTTTCCAGCCGTTCAAGGTTTTGCCGTCAAAAAGGTTGGTCCATTTTTTAGAGCCATTATCATTTTGGGCTTGCGCACCGGCCATGCTAAGCAGGATGAGAGCGATAGTAAGTAATTTGCTTTTCATGATTTTGATAGGGCTTATTTTTTGAATTTTAAAAAGTGTAGAGCTTGCGGGGAGGAGGGTTAACCCAGGCCAGGTTCGGCGAGACCGAACATGCCGAGAGCATCACCCGCAGAGCTATTGTCGCCGAGATACATTCTGAGTAAATCACGTTTTGCCTCGAACTGCAGTTTTTCTGCCAGTTGGATGGCGGCTTTATTGGCGTCGGGTAAATCCCAGAAGATGTTTTTTTGCGGGGCGCAGTGGATCAATTCGCGGGCAATACTGAGTCCCGAATTTTCGCAGGCGGCAGCGGAAGCTCCAAGATAAGTGGCCTCCATGCCGGGACGCATCAGGCCGTAGGATCCGTCATCGAGGACTCGACTGGCCAGGCCGTCCGGCAGGAGGGAGTTCAGCAGTTGACTGCGATCGGCGGCAAACACCGTGCGGTCGAGTTCCAGTGATTGTTCGTTAAGTTCATCATGGGGAGAATTTTCCCCATGACCACCGCCTTGGCCTAGCCAGCGTTTCAGGCTCCATTCAGCACTGAAACCAAGTTTTTCATAAAGCATTTGGCCATCTGGAGTGGCATCGAGTTTAATGCAGCGGATTTTTTTCACCTCACGCAGATGGTGGATGCAGTGTTCGAGCAGGGCCTGACCCAAGCCGCGGCGGCGGAAGTTAGGGTGCACCAGCACCATGCCGATCCATGCTAGATCCTGACCGTAACAAGTGGTGGTCGCGGTTCCCGCAGCCTCGCCGTTCCATTCCACGATGAAACAGCCGTCTGGCGACAGCGACAGGAAGCGCCGCCAGTCGTTGAGAGTCTGATTCCATCCGGCGATCTGACGAAGTTCGTTGGCGAAGTCCAGGTCGGCCTGCTGCATGATTCGTAGCCGGATGCTCATGGTGCGTCTGAGTTTCAGGCGTCGCAAAATTTGCGCATGCGATCCAATACCGGCGGCACGTTTTCAAACGGGTCGTCGTCTTTTTCATACTCCAGCACCACATAGCCCTGATATCCTGAGTCTTTGAGGATCTTGCCAATGCGGTCGAGATCAGCAGGGCCGGGTTTAGGAGTGCGCATATCCACCTTGAGTTGTACGTTCACTGCATAAGCTGCAGTTTCCGCGATATCCTTGTAGGGGTTGTCCGTGCGAAAATTACCGGTATCCAAATTGATTCCGACCCAAGGGCTTTTGACCGCTCGGACGATGCGCAGCAAGCGACCGGAGTCGGCGATGCTGTCGTGGTTCTCGATGCCGAGGCAGATGCCTTTTTTGCCCGCGTATTCACCAGCTTCTTCGAGCGCTTCAGCGGCAAAACGTTCGGCGTCTTTTTCATTCACCCCCTTGGGATGGCGTCCGGCAAAAACCCGGATGTGGGGAGCTCCCATCAAAGCGGCGCGGTCGATCCACAAACGCACATACTCCATTTGTTTGGCACGTTCCTCCGAGCCCTTGGGATTGGAAAAATTGTTACCTACCGCCGTGCCACAAATTTCCACGCCGCGCTGGTGTGCGTAAGCCCGCATGTCGGCGTAATATTGCTCCTTGGCATCGCCGGGAAAAAAATAACTGGTTAACTCCGCACCGCCGCAGTCATGCTCAGCACAGAAGTCGACAAACCCTTTCATAGTGATCTGCGGATTCTTGTTTTTTTTAGCTTTACCCTTCATCCAGGTGAAGTGATTGCGAAAAGAATACGCTGCTAGTGCCAGTCGCAAACGCGCGCCGCCGGGAGCACGTTTGAAGGGCTCTACTGCCGCTAAAGCATCGTGTTGGAGACCAATAGTGCCGAGTCCGGCTGCGGTCAGGCCTGCTGTTTTGAGGAAGTTTCTGCGATCAGGGTTTTTCATAGTGGCGAGAATCTAGCACATGGCAGGCATTGGGGAAGTGGAACCTTTTTGTAGCAGAGGGAAGGCGGATTCAAGTAGGTAGTTGTTGCAGATCTTGATGATTGCCTCTCGCACTTGATCCACCGTCGAGCTGGCCTAGTCTTTGGTCAGTGAAAGTTATTTGTCAGATATTATTGTTGATTGCTGTGGGGTTGGTAGCCTGTCGTCCGCCTGGACCGAAGGTTATCAAGGCCGCGGATGTGGAGGATTTGCCACCGTTTGATCCAGCTACCCAGCAGACGCAGACTCGATTAAATATTGAGCACATAAAACATTTTTTAGAGAGCAATCCCGATGCGATTTTGTTGGATGTGAGAGGTCTTGAAGACTACGACAAGGGGCATCTTCCTGGAGCAGTATCTTTCCCTTATGATTTAAAAAAACAGTCCATACAGGAGCAGTTGATTGCGCACCCTGATTATGATACCAAGAAGGTTTATTTAACTTACGGTAGCACTGAGAACTTTTACGCGATTGAAGTGGTGCTTCGTATGGCAAGTGCCGGCTATCAGTATTTAAATAGCTTGAACGGAGGTATCGAGGACTGGGTCAAGCTAGGCTTGCCGGTAGAGTCAAAAGAAGTGGTGAAGTAAATTTTTACCCACCTCGGTCTGATCACAGATCAAGGTTTAAGCTGAAGGTGGCCTTTTGCGCCGTCCTTTAAATGGTGCTGCGCAGTATGATTGTGGCGCGGTCTGTTTGTAACCTGTTACTCAGGATAGTTCATTTACCCGTTACCCGTTACCCGTTAGCTGTTCAGCTTGAGGCGGGCGGCAAAGGCTCCATCGAAGCCGTCTTGCCAAGGTTGACTTTGTTGCGAGCCTTCGAGCTGCAAGTCGGGAAATTCTTTGAGCAGGGTGTCGACCACTTGCTGGTTCTCTTCAGGCTCTAGGGAGCAGGTGCTGTAAACCAGGTGGCCACCGGGTTTGAGCAGGGGCAGGCAATTCCTGACGATGACCAGTTGCTGTGCTTGCATGCTGAGGAAGTCTTCTTCGCGCAGGCGCCAGCGCACGTCGATGCGTCGCTTGATCACTCCGGTATTGCTGCAGGGGGCGTCGATGAGGATGCTGTCGAAAGAGGCGGGGGCGGGGAAGTCGGCAGCGGACTTGTCGGGGCTGGACCAATCGATTTGAGCCAGTTGATAATTTTTGACATGACTGCGGTTGAGGTTTTCGCGCAGGCGTTCGAGGCGATTTTCGTCGCAGTCGGCGGCGAGGAGGTGGCCGCTGTTTTCCATCGCGGCAGCTAACAATATGGTTTTGCCTCCGGGCGCGGCACAGGCGTCGAGGATATTTTGTCCGGCTTGAGCGTCGAGCAGTTGGCAGGAGAGGCTGGTGCTGGGATCCTGGATGTAGATCAGGCCCTGATCGATCCAGTCGCGGGGAACCGGGCCACTGAGTTGCAGAAAATCATCCGGGGCGGCTTCAACGGCTTGGGTGGATTCGCTATCGCGGATGCTTTGCAGGGCGTCCGGATTGTTGCTGAGGGAGTTGAGGCGCAAATAAACGCAGGAGGCTTCATTGTTCCAGGCGCAGAGTTTGGTGGTGGCTTCTTGGCCGAAGTGTTGGGTCCAGCGTTCGATCAAAAAAGCGGGCTGGGAGTAAACTTCATCCGGTGGCAGTGATTCGACGAGTTCATCGAGTTCGTCTTTTTTGCGTTGGGCATTGCGCAGGATGGCGTTGACTAGCGAGCGGGTTTGGCGGTTGTCGGCGAGTCCGACGGTTTCGTTGATGGCAGCGTGAGGGGCGATGTTGGTGTGGCGGACTTGGAACAGGCCGATGCGCAGGATCAGGCGCAACCGGTGTTTGAGTCCCTTGTGATTGCGCAGATGGTCGATGCAAGTGTCGAGCAGAGTGAGATTGCGGATGATGCCGTAAAAAATCTGCTGCACAAAAGCGTGATCGCGGGGTTCCAGTAGGTGTTTTTTGCTGAGGTCGGAAAGAATGCGATCCGCATGCACGGTTTCATTTTCCCAGCGTTCGAGACATTTTAAAGCGATGCTTCTGAGTTTGGGTGCGGCCATGAAAGAGGTGGGTTCTCGCTTATTCGGATGTCAATCGGGATACCTAGTCGGGTATTGACCCGGTTGCGGGTTTGTTTTCACTGAAAAAGCAGCTCAGCTGTTTTCGGTCGAAGGGGCGTTTTCCACTGGGGCGCGTCCGATGCCGTGGTATTCAAAACCAAGTTGAGCCATCTTACGTGGATCGAGCAGATTACGGCCATCAAAGATGAGCGGAGCCAGCATGCTTTTGTGCACGGCAAAAAAATCCGCTGAGGCAAATTCGGGCCACTCGGTGGCAATGATCAGAGCTTCGGCGTCTTTGACTGCGGTTTCGGCCGAATCGGCGATTTTGATTTTTGAACCGATAGGCAGGTTCTTGGCGTTTTCCGCTCCCTGCGGATCGTAAGCGGTGATCTGCGCACCTTCGGCGACCAGTTTCTCGACCAGTTCAATGGCGACCGAACAGCGCACGTCGTCGGTATCGGGTTTGAAAGCGAGTCCCCACACGGCGATTTTTTTATCCTGCAGCACCCACAGTTTTTTGCGGATGCGGTCGATGAAACGTTCGAGTTGGGTGACGTTGATGCGTTCGACTTCCTTGAGCAGGTCAAAGGGGGTGCCCAGTTGATCGCTGATGGCGATGAAGGCGGCGATGTCCTTGGGGAAACATGAACCACCGTATCCGAGGCCGGCGTTGAGGAAGGCGCGCCCGATACGTTTGTCGGCGCCGATGCCTTCGGCGACCATCTCGATGTCAGCACCAGTGGCTTCGCAGACAGCTGAAACGGCGTTGATGTAGGAAATCTTAAGCGCGAGGAAAGAGTTGGCGGCGTGTTTGATCAGTTCGGCACTGTTGATGTCGGTGACTAGAATGGGTGCCATGAAGGGCTCGTAAACTTTTTTCATCAGCGCCAGCGCACGATCGCTGTTGGCTCCGATGACGATGCGGTCGGGATTCATCAGGTCGCTGACGGCGCAGCCTTCGCGCAAAAACTCAGGATTGCTGACCACGTCGAAGTCAGAGTCGGGGGCGTAGCGTTTGATTGTCTCTGCGACTTTCTCCCCGGTGTTGACGGGCACGGTGCTTTTATCAACGATGACTTTGTAGCTGTCGATGGCAGGGGAGATTTCTCGCGCGACTTTTTCGATGAAACGCAGATCGACGCTGCCATCTTCATTGGGCGGGGTTGGCACGGCGATGAATACAACTTCGCCACTTTGCACGCCTTCTTCGGTGGAGGTGGTGAATCTCAAGTTACCTGAAGCGACGTTTTTCAATACGATTTCTTCGAGACCCGGTTCGTAAATGGGGATGTCACCTTTTAACAGACGGGCGATTTTCTCTTCGTTGTTGTCTACACAGAGGACTTCGTGGCCGACTTCAGCAAAACAAGCGCCGGTGGTGAGTCCGACGTAACCGGATCCGATGATAGTGATTTTCATAAAATTGAATGTGTGGCTAAAAACAAGTCGCGCCAATATACTCAAGCTTGGCGATACGCCAGTAATATTACATTATTAGCGGTGGCTCCACTTGTGAAGGAGCATTGAAGCTCCCGAGGCTCAGGCAAATCATGCGGCAGCAGGATATGCTGCCGTGTGATCAGTTGGCGCCGCCGAACGAACCAGGTTGCAGGTCGATGGGCAGAGTGACTTTCGGGAAGGCTTTGAGGGTGAAGCTCATCACAACCCCCCATTCATCGGTGCCGCGGCGGCTGTCACGGATGATACCACCAAAGGATGCGGTCCAAGCGGACAGGTCGCGGTGGATCTGGTATTGCTGGATCTCCAAGGTGCTATCAGATGCTTCGAAGCGGTGACTGGTGCTGAATCCCCAGTTTTCTCCCAGGCGGGTGTAGGTGCCGAAGGTGTAAAGGTTGCTGTCGAGGAAGAAGGGGTGGTCGTTGAGGTAATAATTACCGAGCGAAAACTGGAAGTTTTTGGTGGGCATGAAGGTGAGGTTGCTGACCATTTCAGTGAAATCGGTGGCTTGATTGAAAACCGGGATCTGGGAGTTGAGTCGAGCGGTCAACCAAGGCAACGGATACCAGGTGATGTTGTTGAACAGGTTGGAGAAGTCCCGGTCGAACTCTGGATCGTCGAGGTAAGTGTCGAAAAAGGTGTTCAACTCGAACCAGCCGAAGGTGCCTTGGTTACGCTTGGTCTGCAGGCGGTTGATCATGCCGATGCGGGCAATATTCCAGTTCTGGATGTCGTCGACGGCGGTGAACAGCGGCAGATCCAGTGGGCGCAGGCGCGTCGTGGGGGTCAGGCGGTCGATGCGGGTGGCAAAGCCACCAGCTGGGGCATCAGCACTGACAAAGGAGTAGTTGAGGTAGGGCTGGGTGATGTGGCGCAGCTCGTCGATACCCATGGCTTCGGAGAAAGCTTCGGGGTAAACCTTGGAGACTTTGAATGAGGCGTCAAAACCTGCGTGGAGAGTGGTGCGGTCTTGATCGCCGATGTTGGCGGCACCCACGTCCAGATATTTGGTGTAACCGATACCGGCACGAGGCACCAGGGAGAGCCAGCCGCCGACGGCGGTGGGGTAGAGCACTTCATGATAGGTGTCGAAGCGGGTGAAGCTGCGGTTATCGAGCAGCTGGTCGAGGTTGTTGAGCAGGGATCGTGAAGCTTCTTCGTTGAAGTCTTCTTGCAGCACGACACTTTCTTCGCCTTTGTCTTCGTTGACGACGGTTACCAAGTTGCCGTCTTTGATTTCGGCTTTGCCGTCGTCAATCATACGCAAGAAGTTGTTTTGGTTTTTGCGGCTGGTTTCGCTGATACTGCGGACGTCAGTCGCGAGGTTTTCTTCGAGGATGCCGAAGGTGGTGTAACCCTGGTAAAAGACTCCCGATCCGAAGATTGGCTGACGAGTGACGTCAAGTGCCAACTCGGGTAGGCGGGAATCGGTTTGAAAAAAATCATTCAACTGGAAACGACCGGTGAGTGACAAGGTGCCGCGCGGATCGGTTTTTACCAGATTGAGGATGTTGTCGGGTTTGGGATCGACGGTGAATTCACGTGGGAAAAAATCGCTGTAAACAAAGGCGTCGCTGAGTTTGTTGATGTCGATGTCGAGATAGAGGGTGCTTTTTTCGGGTCCGGGAAAATAGACGCGGTGTTGCAGGTTGATACGGTAGCGGTCGGCGCTGGTATCACCAATACGGCGTTCGTTGCCGGTGAAGGAGACGTTGGGAGTGCTGTCATTGGCGTAATACAGCTTGAGGCGACCGAAGTTCTGGTTGCTGCGGTATCTTTGTGATTTGAATTCGATGCCACCGGCCACACCACGACTGCTGCGCAAGTCGAATTGTGCCTGGGCGAGGGTGTGGTCGCCAATCATAAAGCCGTATTGGTTCAGCAGGAAACCGCCCCAACCGCTGTTGTAACCAGGAGTAAAAAAGTAACCGAGTTCATCATCGAGTGGTTGTGAAAGGTAGGGCAGCCAAATGATGGGGACATTTCCCGCATAGAATTTCATGTTTTTGAAAGTGATGCGTTCGCCGGGATAGATGCGAATGCGTTTGGCTTTCATTTTGAAAGAGGGATCTTGATTGTCGTGGGTGGTGAACCAGGAATCGGTCATTTCGATCATGTCGGTCGCACTGGTGGGGATCTCGATGTCACCGGCGTCGTAATAGATCGGCACCAGAGCTCCGCGCAGGCTGGAGGCGGTCATTTCGCCGGTATTGATGTTGTAGATCGCTTCTTCAGCGGTGTAGGATCCGCCGTCTTTGTAAATAACCACATTGCCGCGGGCAAAAACGTCACCGGTGGTTTGGTGAAATTCAGCCTGGTCAGATTGAATGGTGGTGCCGCGGTATTGGATTTCCACATTGCCTT
Source organism: Verrucomicrobiota bacterium (assembly GCA_024277195.1). Classification (GTDB taxonomy): domain Bacteria; phylum Verrucomicrobiota; class Verrucomicrobiia; order Verrucomicrobiales; family DEV007; genus JAADHD01. Next base: position 16,204 of record JAJRVS010000027.1, on the reverse strand, counting down.
TAGCTTTGGCGATCCCCATTTGCTCATCAAAGCTGGTCTCATCACTTTGGATCTCCAGATTCGAGGCAAGGCTGGCAGCTTGGGCAGCGACTCCGGCGGCCTGGGTGAGGTCGGTTGCATCCACTCCGCTGGCTTCTTTGAGCTGGCCGAGTTTTTTGGTGGCAGCATCTAGTTGAGCAAAAGATTGCGGTGAATACAGCAGGCTGCTCAATCCGGTGATCACGCCGATAACGATCGGCAGGGCTTTACGTGGTAAGGTTCTCATTTCGCTTTGATGGAGAAAATATAACATGATACGGGCACTTGATAGCCGCATTATGAAAGTTATTAGAAATTCTAGTTATTAGGAATTGTAAAATTTTACAGCTAAACCGCAAGTTATCTATAATGGAAATAGGCTTTTTAACAACAAATCGAGTAAAAAACCACTAAAAACTGCACTTTTTCCCACTTAGACATCAGTGGTTCATTACGAAAATACCCTTATCTGGTGCGCATACAATAGCCGAGTTTTGACTTTTGACTTAAAAAAGTGATAAATTTTTCTGCTTCATTGCTCCATGATTTTTCTTCGGCGGTGGCGAGAGCTTGTTGTCGGTTGAGGTCTTGACGGTAGAAGATCTGGTAAAGTTGTTTGATCTCACGACGGATGGCGGGGGCGAAACCTGCCCGTCTCAGGCCGACAGAGTTCAAACCCACAATGTTATTTAAACCTGCGGCGGTGACGTAGGGCGGGATGTCCTGGGAAATCGAGGCGTGCCCTTGCAGCATGACGAAGTCGCCGATGCGGGCAAATTGGTGCACTCCGGCTCCTCCTCCGATGAAGCAGTTGTGGCCAATGGTGATATGTCCACCGAGCATGGTGTTATTGGCCAGGACATTGCCGTCGCCGAGCAGGCAATCATGGCCGAGGTGGGTGCCAACCATGAAAAAGTTGTTTTGTCCGACCTGGGTAAATCCGTTTTCGGTCAAGCTGCGGTGGATGGTGACATGCTCGCGGATGATGCTGCCGGCTCCGATCACGACGCCGCTGGGCATCTGCGGGTCGAAGCCGATGGATTGGGGATCACCCCCGATAATGGTGCCGGGCCAGATGTGGCAGTTTTCGCCGAGGGTCACATTGCTCAGCAGATGCACGTGGCTATGGATTTTGCTGCCACTGCCAACGCGTGAGTCGGCTTCAATAATGGTGAACGCGCCGACTTCGACATCGTCGGCGATGTCGGCTTGCGGGTGGATGACGGCGGTCGGGTGGATTTTCAAAAGAGTGCTGAACCTGTAAGGGAAATAGCTGTGATGTAAAGCGGCGAAATGCTGCCCAGCGTTGGAAGAAAGGGGCGGCAGTGACCTAAAAACAGAGCGCAAGAAAGAAATTAGATAGGGTCTGTCCCTTTTTACTTTTTACCTTTTTAGCTTGAATGGCAGATGTTGGCATATAGAGGGGAGATGGAACGGTGAAACAAATTTCAGAGCAATCCCATCTCGCGGAAGCTGAAATAGGCTTGATCTGATTGGGCTGAGGGGGTGCCGATGATGATGTGGTCGAGCATTTCGATGCTGACGTGTTCACTGGCGAGTTTGAGTTGGCTGGTCAGCTTGCGGTCGGCTCTGCTGGGGGAGGGGTCGCCGCTGGGGTGGTTGTGAACGAGGATGAAGGCATAAGCCGAGTGGGTGATTGCGGCGCGCAGGATCTCGCGCGGGTGGGCGATGCATTCATTGAGGCCGCCTTTGGAAATTTCCTGGACTTGGATCAGGTGGTATTTGGTATTGAGCAGCAAAACCTGCAGGGATTCGTGGTTGAGGGACTGCAGGGTGGGGCCGAGCAGGTCATAGACCGCTTCAGGGCTGTCGAGTGGTGACTGGGAGCGGCGTTCGATGGCCAGCCGTTTGCCAAATTCAAAAATAGCCGCCAGTTGGCAGGCTTTGGCCGGGCCAATTCCCTTGATTTGCATCAGATCGTTGAGGCTACGCCGGGAGAGGGCTTGCAGTGAGCCCGATTGCTTGACCAGCATCCGCCCCATGTCGATGGCATTCACTCCGGGCAGTCCGGTGCCGCAAAAGAGCGCCAGCAGTTCGGCATCCGTCAGCGCAGAAGCTCCACGTTGCAAAAGTTTCTCCCGGGGTTTTTCTTCCTCGGGCATGTCGGCGATACGTTCATTTTTTGAGACCACTATGGAGTGTTGACCAGTAGAGTAGTTTGGTGCAAGCCAGAAATAATTGAGAATGTTGTTAGTAAAAAGAGGGCATGGAGAGGTCCTTTTGAGGGTTTTAGGAAAAATTTGGGATGAACTTGGTTTTTGACATCGGGCCGGTGGAATATTAACAGGTAAGAACCGACGGGTCTGAATGAAGGGCTGGTTGGATCAGGAATTGATAATGATACCCGTAATGACAATGAGACGTGTGGTTTTATGTTTGCTGGCACTTTGCTGCTTCTGGGCGGTGCCTAAAGTTGGTGCGTACCCTTTGACCGATGCCCAAAAGGCGAGGCTGCAGAAGCTGATACCGCGTACTTTCGCCAAATTACAGCGGCATGATCCGGTGCATATTCTGACCCTAGGGGATAGTGTGACGGAAATGTATACTCCGGATGCGGACACTAATCACAATTATTTACATGCTTACCATGTTAAGTTTGCCGAGCTTTTGTGTCTGGAGTTTTTCTATCCAGGCGAGGTGCGTTTGTTTAATCCTGAGAAAGGTAAACCCGATAAAGCGAACGAATACCTTGGCGATGAGATCACCTTGGAGAATTTTGGATTGGGTGGGCGCACCGCCATTGACGCTCTGCAAAGGATCACCACCGATGTGTTTTTGAATGAACCGGATCTGGTGATAATCAAATATGGAATTAATGATTCCTTGATGGGTTTGTCTTTCGATGCGTATCGCAGGTCGATCCAATTCAGCATTGATGAATGCCGCAATCGTGGCTTGGATGTGATTTTGTTGGCTCCGTCGATGGTGCGGGTTTCCCAAGGGCCGATCGAATGGGGGATGACCCGGGGGCATGCGATGATAGCTAGAGAGTTAGCAATGAAGAATGGCATCTTTTTTGCGGATATGGGGCAGGTGATTGCGCAAACGAGCGGAGTGGGTGAAGGCGAAATGGATGCCAAAGATGCGATTGGCGTGGTGGCTGAAAAAATGGGTAAGGATTTTGATTTTGTCACTCCTCCCAGAGAACTGCTGCACCCCAATCTAGGTGTTCATAAAGCGATGGGCAAAGCGATCTTTGACCAGTTGTTCAATGGCGAGCCTTCGGCTCCTTTCAGAGTGGTTTCCCGGGCAACCTTTATTGACCCAGAAACTATCAAAGTTGATCTGTCGTTAAAGAATGGGGGCAGTGAAGCTAAAGAAGGATTCATGGGGGCGTTGACCACCCGGCGATTGTTGGTGCCGACCGAGCAGAGTGCATTCCAGAGTTATCGAATCGAACCAGGTAAAACGGCTTCGTTTTCTTTTACGTATAAACGTCAGCAGCGTAATTTCAGGGGAGGAGCGCCCTCGCGATTGCAGAGCCTGGATCCAGGTGAAGCTCGTCTGCCGTTTAGTTTTTTGCTGGCTGATGCCGGGAGTTCACGGGTGATCGATACGGCACCGGTATTGGAGCCGGTAGCGGTGACATGGAACGAAGGCATCCAGGTAGGCGTGAAGAGCGGGGTTCGTTTGGCTTGGCGTTTTAATAACGGGCAGAAAAAAACTCTGGCGGGCGATTATGAAATCAAGATGGGAGAGCGTAAGGCTGCGGGAAAATTTCAATTGGATGCGAATAGTGAAAAAGATTTTTTTGCGGAGTTTCCGATCAATGAAAAAGACGAGGTATTTAGTTTTAAGGAAACGGTTCAATTGAAGGTGCGCGTAGAGGGCAAGACCTTTGTGTTTTTTCGTGAAGTGGAAGCAACGCGGGATCTGAAATTGGGAGAGAAGGTAGCCTTGGCTCATGATGAAGAATACACTCCCGGGGTGCGGGTAATGAAGACGGCTCCGGCGACACAGGAGGCGGTGTATCTGCGGGTGGATGCTGACAAGGATGCTTTGTATGTGAGCTTTGATCTTGAGAAGATTAATTTGGTGGACATCCCTGGCGGGGTGTCGATGACGGCTGAAGTTTTTATCGATGGACGCCCCCAGGCTGAAAACCGGCAGTTTGGATTTGTCGAGCGGGTGAGGGTTTTATTTGGCAGTGCAGATGGTGCCGGTACCGTAAAGCTCACCAAGATGGGGCTTTTTGGGAATGCTTATGATCGGGCGATCCCGCCGGAAGGCATTCGGACTTTGTTGAAAAGCAAAGGTAATGCTTCCAAGAAGGTGGAAATTAGAATACCCCGGATTTATCTCTATCGCCATGGTTGGAATTTGGGCAAGGAAGGGCAGGTTTTAGGTTTGAATGCATGGATTTCTTTAACTGCGGTTGGCAAGGGGCCCGGGCAGGGAGCTATTTTTCCTCCGAATCGTCGCTGGGTGTTGGCCAAATCAGGGCTATATTTCAGAGATGCACGCAGTTTGATCACGCTGGATCTGGGTAAAAAATCCGCCGAAGCCCCTGGCTGGTCGGTGAGGATTTATTAGGGCTTTGGTGGCGGATGCGAAGCTAGGAAAAGATTCAACATATCAGGGGAATCACTGTCCAATTATATAGGGATGATACGGAGACCGTGTGCCCTATATAAATAAGATATATAACCATAAATAATAAGTTGATATGAATCTAAATAAATTAACCTTGAAGATGCAGGAAGCTCTTCGTGAGGCTCAGGATCTGGCATCGGAGAAAGACCACCAATCCTTGAACCCAGTGCATGTGTTGTGTGCTTTGTTGGATCAGGCCGAGGGCGTGTCGCGTCCGGTGTTGGAAAAAATAGGGGTCCCAGTGGACTCGTTACGGCAAAAACTGGAGCAGAAGCTGGAGGCTCAGCCGTCAGTTACCGGAAGTGGAACGGGACAGGTTTATCTGGGAGATGAACTCAACACGGTGTTAAAAGCGGCGGATAAAAAACGCACGGAACTCAAGGACGACTACTTGAGTGTGGAGCATTTTTTGTTGGGTTTGTTGGTCAGTAAAAATGATGCGACAACTTTGCTGAAAGAGGCGGGTGCGACGGAAAAGAGTTTACTGGAAGCGGTGGCTTCGGTGCGTGGGCAGCAACGGGTGACGGATCAGGATCCAGAGGGCAAATACCAGACGCTGGAGAAATACGGTCAGGATCTGACCGAGCAGGCTAGGGCGGGCAAGATCGATCCGGTGATCGGTCGTGATGATGAGATCCGTCGAGTGATGCAGGTGCTGTCCCGGCGGCGGAAAAATAATCCGGTTTTGATAGGTGAGCCGGGAGTGGGCAAGACGGCGATTGCCGAAGGATTGGCGCGGCGCATTGTCAGTGGAGATGTGCCGGATTCATTGAAGAACAAACGACTGATTGCGATGGATATCGGCGCGATGGTGGCGGGGGCCAAATACCGGGGCGAGTTTGAAGATCGATTGAAGGCTTTTCTCAAGGAGGTGACTTCATCCGACGGTGAGATCATTTTGTTCATCGACGAGCTGCACACCATCGTCGGTGCGGGAGCTGCGGAGGGATCGGTGGACGCGTCCAATTTGCTCAAGCCGCAGTTGGCTCGTGGGGAGTTGCATGCGATTGGCGCGACGACTCTGGACGAGTATCGTAAGTATATCGAAAAGGACGCGGCTTTGGAGCGGCGCTTCCAGCCGGTGACGGTTGACGAGCCGAGTGTCGAGGATACCATTGCGATTCTGCGTGGAGTCAACGAGCGTTATGAGTTGCATCACGGGGTGCGTATCCAGGATGCGGCTTTGGTGGCGGCAGCGACGTTGTCGGACCGATATATTTCGGATCGGTTTTTGCCGGACAAAGCGGTGGATTTGATTGATGAAGCGGCTTCGCGCTTGAAGATCGAACTCGACTCGATGCCAACCGAGATTGATCAACTTGATCGTCAGGTGATGCAGTTGGAAATGGAGCGCCAGGCTTTGAAAAAAGAAAAAGACGCGGCGAGCAAGGAGCGCTTGGAGAAAGTCGAGCGTGACATGGCGGATCTGAAAGAAAAAGGAGATCATCTGAAAGCGCAGTGGCAGAATGAAAAAGGGGTCATCGACGAGGCTCGTCTCATTCAGGAGGAGATGGAGGCTGCGCGCAATGAACTGGAACAGGCGCAACGTGGGGGCGACCTGGGACGTGCGAGTGAAATCCAATACGGGACGCTGCCGGGCTTGGAAGAGAAGCAGGTCGATGCGCAGAAAAAACTCGCGGACTTGCAGCAACAGACCAGCATCCTCAAGGAGGAAGTGACAGAGGAGGACATCGCCAGGGTGGTGGCTTCGTGGACCGGTATTCCGGTTTCGAGATTGCAGGAAGGCGAGCGCGAAAAACTAGTGCATATGGAGGATCGTCTGGGTGACCGGGTAGTTGGTCAGCGTGACGCCGTGGTGGCGGTATCGAATGCTGTCAGGCGCTCACGGGCGGGATTGCAGGATGAGAACCGGCCGCTGGGTTCGTTTTTATTCCTCGGGCCGACTGGAGTCGGTAAGACGGAATTGTCCCGCGCTTTGGCGGAATTTTTGTTCGATGACGAACAGGCGATGGTGCGCATCGACATGAGCGAGTATATGGAAAAACACGCGGTGTCGCGTTTGATTGGAGCGCCTCCGGGTTATGTCGGTTATGAAGAGGGCGGTCAGTTGAGTGAGTCGGTGCGGCGCAAACCGTATTCGGTGATTTTGTTCGATGAGATCGAAAAAGCGCATCCGGATGTGTTCAACGTTTTGCTTCAGGTTCTGGACGATGGGCGTATCACCGATGGCCAGGGGCGCACGGTGGATTTTCGCCATACGGTGATCATCATGACGAGCAACATTGGCAGTGAGTATATCATGAGCGAGGACGATCCAAAAAAACGAGATGCTCTGGTGACGGAGGCGTTGCGTGGTCATTTTCGCCCGGAGTTTCTCAATCGTATTGATGAGACGATCATTTTTGATCGCTTGAGCGAGGGGGATATCCGGCAGATTGTTACTTTGCAAATCAAACGTGTCTTGCAGCGCTTGGAAGCGCAAGGGATGGAACTGCTTGTCGATGACGAGGCGCTGGGTTTGCTGGCGAAGGAGGGCTATGACCCTGCTTATGGAGCCCGGCCCTTGAAGCGGGTGATTCAGAAACGCTTGCTTGATCCTTTGAGCATGGAGATCCTGGAAGGGAAATTCAGTGAGGGGGACAAGATTGAGGTGGGGGCGAAAGGGGACGAGTTGGTGTTCACTAGATGATGCTGGACAAACAGGAGGGCGGGTTTTTTAACCCGCCCTTTTTTTGTGGGGGGATATGAAGAAGTTGACCGCGGGTGGCGCGGATAATAAGGAAGAAGAGGGGGGGGATTGTAGGGCGATCGCTTCGATTGTCTAGGTGGTGGGGAGTAAGGTTGAGGCATTGTTTTTTTTGCCGGACAGAAATGTCCGCCCTTCTGTGTGGTTGCACCATTGTTATTGGGTGGGGTGTGACCCTATACTGGCGAGCATCGAGTTCGGGATTGTGTTGGTAGGATAGATTTTCACTAACTGCGATGAATTGCGCAGCTTCGTTCAAGTTGGTTTTTGTGATGGAAAATCCATCGCTTTCTTTTTGATCCTGAATAGTTATGTTCTTTATAAAGGGGGAGCTTTAGTAGGTAAGGATTTTTTTACGTAAATGGAGGTTCCTACTACGTCTGTAACATGGAGAGATTGACCTTTATGGATGAAGCCATCTGCAGATCGCCCGATGAAAATTTTTCCTGCTACTTTAATTTTTCCAGAGGGGAAAACATCTTCGATCGCGGTTGCGGGCAGTTCGCAGTATTCTCTTTTAGGGGAAGGAAGGTTTATATTGTTGCTAAGCAGAAATTTTATTAGCTCAGTTCCGCAAGTAGCTACGGATTCTTTGCTGCCGGTTGATCCTATTATGCAAATTCCCTGTTGGTATTCAGACTTATTGTAGATGATAGAAGTAGCATCAAACCAAATGGCTATGGACCAATCATTGCAGTCTTTTTGGTTCTATCTGACGCCTGGCCCATACTCCAGTCAACGGTTTGGATTGCTTTTGATTTGAATTTTAACAGGTAAAAAGAATGTGAAGCAAAGGTGAATCCTAAAGCGAGAATTTCATCGCTAGGGCCACTCCATTCTATGCTAACAAATCTATTACGAACAAATGCGGCAAGAAAATTGACGCAATGCTGGTGAAAGCCAATATTTTTGCAATTTGAAATCGTTGCAAAGACTACGACACCGATCCAAATGCTAGCGGAGATGTGCGCTTGTGGATCAAAAGGTCTGATGTAAAACAAATTAAAAAGTGCAATACCAAAGAATAAGTAGCCAATTCCAAAGTAGATGAGAATTCCAAGTGTTTCGGAGATTGACCGTTGATAGACGAATCGTTGATTTGCGTAGGGAGGCTCGGATTTAAGAGGAGGGACTGTCTCACAAGTTTTGAGCGTTTTAGCCATGATCTAAAAGTAACATTTATGACAAAATGCTACAATCACCTTTTAGGGTAGTGAGTAAAAGATTAATTTAAATACCCTTTCAGGGAGAACTTGATATTCTAGTTAGGGCTATGATTTTCCCTATTGGCATTTTAGCTCGCTTGTAATGTCTTTTACAAAACAAGCCCGCTGTGTAGCGGGCTTGTTGGTTGTTAAATTTATGCTTTAACCTAGTCGATGGTCGAGTGCGGTAAAGCAGCGGGGAGAAGGTAGGGCAAGCGGAGCGCTCGCCCTACAATGGGGTTAGCCTTGCACTAGTGGCTGTAAATTTTCTTTACACCATTCGCCGTTTTGCATGGTCACGCCGTCGGGGTCGTCGATCGCTTTTTCGCATTCGTCTTCGCAGATGATCCAGCCTTCGTAGTTGTGCTGGGTGAGCCAGCCGGTGATGCGGTGGAAGTCGAGCTTGCCGGTTCCCATCTGCGCCCAAGGCTCGGGGCCGTTGCCGCTGAAGTCTTTGTAGTGAATGTGGTTGACCAGGTGGGACCACTTGTTGAGGGTCTCGATCACGTCCATGCCGCCGCGGATGATGTGTCCGACGTCGGGGGTCCAACCGGTGACACTGGGGTCGAGGCTGCTGAGCACCACGTCGTAGTCTTCCTGATGGCGCACCAGGGAGTCCGGTGGGCTGTTGGGATGGTAGGAGCAAGTGAAGCCGAGGTCGGCGGCGCGTTTGGATACGGCGTTGACGTTTTTGGCGACGTTGAGGCGTCGGCGTTGCAGGTCGTTGGCGCGGCCGCTGGGCAGGGTCACGGTGCCCATCATGGCACCGGGGAAATGTTTGAGAAAGTCCATGGTGAAGTCGGCGGCTGCGCGTTCGTTGGGGGCTTCTTCTTCACCGTCCCAGGCGCAGACCAGAGCCAGGCCGGCGAGTTCCATGTTGTGTTCGTCGAGGCTGTCTTTGAGTTTGATCGGGTCGCAGAAATCGCCAAGCCAGTATTTGCCACAACCGAGAGCGCTTTCGGAGATTTCGAGCACCATCGGTTCGATGCTTTTGAAACCGGCCGCTGCAGCGGTTTTGATCATGTGATCGAGTTTGTTGTCGTAAGATTTACCGGTTTCCTGCATGAACCAGGTGTAAACTTGTGAGCCGAATTTTATTTTGGACATATTTTTTAGGAGTAAGAAGTTAGAATTCAGGAGTTGGAATAGGATTGTTTTAGTGGGCGTTTAGCCACGCTTTTATTCTTGGGTTGAAGTCTTCGAGGCATTCCCAGTGGAAGGCGTGGCCGGCATTTTCATACAGGTGTTGTTCGCTACCGGGGATGGCGGCGGCGACTTCGTCGTTCATCCATTTGGGGGTGAACATATCGTTGACTCCGCCGATGACCAGTGCGGGGCAACTGATTTGCCCGAGTCGATCCGAGGTGTCGTGATTGATGCAGGCGGCGGCCTGTCCTTCGAGTCCGTGCACGGGCTGCGGGTTGGAGTCGATGGCAGCACCGGCCAGTCCTTCGAGCATGCCCTGATGAGCTTCGTCGTTATCCCAGAAGGGTTTGGTGAAAATCAGAGTCTGCACCCATTCCATGAACTGTTCGGGACGCAGGTGGGATTTGCAGGTGATCATGTGATTGAAGATGGCGGTGGCGTAGCGGTCACATTTGGCCCAGGGGCACATCAGCACGGTGCTTTGTACTTTATCCGGGTGACGCAGGGCGAGTTCCTGGGCGATGATGCTGCCCATGGAGACTCCGACGATGCGTGCTTTTTCGATACCGAGAGAGTCCATCAGTCCAGCGTAGTCGTCAGCCATCATGGCAGCACTGTAGTCTCCGGCGGGTTTATCGCTGAGTCCGACGCCCCGGTTGTCGGGCATGATGCAGCGGAAGTCTTGCGACCAGTCGGCGGCGTGGGCTTCCCAGACGGCACCGGGAGCGGTGATTCCCATGATGAGAATCACAGGATCGCCACTGCCACTTTCTTCATAAAACATTTTGATTCCGTTGGTATCGACGTAGGGCATATTAGTGTGGGTGAGTTTAATTAAAGAATTTGCGTAGTTTTTCCTAGCGTATCCCGCGTCGACTTCCAAGCAAAACCTTGGGGAAGGAGTCGAAATTCAGTATTCAGGAGTCAAAAGCTCGATTTTTGGTGTTAAAAGCTTGTTTTCTTATCTTTGCTTTATCGATTTCACGGTTGCGTCAAGGGGGGCAAAAGTTACAGTGAGCCATGTTTTTATTTCTAAATAGGAAGAGGATTTCCGTATTGTTGCTGGTCAGCTTGGTTTTGCTGACTGATTCTATATCAGTCATGGCTCAGGGAAATAACAGTTACATCGTGGTGGACTACACCTATCGAAAGATTCTGGCTGAAAACGATGCCGACCGCAAGGTGCCGGTGGCGAGTTTGACTAAAATCGCCACAGTGGTGGTGGCGATGGATTGGCTGAAGTTGACTCGTGGGGATCAGAACCAGTTGATGACGGTGCCTCCGTCGGCGGCGATGATTGGCGGAGCCAATCCGGTAGGGATGATTCCGGGGGACCGGATTCGGGTGAGGGATGCGATGTTTTGCGCGATGATGGTATCGGACAATGTGTCGGCGCACACTTTGGCGGTTCACTTTGGACGGCAGATGATGGGACGTTTGGGAAAGACGGATCCTTTTACGGCTTTTGTGGGACAGATGAATGCGCTGGCCAAGATGAAGGGCATGAGCAGAACTCGCTTCCGTAATGCCAGTGGTTTGGATCATATTGGCAAACCGGGGCTTTCGACGGCTCGCGACATAGCGAAGCTGACGTTTTTTGCCCTGAGCAAATCGTCGTTCACTTTTATTTGTGATCAAAAAACACGGCGCATTACTTTTCAGCGGGGGGGGCAGGAGCTGGCGTTTGATTTGAAAAACACCAATGACTTGCTGGGGCGCAATTATGTCGACGGAGTCAAAACGGGTCGCACTTCAAAAGCCGGCGATTGCCTAGTGGCGAGCGCGCGTCGGCCGGATAAGATCATTCCGCTGGCGAATGACAAAAAAAGCCGTATTCCCTATCGGATTTTTTCGGTGGTATTGCACTCGCCTAATCGTTTTGGACAGACGACCCAACTGCTCAATAATGGCTGGGGACGTTATGAAGCGTGGATGGCGGCAGGCATGGTGATACAAGATAGCGAGGAATTGTTAAATGTAGGCAATGTGCCGCGCTGATAAATTTTTATAAAATGAAAGGAATGCCGCGAGCCGGCAGTATAGCCAGTAGATGACATGATAGATCCCATAATAAAACAATTGCAGAAGAACTCCAAGCTCAGCACCAGTGAGTTGGCGGATTTGTTGGCGCGCGATGAGAAGGAGATCGCGGAACAGATCGCGACCTTTGAAAAAGAGGGGGCGATCTTGGGTTATCAGGCGGTGGTTGATCCGGAGAAAGCTGGGGACTCTGGAGTGACCGCGTTGATCGAGGTGAAACTGACTCCGGAACGGGGTGGTGGTTTTGACCGCCTGGCGTCGCGTATATCGAAGTTTGATAGTGTGACGAGTTGTTATCTGATGAGCGGGGGATACGACCTGGCGGTGGTGGTGACGGGTGGAAATCTGCGTGATGTGGCCAGTTTTGTGACGGAGAAGCTTAGCACGATCGAGGGAGTGATCTCGACGGCGACGCACTTTCAACTGAAGATTTATAAACAAAGCGGCTTTTTTGCCCAGACGGAGAGTGAGCCGACAAGGTTGGCGGTGGCTCCTTGATTCAGAAGAGGGGGAGATTAACCACTAAAACCACTAAAACCACTAAAAACACTAAAAACACTAAAAGGAGGAAGGGTTTTGACCGCGGATAAGAGGAGCAATTTTAATAAAGGATAACAGGGGAGTTTTGTTACGAGTTGGTTCGAGCGATTTAAAGTGGAGGTTTTGAAAGTAAATCTCTTATCAGTGTTTATCAGTGTCATCAGTGGTTTCCTAAAAGGGATTTAGTATCTGAGGTTTCCCAAAGAAGTTTATCCTTGAATGGAAAGAAGTGAGTTTTTATGAATTTAGATAATTTTATAGCTGAGCATTTGCGTCAGATTCCTCGTTCGGGGATTCGTGATTTTTTTGAGCTGGTGCAGGGGCGGGATGATGTGATTTCACTAGGGGTGGGTGAGCCGGACTATTCGACGCCGTGGCATATTCGCGAGGCGGCGATTTATTCTTTGGAAAAGGGGGAGACTTCTTATACTTCCAATTTTGGTTTGATGTCTTTGCGCCGTGAGATTTCAGATTATGTCGAGGACAAGTTTGAGGTGCGTTACTCGCCGGACGATGAGATTCTGGTGACGGTGGGGGTGTCGGAGGCTTTGGATCTGGCTTTTCGGGCTTTGTTGAATCCGGGGGACGAGGTGATTTTTCACCAGCCTTGTTATGTGTCTTATCATCCAGGCATCGTGATGGCGCGTGGGGTGGGGTTGGCGATTGAGACCAAGGCGGAGGATAAGTTTGCGCTGATGGCGAGTGATGTGGAAAAACACATCACGGATAAAACCAAAATCCTGGTGATCAATTTTCCGACTAACCCCACGGGGGCTGTTGAGCCGGTGGAGGAGTTGGAGAAGATCGCGGCTCTGGCGATCAAACATGACCTCATCGTGATCAGTGATGAGATCTACAGCGAGCTGACTTATGGTGAGGACGAGGGTATGAAGGCGGCCGAGCATGTGTCGATCGCCAGCTTGCCGGGCATGAAGGAGCGCACTATTTTGTTGCATGGTTTTTCCAAGGCTTTTGCGATGACCGGCTTTCGTTTGGGTTATGCCTGTGCGCCACCGATTTTGACTGAGGCGATGATGAAGATCCATCAGTATGCGATGCTGTGTGCGCCGATCACCAGTCAGGCGGCGGCAGTCGAGGCTTTGCAGAATGGGGCCGGACCGGTGGAAGAGATGCGGCAGTCTTATGCGACACGCCGCAATCTGATGCGCAAGCGTTTTGAGCAAATCGGAGTGCCGTGTTTTTCTCCCGGTGGGGCGTTTTATATGTTTCCCGATGTGCGTGAATTTGGTCTCAGCAGCAGTGAGTTTGCGTTTAAGTTTTTGGAAGAGGAGAATGTGGCGGCGGTGCCGGGCAGTGCTTTTGGCGAGGCGGGTGAGGGTTTTGTGCGTTGTTGTTATGCGACGGCGAAGGATAAGCTGGAAATTGCGATGGAGCGCATGGGGAACTTTGTGGAAAGATTACGATGAGGGAAGAAGGAGATAGGAGTTAGAAGGTAGGAGATAGAATTTTTTTGTGATGAGTGAAGAAGTAAAAATTAATAAGGCGGTGATTTTGGCGGCGGGTCGAGGCACGCGCATGAAGGGGCTGACGGAAGATATTCCCAAACCGATGATCGAGGTGCAGGGGCGCCCGATCATGGAGACGATTATTCGTGGTCTAGTGGAGAACGGAGTGCGGGAAGTTTTGGTGGTAGTGGGGTATCGTCCGGAGGTGATAAAAGACTATTTTGATGATGGTGGGGATTTTGGCTGTGCGATCTCTTATGTGACGCAGGTGGTGCAGGATGGCACGGGACGAGTGGTGGATCTGGCGGCGGATTTTTCTGCAGGGGATGCTTTTATTTTGAGTTATGGTGATATATTGGTGCCGGCGGCGAGTTACGCGGATTTGGTCGAGTTTTCTGGCGTGGATGCTAAGATTACAGTTAAGGTCAATGAGGATGTGTCGCAAGGTGGTGCGGTGTTCATCGATGATGAGGGCTGGTTGACGGGTTTGATCGAAAAGCCCCGCCCTGGTGAGCCGACCAGTCCGTATTATAATGCGGGGATTTATTCGTTCAGCGCACGTATTTTTGAATACACCGCGAAGCTTGAGAAATCGCCGCGTGGGGAGTATGAACTGACCGATGCTATTGCCGCCATGGTGGAGGATGGTTTGAAGGTGAAGGCGGTGGAGTTGAGTGGAGAGTGGGCGGATGTGCGCGATCCGGGAGTGGTGGAGAGTCTAAATCAATAGGTCATCGCATGAAGGTCGGCATCGGACAGATCAACGCTACGATTGGGGATTTTGCAGGCAATGTTGAGCGCTTGCTCAAGGCGTATCGTCAATGTGTCGAAGCTGGAGCTGATTTGGTGGTAACACCTGAGTTGGCGATCCCAGGTTATCCGCCACGGGATATGGTTTATCGTTCGGAGTTTGTGGAGGGCAATTTGCAGGCTTTGCGCGACTTGGCTGCGCAGACCGGGGCAGTGCCTTTGATCACGGGTTTTGTTGATTTTTCGGAACAAGAAGCGGGCGCCCCTTTTGTTAATGCGGCGGCGGTGTTGCAGCAGGGCAAAATCGGGCAGGTGGTATTGAAGTGTTTGTTACCGACCTATGATGTGTTTGATGAAGCGCGTTATTTCCAACCGGGCAATCAATGTGAGCCGGTGGAGGTCGCGGGGGTGAAGATGGGCATCACGATTTGTGAGGATATTTGGAGTGAGGATTATCTGCCGTCCAAGTTGTATGTGAAAAACCCACCAAAAGCTTTGGTGGAAAAAGGAGCGCAGATGATTTTGAATCTGAGTGCTTCACCTTATCATCAAGGGAAGGCTGAGGTGCGCGAGCAAATGATGGATGATCTGTGCCGTGATCTGGATGTGCCTCTGGTCTATGCCAATGCGGTCGGCGGCAACGACCAGTTGGTGTTTGACGGTCACTCGGCGGTGATTGGGAAAGATGGCAAGGTGTTGAAGCGCCTGGCAGGTTTTGAGGAAGCGGTGGAGGTGGTTGATTTGAATGGGGATGAGGAATCAGTGGAGGATTGGCCTGAGCCGATGGAGGAGGTGGCGCAGGCTTTGACACTGGGGGTGCGTGATTACATGCGTAAGTGCGGATTCAAAAAAGCGGTGATTGGTTTGAGCGGCGGTATTGACTCCGCTCTGGTGGCGGCGATTGCTGCACGGGCGCTGGGTGCGGAGAATGTATTGGGGGTTACCATGCCGAGTCAGTTTTCGTCGGACGGCAGTGTGGACGACTCGGTGGCTTTGGCTGATTTTCTCGGCATCGAGTGTCAGCAGATTCCGATTGAGAGAGTGTTTGAGGCTTTGAAAAGCGAGATGGCGCCGGTTTTTGGGGATCGCGAGGAAGATGTGACCGAGGAGAATATGCAGGCGCGCATCCGAGGGCTGATGCTGATGTCGATTTCTAACAAGATGGGCAATTTGTTGCTAACGACGGGTAATAAAAGTGAGTTGGCGGTTGGTTATTGCACCATTTACGGGGACATGTGCGGAGGTCTGGCGGTGATCAGTGACTTGCCTAAAACCACGGTTTTTGAATTGTCACGCTGGCTAAATCGTGACGAGGAGGTGATCCCTTGGAATACCATCAATAAACCTCCGAGTGCGGAGTTGCGGCCTGACCAGAAGGATCAGGATTCCTTGCCAGAGTATGATGTGTTGGATGGTATTTTGGAGCGTTATGTGGAGCGGCAGTTGAGTGTGGCAGAGATCATTGCGGATGGCTTTGATGGCGAAGTGGTGAAGTGGGTGGCGCGGGCGGTGGATATCAATGAGTGGAAGCGTTTCCAGGCAGCTCCGGGTATTCGGGTTAGTAGCAAGGCTTTTGGCATGGGGCGCCGTTATCCGATTGCGCAGCGTTATGTGGCACGGCCGTAGTGTGTGGTATACTGCTTGTGGTGAGTCAGTGTGGTGAAAATGCATTACAGGACAATAAATATAAACACTGATAAACACTGATAAACACTGAT
>JAJRVS010000026.1 GCA_024277195.1 Verrucomicrobiota bacterium | reverse complement strand
GTGGTCATGGCGACCATGCCGGCGCCTTCCAAGCGAATATTAAAAAGTCCTCCGCTGACCATTGCAGCAACTTTTTTCATCATCTTGATCTCGTGTTTAAGAGAAGGTTCGAAGGCCAGCACATCATTGCCATTGATGAAAATGCTTTCATTCTGCAAATTGATGATGCTGACTTTTTTCCCGGCGTCAGCTAAATAAAGTTTGCCTTGGCCGTCCGCGTAAGTGATTCGCATCCCCTCACCCGAAACTGCCTTTTTAAGCAAGCTCCCCAGGCCCTGGTCGAGAGCTTTCTCCCGAGTGAACTTGATATCACCATTGTAGGCCACCATCGAGCCCATTTTGGTATTGATTCGCCCGTTAAGGTTCACTTCGAGCAAACGCTCTGTCTCCATTTCAAAAAGCCCCTGCCCTTTATCTTGTTGGCAGGTGGCTTGAATGAATTGATCAAGAGTGTAACTGGGATTATTTTCTGGGAGAGGTGGTGGATTATTCATAACGGTGGAAAATATTCGTGTGAAGTGTTATCAGAACAAGCTCTATTTCACTTTTTTTAAATCGTGCCTATCTCAATTTATGTCTTCCATCGAAAAGCAATACCACGAAATTGAGCAAACTCTGACGGCTTTCATCAAGCAACCACAGAGCGCTACAGTCAGCCCCCCTGATATTGCTGCGGACGAACAGGTTTTCACTGCACTGGCCCTCGAAATTTTCCGCTTTCAATACCAGAACAATAAACCCTATCAACAATGGTGCCGCCACCTCGGAGTCAATGATCCAGCAGCCCTCATTGGCTGGCAGCAAATCCCTGCGGTGCCTACCTCTGCTTTCAAAGATTCCGGGCTCCGGCTGAACTGCTTTGAACAAGATAAGTTGCAGCATGTTTTCAAAACCAGCGGCACCACCAGTGATCAGCAACGGCGCGGCGAGCACGGCTTCTATTCTGTCGAACTTTACCACCAATCTATTCTCAGTGCCTGGTCCCAACTGCAATTACCAAAAAACCTACCTTACCTTTTTTTGACTCAAAAAGCATCGGATGCTCCGCACTCTTCCCTTTGCCACATGATGGACGTGCTCGGTGGATCCGGGCAATCCGGGCAACCCGACCACTCCTCCTCACGCGACAAAGTTGCCGACCCTTATTATATTTCAGCCGAGGGACAACTTGAGCTTGCTCGCCTGATGGAAACCTGTCACTCGCTGGATCAGCCTGTCCTGCTGCTTGGCACCGCACTCGCCTTGCTTAAACTGATCGAAGAACTCACCGCAAAATCAACCAGCTTAACTTTACCCGCGGGATCAGCACTGTTTGAAACCGGTGGTTACAAAGGCAGTGGACGCCACTTGGATAAAGCCGATTTTTATCGTCAATTGGAACAAACTCTGAGCATCCCTAGCGAGCTCATTTTTAATGAATACAGCATGACCGAGCTCAGCTCGCAGTTCTATACAAAGGGGATTGGCCAGGCGCATACGGGGCCGCACTGGACACGCATCCAAATCATCGACCCCGTGACCCGCGAACCGGTCGCTGCCGGACAGAGCGGTCACCTGCAAATCCTCGATTTGGCCAACCTCGGTTCGGTGGCCGCCATCCGCACCGAGGACCTCGCCATCGCCACCGATTCTCCCCGTTCTTTCCATCTGCAAGGAAGAGATCCTTCTGCCCTTCCCCGTGGTTGCTCCAGATCGGCTGATGAGATGTTAAATAGTGCGGAGCATCAATGAACATTTTTCCCACAAGGTTTTCTCAAACAAGAATCACGCTTTGTAACCGGCCTAAAAACTCTATTTTTATGAAAATCCCCCCAATGTTTCTCTTCGCGGTCCTTCTCCTCGGCAGCTTTTCAGTTTTGCCGCTGCAAGCTGCTGACAAAGCCCCCCCGGCAAGTGAGCAGGACTTCTCACCCCAGCCCCCGACCCCCTATCTTTCTGCCGAGGAAAGTATGCAGCACTTTGAGTTGCCTGAAGGTTACAGCCTCGAACTGGTGCTCAGTGACCCCGATATCGAGGAACCCGTCATTTGTGTATTTGATGGCAATGGACGCCTTTTTGTCGCCGAAATGCGCACCTACATGCAGGACATTAATGGCAGCAACAAGTTCGAAAAAATCAGTCGCGTTTCGATGCACGAAGACAGCAACGGTGATGGCCAATTGGACAAACACACGGTTTTTATCGACAACCTGTTATTACCGCGAATGCTTTTACCTCTCGATGACAGGCTCATCGTCGGCGAAACCAATACCCTCGACCTCTATTCATACCGTGATACCAACGGCGACGGAGTAGCTGATGAAAAAAAGCTGATCTACAAAGGCGGCGAACGTGGCGGTAATCTGGAGCATCAACCGAGCGGCCTTATCTGGTCAATGGATAACTGGCTCTACACCACCTACAATGCCTACCGCCTGCGCCTGACCCGTGACGGTGAAATGATCAAGGAACCCACCGCAGCGAATGGTGGGCAATGGGGACTGACTCAGGATAACTACGGCAAACCCTGGTATGTGAACGCAGGAGGAGAAATCGGACCGATCAACTTCCAGCAACCCATTGTTTATGGTGCCTTTAATGTTCCCGATCAGTACCCGCCCGACTACCGTGAAGTTTACCCTCTGATCCTCAAACCTCGGCAGATGCCCGATGTTCAGGGCGGCACTCTGAGATACCGACCAAGTGATAAAACCCTCAACCACTTCACCGCTACCTGTGGAGCAGAAATCTACCGAGGAGATCGCCTACCAAAAGACCTGCAAGGCGACCTGTTGTTTTCCGAGCCGGTCGGGCGCCTGATCCGGCGCAGTAAAATCACGGTGAAAGATGGCGTGACCTATTTGAAAAATGCTTACAACAATAAGGAGTTCATTCGTTCAACTGACGCCAACTTCCGTGCGGTCAACATGACCACCGCACCCGACGGCACACTTTACATCGTCGATATGTATCGCGGCATCATCCAGGAAGGCAACTGGGTCGCACCCGGATCCTATCTGCGCAAAGTGGTGCAACAATACCAGCTCGACAAAAACTTTGCCCGAGGCCGCATCTATCGTCTGGTGCATAAGGACTTCAAACCCGGACCTCAACCCAGAATGCTCGAGCAATCTCCTGCGGATTGGGTGCAACACCTCAGCCATGCCAACGGTTGGTGGCGTGACACTGCGCAAAAACTTCTCATCGTCAAAGGCGACACCTCGGTCGCCCCTGCCCTCAAAACCATGGCGCGTAGTCATGACAACCCGCTGGCGCGCATGCACGCCTTGTGGACACTCGAAGGTCTCGACCTATGGGATAAAGAGCTGCTGCTGGAAAAGATGGCAGATAAAGATCCCGCCGTCAGAACCGCAGCCATTCGGGTAAGTGAAACACTTTTCAAAAAAGGAGATCAAAGTTTGTTGCCGCAATTGAATAAAATAATGACCAGCGATGCCGATCCCAGTGTGGTAGTGCAAGCCATGATGAGCAGTAAGTTGCTCAAACTCCCCGATTACAAAAAACAAATCGAAAACACGATCGCCAAAAGCAGCAGTCATGGAGTGAAGGAATTTGGCAATCAATTGATCAAAGGTGCGCAAAGCGGCCCTTCCCGTTTAACGGCGGATCAGATCAAGTCGATGAAAAACGGTGCGATCATTTTCAACTCCCTGTGTTTTGCTTGTCATGCCCAGGATGGCAAAGGCATGCCCATCCCTGGATCGGGAGGCAAAACGATGGCCGCGTCCTTTGTTGGATCAAAAACCCTGGCGGCTCACCCCGACATGTCGATCAATGTGGTGTTACATGGGCTCACCGGACCGGTGGATGGCAAAACCTTCCCCGGAGAAATGATTGCGATGAAAAGTAATGGTGATGAGTGGGTAGCCGATGTGCTCTCCTATGTGCGTAACAGTTTTGGCAATCGCTACGGGTTCATCAGCAGTAAAGATGTGGCCCGGGTACGTAAGGAAAACAAAGGCCGGCTAAAGCCTTGGACCATCGAAGAGCTGCGCGCGACCGTGCCCTATCCTCTTGCCAACCGCAAGCAATGGAAACTGAGCGCCAGCCATAACCAGAAAAGTGTCCACAATGCGGTCGATGGTGAAATCTCCACGCGCTACGACACCGCAGGCAGTCAACAGCCCGGCATGTGGTTCCAAATCGAATTACCACAAAGCACGACCATCAGCAGTCTGGTGCTCGATACCACTGGATCCAATGGTGATTACCCAGTGTCCTACACGGTCCACTTATCGAATGACGGCAAACAATGGGGTAAACCCGTGGCCAAAGGCGGCAAAAAACAAGTCAAAACCCGAATGAGTATCGACTTCCCCGAACAAAAAACCCGTTTCATCAAAATCACCCAAGCCGGAGCCAAAAGCTCCTTCTGGTCGATACATGAATTGGATGTTTTAGGTAGAAGCTCGAAATAAGGGTAAGCTCAATACCCGGGCTCTATCCGAAAACGCCATTGCGGGTAAGCTTCCTGTAACGATCACGAGATTATAGCTCATGCCAGATATAGTGCTCCTGCCCTCCTCAGACCGTAACAGTTAGAATAAATATTTGACTTCAAGGCCCCCTCTGAAGGCTTTTCTGTAAGCCGTTTTTTCACACTTCGGAATTAAACATGTAAGGCCTCGTATACAGCTTTGGGGTTCTTGTCTGCTACCTTGAGCAGAGCAATAGCAGGCCCGTCTGGTGCGCGCGTTCCTTGCTCCCAATTTTGTAAGGTGCGAGGACTAATCCCAATGAGCTGGGCAAACATCTGCTGGGAAAGATCCAATTTGGCTCGAATACCTCGGATGTCAGGAAGATCCACCGTTGTCACCTTGCTCGGCAATCGCTTTTTATGAATGATCTCCCCAGCCTCCTTGACACTGGCCAGCAACTCGTTGAATTCATTGTCTTTCATTGTCTTTCATTGTTATCCTCCCTTTATCATAACTTCTACAGCGGCCTTGAGTCGCCGGGTCTGCTCTCTTGTAAGATCGCTCATTTCATTCTTTTTATAGAGATAAATCAGATAGATCTCGTCAGGTTTATGGATGTAGTAAATCAGCCTTACTCCGCCTCGTTTCCCCTTGTTGTCATTGCTGTATCTTAATTTCCAAAGCCCTCCACTATGGGGTATTTTATCACCACTCTCGTTATTCAGAGTGAGGATCGTTTGAATTTTCTTCAGTTCGCCTTTCTTGAAAATCTCATCAACTTTTTTCGTGAAAACACCCGTTTCCACAAATGTCTTACTTGGTGAATTCATGCCTGTTTGTTGAAAACTAATATACTCCAATGAAGTACCATCACAAGAAGAAAATTAGAGCCAAATGTTTTGTTACAGCCCCACTGGCGACACAATCAGCAGCAAGAACCCAAGGAAGCCCTCTTTCTGAGCAATCAAAAACCGGTACAAAAATAAACACTTTTGGTGAAACGGAAGCGGGCTCTGCTGGGAAGCAACCTGCCGAGGGATAACCAGAACCGAAAGCGACGGATGCGTCGTAATGAAACGGGGGCGTGTTCACAGCAGTGGGCACGCCCCTCCTCATCATAAAAAACGCCATCCAGAGCTTTGGGATAGGTTTGAAAAAAATTACCGCCCCCATCAAAACGGCTTTAAAAATCACACCAAATGAGCACACCCATCAGATCCCAATTTTATACAGTACAACGTGGCGGAGTACAAAATACGATCAGAGTGCGAGAATCCGCCGGAAATCTTTCGATGACAAATCGAGAATGGCTTTCGGTATCAATTCGGTTCGCAATCCTGATTCTATACCTACCGCTCCAATTACCTTACATCGCTTTGACATTCCGGTGCTCTGTTGGCTTTTCTGTGGCGGCCAATTCATCAAGCGCTGCAAAAATTTGCTTCACCCTCGGCTTGGGGATAGGGCGCATGGATTTCACTGCGCCGCGTGAAAGAACGTAGCGGTGCATTAAATCCCAAGCTGGCGTTTGGCTTCCTCAGCACTCACAAAGTTTTCAAAGCGGCCAGCCTTTATCTCCGCCCCGGCTTCAAGGATATCCGCCTTTTCCTCTTCGCTCAAATCAAGCCCATAGCTCTCGAGAAAGTCGATGAACTCCCCGTAGGGAATGACCACTTCGACAGGCTTGCCCCCACGGTCGTAGCGAATGTTTTCTTCTAAAAGAGCCTCTGCTGTCATGTCAACAAGATAACTCATCATACTGATTTTTGCGAGTCTGTATTTTTTCATTTCCCCCTCGGGTGGCTGTTCTCGTAAACCTCGCGCAAATGCTCGACGCTCACTTGCGTGTAAATACTGGTCGTATCAAGGCTCTCATGGCCGAGCAACTGCTGAATGATGCGGATGTCCGCCCCGCCCTCCAGCAAGTGGGTTGCGAAGCTGTGGCGCAACAAATGGCACGCCCCATACAACTCGACCCCGCAAGCCTTGATCATCTTTCCCACTGCGTTGCCCAAATAGTCACCATTGAGCCGTGTGCCATAGCCACTGATGAAGATGGCCTGCTCGCCATGCTCAAGCACCAGGCGTGGGCGCGATTCATCAAGGTATTTTCCCATCCAGTGCGTGGCCTGTGCTCCGACTGGTAGGAAACGGTCTTTTTTTCCTTTGCCCTGACGCACCAGCAATATGCGTTTGTCCGCCTGGTAATCGCTCAAATCCAGATTGACCAATTCACTGCGCCGCAGGCCGGTGGCGTAGAACAACTCCAATATCGCGCGGTCGCGGATACCGAGCACGTCGCCCACGTCCGGCACGTTGAGCACCGCGTTGACTTCCTGCTGGCTCAAGGCACGCGGCAACTGCCTCTTTATCGGGCGCGGCAACTCAAGGTCACTGGCGGGATTGGCCAGCAATTCGTCACGCTTGCAGAGCCAGCTAAAAAATTGCCCCAGATGCTGGACGCGGTCGCGCTGACTCTTAATGCTCAACGGCTTGCCGCTCTTCTTCTGACGGTAGCGGAAAAGCCAACGCTGGTAGCTCTCCAGCATCGGCTTGGTGACATCCGCTGGATCCGTAATGCCGCGCTCGGCCGCCCACAAACTGAACTGGCGTACGCTCCAGCAGTAGCCCGAAAAAGTGCGCCCACTGTAGTTCTTTTCTTCAAGAAAACCGATCCAGCGGTCAATGAGCACGTTCAGACGCGTGGGCGGCATAGGCTTCGGCGCATGCGGCCCCTCGCCCTTGCGCCGGTGGCGCATTCCTCGAATGTTGCGTTCTCCTTTTTTGCCTGCCATGAGTTCAGTTTTTACGGTTACGATTACGATGGTTAAAATTCAGGCTCCAGATGTGCAGTTTGGTAAGCTGGTAAGCTTTGCCAAAAAGCACTTCCAGCCCCATTACATGTAAATTTTCACCCTCTGATCGCATAGCCAGAGTTTTGACGCTCGAATTACCATCGAAGAACTTACCAATCACACAGCGTTAATTCGGCTCTATTCTCCAAAGCTAATCCAGAGCTTTTGGCCATGCCTTGGAAAATCCCGGGGTTTGGGGCAGAGCCCCAAGTTGCGCATTCGTTTTCCCTGTCTTTTTTCCGGTCTTACCTTCCCGGTTTGCCGTATTTTTGTTCCACGGAGCGATTGCTTATTGAGACTGGGATTTGAACACTACTTTTGATGCTCGGCCTATCGCGTGGAACGCTGATGCGCCCGTCTTATTGAGACTTATAAGCTCGCACAACACCGTCTAATACACACTTGCAGCGCCCATTTTACAGGCTTTGGTAATAACTTCCCCATGAAATTCACTTCTCCGCTGCCACACCGACACCTCGATCTACTCAACCTGCGCGTGCAGATCCGCACCAAAGGCTGTCCGCACTGTCACTGCCAGAGCTCACTCAAATCACATGGCTATCTCAGATCCCAGCCTTACATCGGCGAAACGCTGAGCCCTAGAGGATTGCGTTTTTTTGCTCCAATCGCTATTCAAATAAAGGTTGCGGCCATACTTTCTCCATTCACTGGGACAACGTATTTCCCTACTGCACAGTAAATCCCCGGCAACTCTTCAAACTGCTACTACGCATCGCTGACGGAACAAAAGTGGACACAGCGTGGAAAACCGGTGCTTTCCCCTTCGCCATCACCACCGCTTACCGTTGGGTGAAAAAGTGGCGATTCGGCACCCCACATATCCGCTCTCAACTCTTTCGCGTCCGCCCGCCGCCCGAGCAAAGCAACATCAGCAATGATCGCTACACTCTCCAACATTTGGAGAGTGCGTTCCCCTATACCCCCTGCCCAATTGCGGCATTCCAAAACCGCTTTCAAAGCCCTTTCCTACTCTAAAATATCTCATGCCTTAAAAAAGCAGCCTCTACCCCCTTCATTTTCAGCCAATCAGGCATCCTTTTCACCACGCTTTCATCGTAGCCCCAGTTGTAGCATTTTTAAAAAAATACAGCAACAGAATTAGGCTATGGAAATACATGATCAGGCAGGCCTAGTTGCCCGCACTTATGAAACGCATATCAAACTACCTGAAAATGAGGGTTCTCGGAGCTCTTGAATACGCCGAGGGAGACTCCAACATCGCCCGTTACAAATCAGTCAGCCAGATGATCTTCACCGACGAAGACGGCATCCCCCGCCAGTTCACCTGGCGCACCATCGAGACCTGGTGGTACCACTACCGTCAACACGGTGTCACCGAACCCAAAAGCCGCATCGACAAAGACAGTATGCGCAAAGTGGTTC
>JAJRVS010000025.1 GCA_024277195.1 Verrucomicrobiota bacterium | reverse complement strand
TCGGATTTCCCTTCAGTTTTAAAACGGCAGTTTTGAAAAGTCACGTCGCCCGGATGAACAATGCGATTCGCAGTGCCGGAATATCGCCCCACCCCGAACATGGAATTGCTGATCTTGATCGTCGAATCGAGAGCGTAGAGATTAAACGGGGCGCGAGCCACAATGTTCGTTGCCAAAACAATGGATCCTTCGGAAACTCCAATATCAAAATCCCCATCAGGCAGGCTCAAGCCATTGATGGCAAGTTCGATCTTCTTAGTGTCGCCATAGCCCGCGCCATCCACCTCCACATCGATTCCAGTCCGATGGATTTTCCCTTGTGCCGAAAAATTCTGTATTTGAATCCGCGAATAACCACCCGTGATCGTAACACCACCCCGAAAGCAATCTCGTGCCGTACAGTTTGTGATCTGAGCATCCACATTGGTGTAAAGGGAGATCCCGTCGGCAACTTGATTCTTAAAATGACAGTTTAAAATCCGTACCTTGAGCCGACCTGCCCGTTTCTTGTCTGCCGCGAAAAAAAGCAGGTGCGCCTGTTCAAGTTGGTATTTGCGGTAATCGCCCTGCTCCTCGAGATTCCCATCAAAGGTCAAACCCTCAACCGTTATCGGCGCAGAATCTTCGTCTCCGGAATACAAGTATCCCTGTTTGGCCGCGTTAAAAGTGCGGGTCCATTTCCCCTGCTTGGCTGGGCGCTTGATAGTCGCTCCGTATCCAAGATAGCGGACTCCGGGATGCAATCCCACGCTACTCACCATGTAAGTTCCAGGTGGAAACAGTAGAGTGCCCCCCGTTTTTCCTATCGAATCGATCGCTTTCTGAATGGCCTCGGTATCATCGGTGACGCCATCACCGACGGCTCCAAAATACCTGATACTAACAATAATTTCTGCTTTTTCGGCATGAGTTAGAGAAAGTAAAAAAAAACTCGCAAAAACGACAATAGATTGAATCATTTGTTTCATCGTTTGTTTTTCTCAGGGGTCATTTTAAATTCCCACCCTTTTATTCACCAATCCCCCACACTGCCATCTTTATAAAACACCCGCTGGATCACTTCTTTCTCGGGCGGGTGTTTTTTGATTTCATCTTCGTTTAGTTCGATTCCTAATCCAGGGCGCTGATTGGGGCGCACGATGCGCCCTTCTTTTTCCATCGTCCAGCCGTCATCGATGATGTCATCACGCCAAGGCACATCGTTGTGCACCGTTTCGCAGATGATATAACTCGGCTGGGAAAAGCCAAACTCCAAAGAAGCTGCAGTGCTGACCGGCCCCTGCGGATTATGTGGTGCGAGCGCGATGCGATGCGCCTCCGCCAAAGCTGCGATGCGGCGTGCTTCACTCAAGCCACCGCAATGAGTTATATCGAGCTGACAAATCTCGCAGGCGCGAGCGTTAAACAAATCACGGAACGCAGCCAGATTGGTCACTCGCTCCCCAGTCGCAATCGGTGTTGTCACCGCCGCATTGATCATCGCCAGGCCATCGATGCTTTCCGGCCAACAGGGTTCTTCGAAAAAATACAGCCCGTAAGGTTCCAGAGCTTTGGCAAACTGCAGCCCCATCGCCGGTGAAGGGCGCGCGTGGCAATCCACCATGATGTCAATGTCATCACCCACCGCTTCCCGCATCGCCGCAACTGCCGCCTCTGCA
Source organism: Verrucomicrobiota bacterium (assembly GCA_024277195.1). Lineage (GTDB taxonomy): Bacteria > Verrucomicrobiota > Verrucomicrobiia > Verrucomicrobiales > DEV007 > JAADHD01. The sequence goes on along the minus strand of JAJRVS010000025.1, from coordinate 4,731 downwards.
GCACGAATCGGTTTCAGTCCCTCGATCGGCATCGTCGGAGGAACGGCCATTGATTTGAAAGCGGTGTAACCATCCTCAACCGCCGCCTGCGCCAATTCGCCAAATCGTTTGGCATCATCAGCAGCCGTGCCATAAAAATCCTCCATGTTGCCGCCGCCAAGATGACAGTAGGTGCGCACATAATCACGCACCGGCCCGCCCCACAATTGTGAACACGGCAGGTTGGCCACTTTGCCGAGAATATCCCACAGTGCAAGATCGATGCCCGCAATCGCCGTAGCCCGCACCGCCCCATGGCCATGCCAGAAATGCTGCCGGTGCATCATCTGCCACAAATGCTCCACTCGCCGTGGATCTTCCCCCACTACCAGCTCTGCCAGATCCTCGACCGACCCCATCACCCCTTTAGTGTGCCATTCCAGTGTCGCTTCCCCCCATCCATAAAGACCAGGTTGATCGGTCAACACTTTGACAAAGATCCAGTTCCGCATGCGAGCATGGCAAACGTGAGTTTCGATAGATGTGATTTTCATACTTTTTACAGGCTAGGCGATAATTCTATTTAATACCACACGACAATAAGATTTAACCACTGATGTGCACAACCGGAGCGAAGCGGAGATAACCGGAGGAAATTGACCAAAGGCAAATGGGCACCGATGGGACGAAACCGAAGCAATTGGAGAAAAATGCCTGGAAACTTTCAAATCACACAAATGCCTTTTAATCTCAACTTTATGATCCAGAACCTTCCCCCTAATTCCTATCTATTTATCTTATCCGTGTAATTCCGTGCCATCCGTGGTTAAAAACTTTTTTTCATGTTGCATATTGCCATGATCACACTACACGACCTTTTTTAAAATTGAAGAATCAAACCACTGATTTGCACTGATCAGAAAAGGGAAATTGAGTCGTAAAAACATCACATATCAGTGTTTATCAGTGCCGATCAGTGGTTGAAATATTTTTGTCGAGTAGTGTGTTCCATGATATATAAGCGAAGGATTGCATCCTCGTCTCAATATGGTAAAGCTGCTCTGCGTGAATTTGCAATTTAAACCCCCAGGATTCTCCGGCCGAGCCGGTATGGCACGTGCGGACATCACTCCCGCAGCGGGCATCTATGCCCGTAATTGGGGAGCAGCAGAACATGATACTGCCGAAGGAATCCACCGCCCGCTTTTTGTCAGCGCACTGGTCATCCACAACTCGGAAGAAGGCAATCCTCTGGTCATCGTCGACGCCGATCTGGGTTGGTGGCGCAGCTTGGAATTGGAGCGCAGCTTCCGCAATACGATCTTAAAAACGCTCGACCTAGATGAGTCGCGATTCATATTTGCGCTGACCCATACCCATGCCTCCCCTCCCCTAACCGACCAAGTCGACAAAAATTGGGACGGCGGAGATTTGCTATTACCTTTCCTCGACCAAGTTCGCAATACCACCATCGAGGTGATCCAAGACGCAATGGAATCGGTGCAAGCAGTGAACATCGAGTGGAGCACTGGGAAGTGTCAGTTGGCTACAGCCCGGGATTTGCGCGATCCGGATGAAAGCGGTAAGCACCGACGGATCTGCGGATTCGATCCTGAGGCAGAGGCAGACGACACCCTGCTGGTTGGCCGGATTTCAGATAAGGACGGAAACACGATAGCGATCATCGCTAATTACGCCTGTCACCCCACCACCCTCGCCTGGGACAATCGAATGATCTCGCCGGATTTTATAGGGGCAATGCGCGAGACGATTGAAAAAGAACAACCCGGCTCGCTAGCTTTTTTTCTCCAAGGAGCATCCGGCGAACTCTCCCCACGCTATCAATACGTCGGCGACCCCACCGTGGCCGACCAGCACGGCAAAGAGCTCGGCTACGCCGTGCTGTCCGCTTTAAGCGGCATGGAACCCGCCGGCCAGCAACTGGCATTCAAAGGCGTTTGCGAATCCGGAGCTCCGCTGGCGATCTGGAAACATGAAAAATGCGCTCACTCCAGTGAACTAAAAGCCATCCAAACCACGATCGACCTGCCGCTCAAAGACTGGCCCTCCGCTGACCAACTCGAACACCAACGGCTAACGGCTTCTGACCGCCACGCCGAAGAACGCCTGCGACGCAAACGAGATATCCGACGCAGCCTGGGTGATGGTGATACTTATCCCCTGCCGGTCTGGATTTGGCAAGTCGGTGATGCGATTTTAGTAGCAACCATGCTCGAAACTTATTCTTGGGTCCAACTGCAACTACGCAAAAAATTTCCCGCGTCCGCAATCATCTATCTCAATCTAGCCAATGGCTCAATGGGATATCTGCCTCCTGCCAAGCTATATGACGAAGACCTTTACCAAGTCTGGCAAACTCCTTTTGCCGCTGGAGGTCTCGAAAAACTTGAAGCCGAACTCAGCCAAATTATCAGCAAGCTATGAACGAACGTCCCACCTGGGTTCGCATTCGGGTTCTCACCTGGCTGACACTTGCTGCCGCCCTGGCTTACCTTTGCAGGAATGCCGTAGGCGTTGCCGAGTCCACGATCCGTGAAGACCTCGGATTGAGCTTAACTGAATCCGGCTGGTTCATGGGAGCATTTTTCTGGACCTATGCCCTTTTTCAAGTTCCCGGAGGATGGATGGCGCACCGCTGGGGATCAAAAATTGCATTAACCATTTTTTCTCTCGGCTGGGCGGTCGCTGGCATCCTGCTTGGTCTGGCTCCAGTGTTATGGATGCTGATACTCGGGCAACTGGTGATGGGCATAACCCAAGCCGGCATCTTTCCTGCTTCCTGTAACTCGATTTCTCACTGGATACCACTGGCCCGCCAGTCTTTTTCCTGTGGCGTGCTGGCTTCAGGCATGCAAGTCGGCGCGATCGTCTCTTCGGTACTTGCAGGTGTGTTGCTCACACAGATCGGCTGGCGTTGGGTCTTTATCATTTTTTCCATCCCTAGCATTCTCTGGGCCATTGTGTTTTATCTCAGATTCTGGAATGATCCGAAACAGGATCCTTCAGTGAACACCGCTGAACTAAAATTAATCGAAGCCGGTCGTGATCAAGCGGTAGCCACCAGCGATATCGAAAGCCACGAACCTACTCCTTGGGGCGCGGTTTTTTCCAACCCCTCAATGTGGGCGCTGTGCGGGCAGCAAGTTTTCAGAGCATCTGGCTACATGTTTTTCGCCACCTGGTTCCCTACTTTTCTTCAAGAAACCCGCAATATTTCCGTCGCCGATTCAGGTTATCTCCAGGCACTGGTATTTGGCGCGACCTTCGGCGGCAGCCTGCTCGGCGGCTTGCTAGTCGACTGGGTCTGGAAAAAAACAGGTAGTCTGCGCTTGAGCCGTGGCGGCGTAGGCGCGACCTTCATGTTTCTTTGCGGAGCCCTGATTCTCGGTGCCTTTTTCATCCACGATATCAGCTTCGCGATCATCCTGCTGACCGCCGGCGCTTTTGCTGCCGCCATCGCCGGCCCCTGTGCTTTTTCCTCCACGATCGATATCGGCGGCAAACATATCCCCCAGGTATTCGGAGTGATGAATATGAGCGGCAACTTTGCCGCAGCCGCCTGCCCGGTTCTCGTCGGCTACCTTTTTAAATGGACTGCAAATTGGAATCTGGTGCTGATTCTTTTTGCCCTGGTTTATTTCGCCGGCGGATTGAGCTTTGCTTTTGTTAATCCCTCGAAAAAAGTCTCCAGATAAATGAACGGCAAAAACGGATTGCCAATCCATTCCACGATGTGTAAAAACACGCACAGTGATGAATGTGGAACGCAATGGCATTGCGTGGCGAAATGACCATAATTATTCAATTATCAAGCACTCCACCGGGGGCTATAATCGAACCAAAATAAACCAGGGCCGGGCTGATCGTTAGCGCATACAAAAGATTTGCACCAATAAGTAATACCTCGCATGGTATTACCATGAAGGTCACAACCAAAGGTCAAGTAACCATTCCCCAACACATCAGACGCTTTATGGGCGTATCCGCTCATTCTAACGTTGATTTTCAGATTTGTAATGAAGTCGTAGTGCTTGTGAAGACCAATGAGGACAAGACATCCGATGAGCATATTAGTAGATTCGCATCTCTTCGCGGCAGCAAGAGGGATGGTCTTTCTACCGCCGAATGGATGAAAAACACTAGGGGAGAATAATGGCGATCCTAGTAGACACTAACATAATTATTGACATTGTAAGCGATGATCCCAATTGGGCTGACTGGTCGATCACTATTTTGGAGCAATACGCAGATCAGGAACTCTCTATTAATCCGGCTGTATATGCCGAGCTTTGTTTTAACTATGACTCAGTAGAGGAAGTCGATTATTTGATCCGCCAATTCGAATTAAATTATCAGGAAATTCCTAGAGATGGGTTGTTTCGGGCAGCGCAGGCTTTCAAGGTATATAAGAGCAAAGGCGGAACTAAGGACTTTGTATTACCAGATTTTTTTATTGGTGGTCACGCTGAGTCTTACAATTCTCGATTGATCACACGAAACGTTAAAAGATACCGCACATATTTTCCAGCAGTAACTATAATAAATCCTTAACCTTTTTGCCATTAATCCCTTCTTCAAATCACCCTTTCTCTCGGCGGTTCGGCGTGACTTAACGCTCACCAACACACCTGAAAACCATCATGCCAGAAACCAACGAACTTAAACCCAATACCTTCTTCATCGAAGTGTCCGGATGTGGCCTGCCTGAAGTGGATGGCCTCTTCGTCCCTT
>JAJRVS010000024.1 GCA_024277195.1 Verrucomicrobiota bacterium | reverse complement strand
GGTTGGACATTGCGTAGGCTTTGTCCGTGACGATTTTTTTGCCGTTGAAGCGTTGGACCTTGTCGTAGCTTTTGGAGTCACGGGCCCGCTCGAAAGCGGCACGGATTTCCGGCTGATTAAAAGCAAGGATTTGATCATGGTAGGCATGAGCCAATTCGTGAAGCATCAGATAGGGCATGCGTTTGTTTTCGAAGGAGAAAATCGAGGTGTTGGTGATTTCGATCGCTTTGGCCATAGCGGGATCACGACCATTTTCGCGTAACCAATCGATGTTGGGATGATAGGCCGCGCCGGGTGGTTTTCCTTCGTAAGGAGGATTGATCCAGATCGGCACGCTGCGCAGTTGTTGCAGGGCTTTGGCCGGGATGGCTTTGACCATGCGGTCAAGTTGTTTGTCCAGAATGCCTAACATGGTTTCCACAACCTTCGAGTCATCACGTTTGAGTTGGTCGTTCAGATGAATGGTCCAGCCTTTGATTGAGAGTGTGGTGTACTGACTCCGAGCGGGTAAATTTTGAACCATGGATCGGATGGTTTGAGAGTTTGTGACATGCTTATTGGCGACGTCGATAATGGCTGACCAGAGGTAGGGGTTATTGTCGGGTGAGCGTTGGGTGGTCTCTGGCCAGTCGAAGTTTTTGAGATTGAAATCTTTACTCGCTTGATCGTCCATGGCATCGAGGGTTTCGAGTAATTCTTTGATCAGGCTTGCTCCCTGGAAATTTGTTTTGGAGATGATCATCTTTTTGCTACCGATGTAGGGCAACTTGAGTAGCTTTTGGGGAGGGAGTAGTTGTTCGTTAGGGGAACAAGCTTTGGCGAATGTTCCCCAAAATCCCGCTGCGTCATATTTCATGGAAAAAAGTTGGCTCTGCTCATCGTGGGATAGAGGCAGGGATAGGGATGGGAATGTGCTTTTGCTGAAAGCGGACTCCACCCAACGAGCGGTTCCCTCAGTGAACCATGGGTTTTTGAACAGGGTGTATGAGTTTTGGAATAGGTGGAAGAGTTCGTGGGCAGGCGTTCGATTGGTTATGCTTAGGTTGTTAGATATGTCCATCGTGAGCACTTGTATGCCCGTTGATGGATCGCTGGGTCGAAAATAATTGACCACTGCATCGCCAGCCATGCCGTTGCCAGATACTTTTGTCGAGTTAAAGACAGGGGACAGTGGTAGCGAACCGACATTCACATCGATGAAGTGGGCTTTGTCCTTGTAACGAGGACTTTCAAGTGGGTGGCGTAGTTTGAAGGGGTTGGTGTAAAGATCTCGTGCTGTGGTCAATTGCAGGGCAATATTTTCGATCCGGTCGGGGATGGAGTTATGGTTACTGTCGTGAGTTTCTGGCAACGCATCGTCACCGTGAAGGGTGTAATAAATTCGAAACTCATCAACGATGTGAACTTGATCTAAAGCTGAGCGCCGTTGTTTCCATTTAGGCAAGGACGGGACTTGAGCGTAGGTGAGGCAGGGCAGGGATAGTAGAAGCCATACCAGAATACTGTAAACGGTGGATGAAGCTGGGTATTGCATGGGGGGATAGACCGAGGATCAAGGTTTGGCTTTTGGGGTGTGGGCGGTTTGCCAGTCTTTCATCAGTTTTCTGCCCCAGTCGGTATTGAACTCTTCTGCACTGACCCAGGCGTTGTTGGTGAGTATTTTTTCCAGGTTCCTTTCGTTTTTGAGACCTTCGATGATGATCGGGTGGGCGAGCAGGGCTTCGACCCGGCGGTGGCGTTCTTTGGTATCGGGTTTGTAGTTAAGGTCGCTGGATTTGAACTTCATCACTACTGTCATTGGACGCCAAAAGGTGTAGATGTTTTTGTATAAACCTTTGCCAAGTAGATTGATTCGGCTTTGATTAAACCGGTTGGTTTCAAGTTGGCTTTTGACTTCGGGGAATTGTCCGAGCAAAACATCGGCAGCGACTTTGGAGATGGCTGTTGTTTGTAAGCCTGAGTGAGTCATGAGTTTGTGATCGGGAATAGCAAGCAGGAGGTGCAGGGCATCGGCGTGACTTTGTAGGTCGCTTGGGCTCATAGCAAAGTGGCTGCGTGCGGGCATGGAGGAAGCAATACGGAGACTGAAGTGCTGCAAGGCCTTTCGTTGGTAGTATTCCTCTGTTTTGGTCTTGCGTAGAAACTGGAGGAATTTTCTAACCGGGATGAGGTCTTGTTCTCGCAACTGATTGTTGGCGTGAGAGCCAAGCACTCGGATGTCGTATTCGATGCGACGGTAGTTTTTGCTGTTGAGGATGTTTTTAAAATCAGCTTTGGCAAAATGGGCCGCGAGTTCGCTTTTAAGATGGAAGCTGGTGTAATCGTAAATGTCGAATAGCCTCAAAGTGTGACCTTTGAGGATTTCATCACCTTCGAAGTCAATCTTGGAAAAGCGGTTGACGGCATCTGTGATACGCAAAGGGCGACGTTTATAAGTAGCGTTTTTTTCCTCTTTGCCTTTGGGTAAATCGAAGGATCCTAGAATCAGTGTTTCTGCATAAAACCGTAATCCGGGTTCATCGATTTTGGCGAGGAATTTGGGCAGGTTTGTATGGACGCGGGAATCGTAATAGGCTTGGTAATACCCATTTGTAGCTACATAATCAGTGCTGATATCTTGAAAATTGGTGTCGCGTTTGAGTTCTTCAAGGGCTTCATCAAAGAAGCCATATTGGACGAGGCAAAATACGGTTCTAGCAGTGGAGAGCAAGCGTTCGGATGCCGTTTTTTCTTTACGGAATTGGTTGAGTTTCTCTTTATCTCCTAAGCGACAGTGTAACTGTAAAGATTGCAGAACAAGTACAGTAGAGGGGTGCCATGCCTGCCCAAATTTATGATCCTTAGTATTATGGCGACTTGCAAAGGTCCAGGCTTCACAGAGTTTTTCCGCTAAAGTCGTCCATTCTTCGTTTTTAGGGAGCAAGCAGAATTCACGAGTGATAAAAGTGAAGCTCCATCCCATGTTAGGGTGTTCTCCTAACATCGATTCTATCAGTAGTTCGGTGCTGCGGCGAATGGTTCTGTCTTTAAGCATGCCTGTTTTACCACCGCTAAGAATGTGTGCGACATTCATTCGGTAGGTAATGGATAATGACTCGTTATCGATAACAGCGAGGTAGTGATCTTGCCAAGCTTCAAGATTAGGCACCTTATCCCAGTAGGGTTGTGTGACTCTTTGGGTAGTGATATTAATGATCAAGCGCCAGCACATCGCTATTTCTTTGGCTAGCGGGGACCACGATTCGCCTTCAGCATGTTTGTCTGCCCAGGCAATAGCGCGAGGCATTTGATCGGGCGGAAAGTGGTAAATTAAAGGTGTCCATATAAGACCTGCCAAGGTGAGGTCTTGTTGTGATTTGGTAAGTTTCCACAAATCAGCCGTGACTTTACTGAGTGCTTTTTCCATTTGTTCACTTCCTCCAGCTTGATTGAAAGCTGCTTTCAGAACACTGGAAAATTTTGAATTATCGTAAATGACTCCGATTTGTCCTTCTTTGTCGTTTTCGACTAGGCGTTGGTAGAATGCGATGCGCTCTAAGCCACCCCCAGCGGTCAAACGTAGGAGGTCGTAAGCAATAGAAGAGCTGAGAGTCCAGGGGATATGTTGGCTCGTATTCCAATTACCTTTTTTTTGTTCGATTTTGCCCAACTTGATAGCGTGCCAGATAACTTTTTCCATCAAGTCCCATTGATCGGATTGCAGCAGAGGATTTAACATGGGTGCGATTTTTTCACGCAACTTCCTGGAATCAGTGATGTTGAGTTCACTGAGTTTTGCCACCTGTAAAAAATCTTCGGCAGTTTCCTTGGCGGACTTGGTACGTGCGGTGCCGAGTTGATCGACCACGGCGAGGGCGTCTTTGTCCAAACCGTCAACGGGCACGCCTTTGGGGTAAAACTTCACCACTAGAGTGGCGAGGTCGTTTTTATTGATCTCGGGCATCTTTTCGATGACCGCTCTTTGAGTGCCAAGAAATTTGGCGACGGCGTCGGTGTTTTTATCACCGCCGTCTTTTTGTTGCAGGTAGGCCAGAGCGAGTTGCGAGCTGAAGGTGTTTTTTTCACTGAGGAATTTTTTGAATGGAGTTTGTTCTTCTTTTTTCCATCTGCGACTGGCATCGAGGAAAGTTTTGAAAAGCGGGTCGCGGTTTTGTTGCAGATCACCGCTGCGGAAATCAGCGGAGGCTCCGATAAACGGTGAGTTTTTGATAATGGAGGTGATCAGCTTCGAGTTTCGGGTGACGTTTGATGATGAGAGTTGACTCAGGACGGTTTGTTGGGAGATTTGTTTTTGATGATCAAGTCCGTTTTTTTCAGCAAAAGCTACTAGGTTGAAGACCAGTGAAGGATCGGCTCCGCAGCGTTGCAAGAAACCTGCGTATTGTTTGTGGGTGATGTCGGTGAATTGTCCGCCTTGATAATAATAACTGCCGTTAGCATTGGCGATTTTCCGCCGGGCTTCTTTTTTGAATTTTGCCCAGCGTTTGCGGTCTCCCAACCAGGATTCAGTGACTTTTAATAACCAGTTTTGAGCCGCTTGCCAACCTTGTTTTTGAGCCAACCACTGGGTGTAATCGGCGGCCAGCAACAGGGTGTCGTTGCGAAAGGTTTGGCGGGATTTTTTGATCGCCTTGAGGAGGAACTCTTCCATACTGAAAACTTTGGAGATTTCGCCCTGGCGGGCTTGCCAGGTGACAAAAACTTTATTGGCGGCTGAATAAATCACATCACTGGTCGATGATGAAAAATAGTTGTTTTGCATGCCCATATTTCCAGAGCTTGCGTTGAGGTAAGCTTGTATAGCGCTTTCAAATTCTTCCGCAGTTCCGGTTTTCATTTGAGCAAAAGCGCGGGCGATTTTGGCGCCATTTCGGTCTTTGGACTTGCTGACGAGTTCGACCGTTTGCTGAATGTCGTCGGCACCCTCCTTCGAGAGCAGGCTGTGTTGGATCAGGAATTCTTCGGGTGTCCACAGTGGGTGATGGTCGTCAGTGAGCGAAATCCAGGCCACGGAGTTGAAGCGAGCCATCGGGTTGTTGGATGGTTTGGAGTTTGATGTTATTTGACCGGCGAGAGCGAGCAGCTCCCCTTCATTGAAGGCGGTGGCAGCATCATTGGCGATGCGCTGGCGTGACAGTGCGGAAAAAGCTTTGCGTGCCAGTAGTGGATGTTTGCTCATCGCCAGGCATAAATCGGCGAAGGCCTTCTGGCGAGGTTCTACCAGTTTTTTGTTTTTATCGCTTAGCGCCGATTTCAAGGAGTAGCGATCATACTGGGCAATGTCGGGCAGTGGATACATACTACTGGAGATGTTGTGAAGTCCGTATTGCAAGACCCAGGAGAGATCCGTTCGCGCGAGTTTTTTGTCACCAACGATGCTGTTGAGCCATTCGCTGATCATTTGAGCGTGTTTTAAACGAACATCGAAACGCAGGCCGGTGCTGTCCCCACTGTAATCAATTGGTTGCATAACCGTTTGCATCAGTTGACCAAACTGGGAGAGTTGGGTCTGGTCGAGCTGTTGCATCAGTTTTGCTCCTGCTTCGGGATCGTCCATGCCCTTGATCAGAGCTATTCTAGGCAGGAATTTTTTCTGACTTGATTTAGACATGGAGACAAGAGCCGCATCATAGGATTTAGCAGCTTCTTTGAATTTCACATTCATTTCCAGCATGGCAGCATAACGCAAATGATCTGCCGAGGTGGCATTTTTTCCTGGAACGGCTTGCTGATAAATTTTTTCCAGCATCTTGGCTTGTGTCCGGCGGATGGAGTTGAGCAGGTTGAGCAGGTTGTAGTCCCAGCGTACATTTCCGTTGCTGGTGAGGGTGCGGACATTTTGTTCGATGGTGCGGCTGAGTAGTTTTTCAGCCTGCTCTTTTTTGCCGTCTTTGATCATTTTTTCGATCTTCTCGCGCACGCCTTGTGCTCCGACAGACGCTGTAGGCATCATACTGCTAGCGCGATTGTTTTGGGCAATCTTTTTAGCTTCCAGTTGTTTGGCTTCGGTCTTGAATCCAAATTCATCCAATACGCTGATGAGCTCGGCACGATGTTGGGGGCTGAGAGTGCCGTAGCGTAGCCGCAGGGCGGCAGCCGGGCCTTGTTTGGCGAGACCTTTGGCATCGGCGGCTTGGAAGGATTTTTCATCAAGCTTGGCTTCTTTGGCGCAAATCACCAGTAAGGCGTCGATGCGGCGGCGCAGAGTGGCGTCCATTGGTGTTAAGCGAACGGCTTCGAGAATTTGTGCGGATTTTTCCCACTGTTCGTTTTTTTGATACCAGGCTGCTGCGATTAGGGATTCGCGCAAGGGCAATCGGGTGTGTTTTTTTTTGGCCGCTGCCAGGATGGCTTCGATTTGTTTTTGTGCGGCTTCAGTGTCTTCAGCTAGATCCAGCAGGAATAGTTTGAGAAAAGGGTCATTCGCTTTTTGCGCAACACGCTTGGCTTCCTGTGGGTCGATAGGGGCTTGTTTGCCGGAGAAATTATATCCAGGAGTTTGCACAAAAACCGTCAGCATATTAGGCGCGATGTCAGGTGTTTCCGGGGGAGGGAAACTCAGCGAGCGGAAGATCGGTTGGCTGCTGTAATAATAACGCAGATATTGACCTAATCCTCCAAGGGAGGTGATATTGTTTTTTAACTGCGGGTCGTCGAGGGCTTTTTCGTAGTCGCTGCATTGTTGATCGAGATAAGCGACAAAATCGCTGAGGCCTTTTTGTTTTCGCAGGATGCCGATGTAAGGATCGTTGGGGTTAAAACGAAGAAGAGGGTTGATGCCTTGGGTTTTATTACTGGCTTCGACTTGCGTGGCTCGTGATTCGCGAAGTTTGCCCATCAGGACTTTTTTCAAATCTTCGGGGAAGTTTTCGTCGGCGTGGTTGAACAATAGATAAGATATACTATGGGGCGCCAGACCTGCCCAGCCATCGGATTTTGGATTTTCAGCGAGGGATTGGCGTAACATGGCAAAAGCTTCTTTTTCTCCGCTCGCCGAGGCGACGGTGGCGGCATTGAGGGAGAGAACCGGGTATTGGTCGTGTAGTTTGTTGTAACAACGGGTTAAAAGTTCCAGATCAACCTGTCCCTGGCGGTTGACCATTTGATTCATTTGGGTGGTGATGGCCATGGCGTGCAAGGCGTCACTGTCAGGGAAGCGATCCAGTAGAGAGATATCAATCTGAGCCCCTTGCGAGAAAGGGTTGTTGAGAGGGATCGCCAGCAACAGCGCGACGTTTTTGAAATCGCGTTGTTTTAAGCCTATGGCTATCACGTTTTTATCGATGGGATCGTCATCACTATAGAAGAGTTGGGACAGTTGTCGCAGGTGAGCCAGCGCCTGGGTGCCGAGATTGGACAAGGAAGTGGGAAGGGTGATCAAGCCGGTCTTCTGATTGCCAAAATTACTTTGGAAACGAATGCGTCCCGACTGCAACTGTTGACGATATTGATAAGCTGTCCAATAAGCTCCCTGGATCTGATAGAGGTCATTCAAGCCTTTGATCGATTCTGCGTTCGTTTGGCCCGCGGCAGCGTAGCGGGAGTACAGGCGAGCTTGGGCCTGGGGAGATAGTTTGGCGATTTCCTTGTCAAAATCGAGCAAGTGCAGGAAAGCCTGGATCGCCTTTTCTTCTTCTCCGGATTCTTCAAGCGCAACTGCGCGCAAATAGGCGATGCGGTAATCGTCGGGAAAACGTTCGCTGTGTTGTTCGAGCAATTGGATCGCGCGTTCCCAGCCGCTACGGGCGATCATGCTGTCAGCCATGGACAATACGGAATCCGCATCCATGTCCGCGCCACCTTGTAGCTGCATGAACTGGCGGTAACCGACCTCTTCGTCCCCGTAGCGTAAGTGCAGCAGGGCAATGTCGCGTTTGGTGTGATCCGTTTTGTCCAATGGCAGGGCGGACTCGAGGGTTTCCACCGCGCGCTCCCAGTTGCCTTCCTGTTATTCGATACGGGCGATTTGCTTGAGCAAATTCAGATCCTCCGGACGCAAACGGGTGGCTTCGAGCAGGGCGACGCGACGTCCTTCGTAGTTACCCGAACGACGATGCACCTCGGCGATCGCCAACAGCGGAGCGATGGATTGGCGATTGGCGCGGCGGCGCTCTTCGAAACGTTCGATCAGTTTGTCGACTTTGCCCTGCTGCATGGCGACCGAGCTGAGGCTGCTTACCCAGCGTAATTTGGTGCCGACCTCTTCGCTTTGTTCGTAGAGGTTCCAGTAGATCCTTTCTGCGTCGGCGGTTTTTCCTTGTTGTTGGTAATAGGAGGCGAGCAGGGTGCGCGGGGTTTCTTCATCTTCAAAGCGGGCGACCGTTTTTCTCAGGATTTGAATGGCTTCCTCGTTTTTGCTGTCACTGTAAAGGATTTGCGCCTGGGTGAGCCATGGTTGGGAGCTGCCGGGTGAGACTTTTTTCCATTCTTCGATCCACTTGAGGGCTTGTTGTGGTTTTTGTCCTTTTTGATAAAGCTCGACCAGGTGTTGCAGGTTGGTGGAACGACGCCCCTTGGGCAAGTCGATGACCTGGCGTAAGGACTCAGCTGCTTTTTCCCATTCGTTGCGCAGTTCAAGTTGGCGGGTGCGCTGATGCAGGGCGAGCAGATCACCTTTGTCCATCCAAGGTTTGAGAATGCTTTCGGCCACATCGTATTCCTCGTTTTTCTCAAGCAGTTCGGCTAATAAACAGGACTGGGCAGCATCCAAAGTGACTTTGTCCTTGAGCAGTTGTTGACGGTAGTCCTGCAGTTTTTTTGCGCGCTCCAGAATGTTGACCGCTTGACGCAAGGCATCCCTGAAATCGACCGGCGAAGTGGCCAGGGCGATTCTCTTTTCCATCCAGGGGATGGCTTCTTCGGCGTGTTTCGAGGCGAGCGCCTCTTCGCAAAGTCGGCCGAGAAAAACAAAGTCGGTGGAAAATTCATCTACTCGTTTTTTCAGGATTTGATAAGCGAGTTCCCTTTGGCCATGGGTTGATAAAATCCGGGCTGCGCGGATGGCGTCTTGATCAGAACCTTGTTCGGCGATTTTTGTCCAGATGGCGATGGCTTGCTCCTTTTTATCCGTGCGATAGAGAAAAGCCGCGCGTTCTTCTTTGGCGCTGATGCTATCGGGAAAAGCGACGATGAGTTGATCAAAGGTTTCGGCGGCGGCTTTGCTCTGTTTGAACCGCTCCAGCATCCGTGCGGCGCGCAGGTAAGCGTATTCGGATTTATCCGATGAGCTGAGGTATTTTTTTACGCTCTGGTGAGCGGCTTCGTTTTGACCAGCTTCATTTTGCCAGGTGGCTAATTGGGTGAGCAGTTCGGTGTCATCGGGTTCGGCTTTAACCAGCACAGTGATTTGCTCGACAGCTTGTTTGGCTTTGCCCAGTTTGCCCAAGAGAGAAACGTAAGCTTCCCGGTTAGCGCGGTCACCGGGGGTCATTTTCAGGATTTTCAGAAAAATGGCAATAGCTTCGTCGCCTTCTTCGAGTTCAGCCAGGATGACGGCCTGGCGGCGTAAGACAGCGATTCGGCCTGCTTCTTTTTGGGCGAGTTCGGTGTAATATTTTTTCAAACCTTCGAGATCGTTTTCACGGCGGAACAGGCTTTCGATCTGGGCGAGGATTTCCTTTTCCAGCCAGGTATCGCGCCCAGCGGCTTTGAGGCTTTCGCTGTAGGTTTCTTTGGCCAGGTCACTTTTGCCAGAGCGCAGGTAGATGTCACCGAGGCGCAATTTGCGAGTGATTTTCTGGTAGGCGTCGCGGGTGGACTCGATCAAGGCAGATTGAGTCTTGATGGCCTCTTCGATGAGACTTTGTGCAAGCTGGAGGTCAACCAGGTCCTCGCGCAGTTCGTTGTCTTTGGGGTGTGCCTTGAGCAGCTCTCGCCAGGCGGTGAGAGCGTCTTCGTTGTGACCCGAGCGCGATAACCAACGGCCTTTGAGTTTGCCCAGTTGGATGGCGAGGTCTTTTTTAGGATCCAAAGCGAGAGCCTTGTCGAGGTCGGCGAGAGCCTGTTCGAAATCCAAGGTGCGGGCACGGGCTTTGGCCAGTTCGCTCCAGGCTTCGGCATTTTTTGGATCGCTTTTGAGCACAGCTTCAAAAACCGCCAGCGCCTGGGTTTCTTGCCCCTGGTGAACGAGAAAATAAGCCCGCAAAAGTCGATCCTCGGTGGTGGCTTGTTTGGCTTCGCTTTGTTTTTTTAGAAAAGCGTCCATACCGTCGATGGTATCGGTGTCCAGCCAGGCATTAAAAAAACGATCAAACAGATAACCGCCCGAAGGGCGGCGCAACAGGGCCGAGTGATATTTTTTGGCTTTGTCGTTTGGACTGCTATCGACGACTTCGGATGAGTCAGTGGGTTTGTTTTGAGCCTGACCGGGTGATACGGGACTTAGCGAGAAAATGGCGATGGTGAGAGCTAGGAAAAGAAGGCGGAGATGGTAGCGCATGGGGGTGAAGAAATAAGAGTTGAACCGCAGATGTTTTTTTAATAAAAGGAAATAGGAGAAGAGTTGAACCGCGGATAACGCGGATGGGCGCGGATAAGAGATTGGGTTATGAGTAGTTTACTTTATATTGTGGGTTCAAGATGAAGGGGGAGGCTGCTTTTTTTACATTAAAATAATTTTTCTTTTTTGTATTATCCGCGCTAATCCGCGGTTAAACCCTTCTCAGCATCATGCCGACTAAGAGGCAGGCTAGTCCGGCGAAGGCGAACCAGTGCATCACGGAGCGGTGGCGGCTGGTGGGGGTGAGTTCAGCGCGGACTTGTTTTGCTTCGAAAGTGGTCAGGCTGGCCAGGGCTTCGGGTAGTTTGTTGGAGAGGCGGTATTCGGCGGGGTATTCGGCGGAGTAATGCAGCACCTTGAGTTTGTCGTTGGAGCGGTCATGCAGGCGCACGCTGAGGTGTTTGTCTGTTTTTAATAGCGGGATTTTAGCCCGGTAACGACCGAGGCCGATTTCTTCGATGTCAACCGGACGGGATTTGCCATTGGCATCGAGCAGTGCACCATCCCAGTCGATGCGCGAGATGGGCATGTGGTCGGGGTCGCTGCTACGGATATCAACGATCCAGCGCTGATGATCTTTTCGCGGCACGGCGGTGAGGCCTTGTGCGTCTGATTTTTTTACTATGCTGCGGAAGGCCTGCGCCCAGAACTTGCCACAACCTTCCCAGGCCAACCATTCTCCGCCCCATTTTTCGGTCAGATCCGAAGTGTAGGCCATGCCAGTGCCGAGCCCAAAACGAGAGACAGCGAGCAGGGGGTCTCCTGTTTCGGCTAACAATAAAACCTGGGCAGTGGGTTTGGCTTCGGTCATCACATAACCGAGGGAGAAAGGCAGTTCGGTTTCTTCGTAACCGGACATCATCGGGTGATCTCCGGACTGAACCGTGCCATACAAGTCCTCTTTGATCGCCGACTTGGAGGCCTGCATGGTTTCTTTGGTGAAAATCTGTGGCACGCTGGCGGGGTCAAGCGTTTCGTAATAACGTCCGTTGCCGACTTCGGCGATCGAGGCCATCAGCTCCCGGGCGGCGCCCTGACCCAGGGCTACCGTTGATACTGTGATTCCTGCATCGGCCATGGCTTGGGCAAGTCCGATGTGATCGGCTGGCTGGGTTTGGCCGTCGGAGAGGATGATCATGTGTTTGACCTTGGCGGATGCTGACTCCAGCATTTCGCGTCCCAGTGACATCGAGGGATAAACGTCGGTGCCACCGCCCGCTTCCAGCGAGTCGATAGCGGACTGCACGGCGGCGCGTTCTCCGGCAGAGCGCATTTCAGAAACGATCTGGGGTTGGCTGTCAAAGCCGATCACCGCAATTTGATCGCGGGCGCTGAGTAGTTCGACGGCGGCCTTGGCGGCTTGACGAGCCAGCGCGATCGGCTGGCCCGACATCGAACCGGACTTGTCGATTACCAGCACCATGGCGAGGGAAGGTTTTTCTTTTTCTTTTTCAAAACGGGAAGTCAGCGGCAGCACTTCTTCCACCGGGGTTTTGTAATACCCGCCGAGACTAAAAGAATTGTCCGATCCGAGCATGGCCAGTCCACCACCGAAGTCGGCAACGTATTTGCGCAACAGATCCATTTGGCGAACGCTCATATCAGTGGCGGGCACGTTGGCGAGCACGATGGCGTCGAAGGCGAGCAATTCGTCCATCGATTCCGGTAGCCCATGATTGCCCCGCACATCAACTTCGAAGGATTGCTCACGCAGCGAGCGCAGAAAGGGGCGCATCTCATTGGGTTTCTGATGTAAAAACAGCAAGCGAGGTTTGCCTTTGACGGTCACCGTGGTGGCGAGCTGGTTGTTGATCGGGAAAAAATCTTTCTCCGGTAAAATCTCCGCCGTCCACACGCTCGGTCCCGGAGTGGTCATATCGACATCCACCGCGAAGCGGTTGTCTTGCCGGGCTTTGAGATCAATCGCGAGCTCGCGGATCGCCACGCCTTTGTGGAGGATGCGCAGGCGCGCTTTCATGGCTTGGTTGGATGCGATGTTGACCTGCATGCGCATGACTTCTCCCTGATAAGCAAAGGGGCTGGACGGCGTGATCGATAGCACGGCGGCTTCGGCTTTTTTCAGGCCGTCGAGTTTTTTGAATTGCACATCGACGTGCTCTTTACCCAGAGTGTTAATGGTTTCGCTTAATACGGAAGGGGATGATTGGGTTTCCATGCCATCGGAGAATAAAACGATGCGGCGGCTTTTCCCAGCAGGAAAAGCGAGTCGGGCATTGAGTGAGGATTCGGCGATTTTTGAAGCGGAGCGAAACTGGTCATCGGCGATGCCGTCCTGCCACTGCTTGAGCAGATCCGCCAGTTGCTCTGTTTTTTCAAAAGAGCGAATGCCTTCAGCGATGGCAAACAAGGACCAAGTGTCATTGTCGTTGAGAGCGGTGATGGCACTTTTGATGTCAGCGACAGCGTCGATGGCGGAATCCAGATCGATCGATTCGGATACATCCACCAGGAAGACCACGTGCACTTCGTCGCTGTGATCTTTCCAATAGGGGCGACAGAGCGCCAGTATCAGTAGAATGATTCCTAATACGCGCAGGGCAAAGCTGCCGAGCTTCAATCCTGAGGGGCGATCCACCAAAGAAAACCACAAGCCGATGCCCATTGCCAAAAGCAAGAGCAGCCAGAGTAGAGGTTGGAAGGTGGTGAACTCCATAGCTAGGTGATTTATCAGTTAGCCGACTTTTCTGCGGTGATACAGGATGGATTCGCCGACTAACAAAAGGATGGCGAGAACGATCAGCCAGTAGGCGGGTGGGTGGCCACTGGAGATGGGGAGCAGGGTTTCGCTCAGAGCTGAGTTATCCAGATTGCTTTCGGCGGGGGTGCTGAGGGATACGCCGAGTGGCCATTGGCCGCTGGCATTGGAGATTTGATAAAAGCCCAGCGATTCCAGTGGGCCGAAGTTTTGTTGTTTGATACTGACCGTGCTCTGATCCGGGAGGGTGATGGTGGAAGCTTCGTTTTCACTGAATCCAGGAATAGGAGCCTGGTCGCCGGGGCGATAGAGGGCTGCGGTATCGTCCTCGCGACCCGACAGGTGAGTGGTGGCTCCATGAATCAGTGCAGGAAACCAGGCGGAAAAGTAGAACTCGGAGGCGACCGGGTCGAGATTGACAATGAGTGCGGTATCAGCGCCTTTTTTGGCTTTATAAATCAGTGGAACCCCGTCTTCGGATTCGACCAGGATCAAGGCGCCGTCGATGGTTTCGATTTCGCGGGCACCGAGGAAATCGACAGTGGATATATCGACGTTGCGCAGCACCGGGTGATCTTCAATCAGGATGCGAGGGGCGACCGCATCGACCTCCTTGCCAATCTTTTTCCACCAAATGGAATCCTTGCCGGAGGGGGTGAAAATAATGCTGTTCTTGGCATCTGCTGGAGCTTGGTTTTGCGCGATGACGATGTCAGGGGAGTCATCGGCATCAACGAGTTTGAGTTTTCCGGATCCTTGTTCGAAAGCGAGGATGGAGGTTTCAAAGAAGTAGCGATTCTCCGCAGCTACCGCTACCCGAATCGGTTGGGGTTCGGGAACGGTGAGGTAGGCGACGTTGTCTTTGTCGAGTGCGTCATCGATGTCGATGGTGGCGATCCAGCGTCCGGGTGGAGCGTCTTCGATTTCGAAAATTTCCGCTTCGTTTTCTCCGGGGGCGATCTCCATTGGCAGGTATTTGAAGATGCGTCCGGCTTCGGCGTCGAGGTTTTTTAAAATCAGATCTGCTTTCACCGTTTTTTTGAAAGAGGAGCTGAGGCGGAAATAAAAACCAAATCGTTTGCCGGGCAGAGCTTGCAGGTCGGCGGCGACGATGCCGACGTTGTCGATGGTTTCTCCGATTTTGATGATTTCGACCTCTTTGGGCAGGGGCTGTTCGGCTCGTTCAAAGTTGCCGTCGGTGAGCAATAGAATGCGGTAGTCCTGCACCCATTGGGAGTCAGCGGAACTGAGCGCGGTGATGGCTTCGATATCAAAAGGGAAATCACTTGGTTGGATCTTATCGATGGCATCGGTTAACGCGCGCGGGCTGCCGCTGAAGTGGGATTGATAAGTCAGTTCACGTGAGATACTGGCGATGGCGGCACGCTGATTGCCACCCAGTGCGATGATCAAATCGCGAGCTCTTTTTTTCGCCGTTTCCAGTCGGGTTTGACCGCTGGGGCCGGAAGCGGCCATTGATGCAGACTGATCAATGAGGATGAGCAGGTCCTTGCGGTCGTCGCTGTTGAGTTCGGGGCGGGCGAGGGCAAAAGCGATCAGGGCAAAAGCGAGTGCCATGAGTAAAAGTGAAAGCAGGTCGCGCAGGCGGTTGAACAGGGATGACGCTTTCTTTTCGGAGAAGATTTTTTCCCATAGAAAATAAGCGGTGGTGGAACGCTTGCGGGGACGAACTTTTAGAAAATAGATCGCTGCTAAAGGCGCAAGCGCCAATAGAGACCAGAGCAACGATGGAGAAAGGAAATTCATTTAAGAGCGGAACCGCGGATAATAAGGAAGGAAGAAATAAGGAAGGAAGAGTTGACCGCGGATTTCGCGGATAGGCGCGGATGGGAGGCTTTGTATAGGGGGTCTGTTTTAATTCGTGAGAGTCAAGGTGATGGGGAGTTGCTTCTATATCTGAATTAAATTATTTCTTTTTTCTTTTCTTATATTATCCGCGCTAATCCGTGACATCCGTGGTTAAAATTCTTTATTCGACTGCGGCTTAAGCGACCAGACCTCCTCTTCGCAGGATTTCCTGGATCATGACGTCGAAGGGGATGTCCGGGGTGGTGGTGGCGAGGCCGATGCCTTGGCGGGCGCAGAATTTTTTTAGGCCTTGGTTCCATTCGACAACTGCGGCTTCGTAGGCTTTGGCTTCGGTGGGGGAGATGGTGACTTTTTGACTTTGCCCGGTTGCGATGCAGTTGAGGTTGACGTCTCCTTTCCAGTCACATTTTTGATCATTGTCATCCTGAACCTGAAGGCAGAACACTTCATGGCGGTGCCATTGCAGGCTGTTGAGCCCTTCTTCAAATCCGCCGGGGAAAAGGAAGTCCGATACCACAATGACTAGGCCTTTTTGTTTGCGGCGTGCCTGGAATTCGCGGGCGCAAGCGGTGAAGTCGGTGTTGTTGCCAAAGGTGTCAGCGCTCTCCAGTGCGCGCAGAAAACGTAGCACGTTGCCGCGGCCACGGCAGGTATCCAGAGTGGGTTTGAGCGTTTCAGCCATTTCGAGCACGCAGAGTCGGTCGAGGGAATTGAGCGCGATGTATCCTAGCGCAGCAGCGAGTTTGCGGGCGTGCAGGAATTTGCTTTCCATAGAGTGGCTACCATCGAGCAGGATGTAAATGGTCGCGTCTTCCTCAAGTTCAAAAAGCTTGATGATGAGGGATTCGAATTTGGCATAGATACGCCAGTCAATGGAGCGGTAGTCGTCTCCCAACTGGTATTCTGCATAATCAGCAAAGGTGATACCCGCGCCTTTTTTGGTCGTTTTGCGATCCGCCTTCAAGGATCCGCCTAGCACTTTGCGAGCCAGTAGATACAAGGACTCCAGGCGATTGATGAATGAAGGGTCGGTGAGCAGCATGCCTCCGGATAGTGTTATTTCACTTCGTTGATCACTTCTTGCAGCACCGTATCCGGTTTCATTCCTTCGGCTTCTCCTTCGAAGGATAGAATAATCCGGTGGCGCAGGGCTGGAATGACCATGCGATCCACATCGTCCTTGGCGACGTGGTAACGCCCTTCGAGCAGAGCTTTGACGCGAGACGCGGCGAGGATGGACTGCGCTCCGCGTGGGGAGCTGCCATGACGTACGTATTTTTTCACCACTTCGGGAGAGTGTTGGTCTTCTGGATGAGTGGCGAGCACCACTTTGACCAAGTGATTTTGCACATCACCATCGATGGGGACTTCTTTATAAAGGTCTGCCATGTTTTTCAAATCGTCGGCACTGGCAACGGCGTTGATCTCTGGTGCTTTGAGCCCACCGGTGCGGTTGAGGATTTCCGAGAACTCATCGTGGCTGGGAACTTCGACATAGAGCTTGAAGAAAAACCGATCCAACTGGGCTTCCGGTAAGGGGTAAGTGCCGTCTTGTTCGATAGGGTTCTGGGTGGCGAGGACAAAAAACGGTGAGTCCAGCGGGTAGGTCTTTCCGGCGACGGTGACCGATTTTTCCTGCATGGTCTCCAGCATCGCAGACTGCGTTTTGGGCGTGGCTCGGTTGATTTCATCCGCCAGCAGGATGTTGGTAAAAATAGGTCCCTGTTGGAATTCGAAGACTTTTTTCCCTTCACGTTCCACCATGATCTGGGTGCCGGATATGTCGGCGGGCAGCAGGTCAGGAGTGAACTGCACGCGGCGAAAGTTGAGGTGCAGGGTTTGGGCGATAGTGGTGACCAGAGCGGTCTTGCCCAGGCCGGGAACGCCCTCGAGCAAAACGTGGCCTCCGCAGATGATGGCGATGAGCACATCGTCGATGATTTCATCCTGACCAACGATGAATTTTGAAATTTCATCACGGATGCAGGCAAAGGTTTCGCAAAAGGCATCGATTTGCTTCTTTTTGTCTTTGGTATTCGATTTTTCCATGTTGTTAGAGAAGAAATAGGTGAATAGAGTGGTTATTGACAAGTTGTCAGACGTAGGGGAGCTGTGGGAGATGGGGCTGAGCTTAGATCGAGAGGTGGAAAGGGTAGCTTGAATCTCAACCGTCTTATTATTTCTCGTCAGCCTGGTGGATTTGCATGAAGTATTGTTTCACGCCTTCTTTCACGTCATCCGGCACGTCTTCGCGTTGCACGAAGGACTCCAATTGTTTTTTAAATTCGCGGCGTTTGGCAGCGGTGCGGCGACTGGAGACGCCGCTACCGTCATCTGCGGATTCAACCGTGCTCTGACTGGGGCCGCTGCCCTTGGCTCCGGATAGCTGGGTCAATTCGCCCTGGTCAAAATTTTCACCCATTCCATCACGACGGGATTCAACACTGCCGTTGCCGGCTTTTTTGCCACCAGGTTTGGAACCGGGCTTGAGGCATTGACTGAGCGAGAAAGATTTGGGTTTGTTGAGGTAACTCTGGCACTGACCGACTTTTTTGCACATCGAGAGCAGTTTGAGTTTGGCGTCCCGCTTGGATCCCATTTTGCACAGGCTGGCGTTGAGCTTGTCGAGCTGGGTCAAAAGTTGGCTGCGGCTGCTATTGCATTGCCCCAGGGTTTTGTCGCTGAGTTTGCCGTTGAGCTTTAATTCCTGCTGGGCATTTTTGAGGTTTTTGTCGAGCCCCTTGGCGGACTTGTCCAACTGGGCGAGCAGGTCTTCCAGACCTTCACCGCTGCTGCCGGAACTGCCACTGCCCGAACCGCTTTCTCCGCTGCCACTGCTGTTGCTTTTACTCTGCGAGGCGGAAGCCTTGCTGGCTGACTGGGCGCCGGATTTGCTTTTGGATGAAGTGGAACCTTTACGATTGGCCGCTTTGGCGGCAGCGGCCATGCGTTGTGCGGCGGCTTTGACCCGCGCGAGTTGTTTGCGTTGTTCGCTCAGTTTGCGTTGTGGTTGATTGGCAGCCTGAGCGAGTTCGTCCAAGTCCTTGGCTGCTTCGCGGAATTTTTTCTCACTTAGGTTTTTGCCCAGTTTTTTGCTCGCTTGGTCTTTTTGCAGTTCTTCGCCTGCTTTGGCCATGAGTTGTTCGTTTTTTCGTTGCTCGAGTTTTTGTGCCGCTTTGCGCAGTTGCCGTTCAAGTTCGGCGTATTGGCGCATGGCGTCTTTACGGTCGTCGGTTTTTTCCATTTATTTCACCATCTGGCGAAGTTTGTCTGGCTTGAGCTCGTTTTTTTCATCCTCGTCGAGAGTTTGTTCCAACTCGTCGATCAGCTCTTGCAAACGTTGGTTGATCTCTTCGGTTTTGTCCGAGGTCTCCGCTGCGATGCGCATTTGTTCCAAAACGGCGGTGGAAGGTTTTTTGAAAGCAGTGAGTCCGGCGGCGAGCAGCAAAACGGCGGATAGGGTGATCAGGCGGCGCGGCCAATGGTAGGGGATGGCGTCGGATTTCAGACCGCTGATCGAGTCAAGTGAAGCTTCGGCTTGCAGTTGGTAGAATTCGCCGCTTTTGTTTTGCTCTTTGAAATGCAGGTAGGAGGAGAGGCTGTCTTTGAGTCCGAAAAAACGGTCGGCGAAGTGCGCAGCCTGATCGCGGGTCCAACGGCGGGCGGCGAACCATAACAATGAAGCGGAGATGATGAGGCCTAGGGCGAGTCCGTAGTAGAATTTGGGCACGGCGTGACCGCGTAGGATGTAATAGAGACCAACGAGCAGAAGTCCGGCGGTGCCGAGGGCGAAAGCGCGTAGGAATAGATCAAGAAAGCGGAAACGGTTTAATCGGGAGCGCACCGCACTGGTGAACGATTGCACCGGGTCTTGTGGGTTTTCAGACGTGTTCATGAGCGTACCCGAAAAGCTAGTGCAATTTTAGGAGGATGTTAAGCGAAATCGAAAAAAATAACAAAAGGGAACAGCAACCGGAGCGCAGCGAATTGGGACAAAGTGTAGATAGCTGGAGGAAACTACCCAGAAGAAACTGCCCGAAGTTAAATGAATGCGGAAGGTCCTCACGATTTAAAGTGGCGGTAGCGATTATTGAGCGGTCGCAATTCAGTGAAGTTGTGAGATGTCTTGATAGTGAATAGTTGCCTTTTATTTCGCTTTTATGATGCGAAAAATTCTCGCTGGAGTTTTGGAGGTCAGGCGGATGGTGAAGTTTCCCCCTTTCTGTAAACGGCCCATTTTTTCTCCTGAGTAACAGTCCACTACTTCCCCCTCAACAGGCACGCTCACCGTCACTTGCTGACCCTTGCCAGAATACTCGGATACCAAAAGCAAGGCGCCCTCGGCAGCGGTGATACCTTTGACAAAGGCTTTGCCGGACACAGGTTGAGCTTCGAAGGGGCTACCGTGTTGAATAATGTTTTCTGCGTCGACCAGCCCATCCACTAATTTAGCAACTTGCTGCATGTCGTAAGCGTCATGATTGGTGGCACCCCAGATGCCAAAGCCTTTGCCGCCTGAAGCGAATACTTCCATGATATTAGCCAGTAGCATGTGAGTGGGCATGTCGGCTCGGTAACTTGGGGTAGAGCTATAGCTGTATCCCGAACTCAAAATCGGTGCGATCACACTGCGATTGCCAATCAGCTTGTGCAGAGACGAAGTGTCTTCCCAGGGACCTAGCATATTCATCTTACTGTAATTCTTGGACGGCCCGTAAGTGCCAAAACTACCTTCGCCGTAGATATCCGGATAAACCATCGGCGCGATAATATCAAAAGCTTCCGGCAGGTCTTTAGGGTTTTCATAAGCCCAGATGAAAGACGGACTATCCTCGAAGTTTTTATAAGCAAAAAATGAGCCCATCGCACGGTGATAAGTGGAGTAGATAACAAATTTGAATTTTTTCGGATCCTCTCCCTTGGCCTTAAGGTGCGTTTGCATGGCGTGACGGTAATCAACAAAAAATTGATTAAAGCGGTGCGCTTTGTATCGACGAAAGGCGCGCACTTCTTCTGGATATTGCGCTTTATTCTCCTTGTTCATGAAAAATTTGGCGTCGGTGTTTTTCAGCGACAGGTTTTGTTGTTTCACCCACTGTTTGAATTCAGCAAGGCTTGCTGCGCTGAAACCAACGGTTTCATCTGCGTTGTTGGTTCCTACAATGTGATAAAATTCAGGGTCGCTGCTGTGGGTGTATATGCCTTGGTCGAGCAGTAATTTACCGGCATCGATCCACTTTTGATACCATTCACCTCGGTATTGCAAAGAGACCTTGCGCACTCGTTTTCCGGTGATGGTGGTGGCTTTGCCATCTTCGGTAGAGTTGGCGATGTTCCACCACCAACTCATCGGCCAAGCCCAAAGCTCTACACCGCTGCCTTTCAGGTTTTGTTTCACATTGTGTACCAGAGGCAATGCCCAGCCACGATGATTAGGGTGCATGTAAGCCCAAATGTCTACGGCATTAAAACCTCCTCTACGGAAATCATCAGCTGGCCATATTTTCATTAGATCAGAAGGGATCGAGAAATACACAGGCAGTTTGTTGAAGGTTCGCAGCTTGGGAAGCTGCAGACTGCGAATGCTCAATTCACTTTCATGGTCTGCCTTGCCTTGATAAAGGGTGCGGTAGTAAGCCTTTGCGGATTGCCCGAGATCCGTATCACTTTTCCACAGAATATGCCACCACCCAGGGGAGGCTCCTGGGTTTTTTGCCAAGGTATAGCGTTGATAAGCCTGCCCCTTGACCGTGATCTGCTGTGGATCTTTCCATGAGAGGTTACGAATGGCTGCGACCAACTTAATGCCCACGGGCAGATCCAGTTCCAGTTCAGCTCCTTCGACCCAGTTGTGGGTTTGAAAAATCAGCAAAGAAGCGGACTCGGCCACATAAGCCACAGGCTCTTTACGGGTAGCGTGAAAGATGATCGGACTTGTCACCTCCGGGTATGGCGTTTTGACCGTATCGACTAACTTCTGTTGAGCATTCAGAGCGGCCGGGAGCATCAAAAATACGCCGAGCATGAAAAGCTTGATAGAAGGGGAATATTTCAAGTTTGTGGGTGGATCGATCCGGTAAAGGGAGGTTCTCATTGGTGCTATAGGGTTTTTAATCACACGACGGTAAATGGGGAAGGTGAGGGAAGCAGACACTGCGCAGGGTGTAAAATGAATTCTAGCTTCACGGAGAGATTGATGCTTGTCGGGGAATAGTGCGTTTAACAGCGATTGGCAAAGTCGGGGCTAAAAAAAACCTGCGAGTGGTGAGGATATGCTTTCTGCTCAAAAAGTATTTCTTCTACATATAAGCTAAGCTTGACGGTTGTTGCTTATTGTTATCAAATGCTTTTGGATGAAAGCAGGAAGATTCTACTTCATAGCGTTTTACGCGGTATTTTTCTTCGTATCAGGCCGTGCTGTTTGCGCCCCGGACAGTGCGGAGGAAATGCTTGCGGAGCTATCCGGCTGGGTGGTGACTTGGCTTGATGATAAGGGGGAGGGTATCTTGCGTCCTAAAGTGGATGGCTTGCGCAAGCAGTTGGCAAAAGATGCGCTGCTTTATCAGCAATTGCGGCAGGGGATCGCGCAATTTGAAGATGAGGGGAAACGGAACAAGGGTGAACATGGAGTGGAGCTTGTGCGTGCGGCGATGTTTGATATGATCGGGGCGCAGGAGCAGGCTTTTGATTTGTATCGGGCAGAGTTGGATGAGGGCAAGAGCTCTTCGATCATCGTCAGCAAACATTTGGTTCGACTTCTTCATCAAAAGAAGGCCCTACTCGACTTGGAGGATAAAAAGAAGGGGCTGGTCCGCCACTCGGTTGATGAATTGACTTTCATCTTTGTTAGCCAGCCTCATTTTGAGGATTGCATGGCTATCATTGAAGACTTGACGGCTTATTTAAAAAGTCGATCACCTGAGGAGGATGCAGGGTATGTGGGATGGCTGACCTGGGCAGATAAGGTGGAGAGAAAAGTTACAACGGCTCTTTACGGAGACATGCAAATGCCATCGATTTGGGGGCCAGGCCATCCGCGTCATATGGGTTACCGGGGGCGGATAGCACGGGTGGAGGAAATCGAGTGGCGGCAGCAAGCTTATCGGGATTTCTGTCTCGAAGCCCTGCGTTTCCCGAAGATGTCGGCGTGGGCTTTTTCCCGGTTGGCAGCGTTGGCTGATTTGCAGGGTGATTTTGAGAATAATGACAGGCTGTTGGAGTTGGCTGACTTCGCGATTTCCATCAGTAAAAAAGAGACGCCTTTTGGATCTATTCCGATTGGGCAGGTGGCGCGAATGGAATCAGGATATCCAGAGGCGCGATTTTATTCGCCTGAACTGTATGTCGCTTATTATTTCTGGAAACGGCAACAGGGTTTGCCGCAGGATTCATCTGAAGGTGTTCGTAAGCGATATGCTTTATTGGCTTGTAAAGCGGCGGGTTTTATGGAGTTGGCCAATGACTTGATTCGCAAAAATATCCCCGATGAGCCTGAGCTGATTCGGCGGCAGAATGGCAAAGTTTTTTTCATCGCTAATCAACTGACGCAGCGGTTCAGCGAGGTGTTGAAAATCTGGAAGGCTCGCGACTGTGATGCGCAAATTTTTGACGGAGTGATGAAGATGGAGAAGGACTTGGTGAAACACAGGTTGCAAAGCATTCATCAATCGAAGCAGAATCTCCGTTATTTTTTGGATCTACTTGCTCGCTATCGCAAGCCGACACGGGTTGACGAGGCCTTGGAGCAATTGGCGACGATCTATCTTGGTCAACCGGGTAAACGCGATCAAGCGCTTAAGACATTGCCGCCCGAAAACGTTTTTGTTGATTATTTTGGTGAGCCATTGCCGGTGCGTTATCTCGGCATTTTGAAAGATATAGTTTTTTACCCAGCTTTGATATTTCCGGCACATCGCAAAGCCGTCGAACTGGGCATAGATAACCGGCTCAATACCGGGTGGTGGATTCGGAGGAAGGATATAGAGAATAATCCAGCTTTGGTTTTTGAGAAACTGGAATGGTCACCATTGATGCAGAACTTGCCTGAATTTCGTTTACTTGCCGTTGGGTCGTATGATTTTATGAGTATCTCTGTCAACAGGGAGCCTACTGTTTTTGGGCGTCTGGCCAAGGATATCCGTGAGCGCTCTGCCAAACAACAGAAAGCCTATCTCGAATATTTTGCCTCGCAAAAGTCCTTTGGCGCGAAATTGATGTTGGCAGCTCTGGCTAAAAACCAGGGGAAAGCAATACAGGATTTGTTGAGATTGAATCTCGATGTGATTCGCAAGCAGGATGAGATTTTCAAACAGGAATTGGCTTTGTTTGCCCTGCCCAAGTTGCCAAAATCAGGCAGT
>JAJRVS010000023.1 GCA_024277195.1 Verrucomicrobiota bacterium | reverse complement strand
CACTTATGACAATTCAGCTGATAACATTGACAACCCCAACTCCCCGCCACGTCGCATCCACTGGGGCGAGGAATCCGACGATGAAATGGGCAGCATCATTTTTCAATGCGTGGCAAAAAACAAAAACCAACAAAAAAGCATCGCCCAAGGCCTACAACAACAGGTTCAGAAATCCAAAGAACGCTTTGCCCAATCGCGCCAACTTATGCGCCGCTTGCACACCGTTCTTTTACTCGATCAAAATAACGATGACCGCGTGACCCTAGCCGAAACCCCGGCAGAACATCACCAAGCTTTCCGCCGCCTCGATCAAAATAAAGACCAAGTCGTGGATGTGAACGAAATCAAAAAAGCCGGCGCCTTTCTGGATAAAAAATAAGGGATATTAACATGCCACATAAAATCGCAGCCCTGTCCCTGTCCCTTGCCCTGCTTGTTATTGCTCCTCATTTCAGTCTGGCGGATTCTCCTCCTGCCCCAATCAGCCTCACCACCCTCGATGGCAAAAATATCAAACCACTGGAATCCAAGCAGAACGAATCGGGCAAAAACAAACCCTCGGTGATCATTTTCATCACCTCCGACTGCCCGATCGCCAATGCTCTAGCTCCGGAAATCAATCGTCTTTACCAACATTACCACGCTCTCGGCATCCCCTTCACCCTCGCCCACGTCGATCCCGAAATCAGCACCGCCAAAGCCAAGAAACACGCCAAGGACTACTCACTCAAGCCTCCCATCGTCATCGACCGCAAACATCAACTGGTCAAAATAAGCCAGGCCAGCGTCACCCCCCAATGCGCCGTTTTCAACCACAACGGCCAACTGGTGTACAGCGGCCGCATCAACAATCAATGGACCGACTACGGCAAGCGTCGTGCCCGGCCCACCGAGCACAATCTGCGCGACACCCTCGACGCCCTATTGAGCGGAAAAGCTCCGCCCACCGACCATACCACCGCCATCGGTTGCTACATCCCCGACCTCAATTAACCCCAGCCTCCCCTCCCGCCCAAAACCCTGGCGATGAAGACTTAGCCGCAAAAACCTCGGTGGAACACACTAATCGAAGGCCCTGGCCGCCGAAGCCTTGGCGAAGGAGGCTTAGCGAAGGAGGCTATTCGTGGTTGCCACATCGGATTCCTCCCGCTACATTCTCCGCCTATGGCCACGACCAAGATTACCCCCTCGGAGTCTGCTGAAAAGCAGGCAACCCCTCCAGCCCCCACCTCACCTGGGAAAAAAACACCCTCCAAGAAAAAGCAGCTCAAGGGAAAACACCCTCGCCTGCACTCTCTCGATGCCTATCGCGGCCTGATCATGATTTCCCTGGCCTTTGGCGGATTCGGACTCTACGGCACCGCCAAAAACCATCTGGTCGAGAATCCAGATTCCAATCTGTGGCAAAGCATTCTCCACAACTTCCATCATGTCGAATGGACAGGTTTCGGCTACTGGGATCTTATCCAACCCTCGTTCATGTTCATGGTCGGCGTCTCGATGGCCTACTCCTATACCAAACGCGCCTCCATGGGGCACTCCTGGTTTCGCATGTTCGGACACGCCCTGTGGCGATCCCTCGTGCTTATATTATTAGGCGTATTGCTCAGCTCCAACGGCAAAGACCACACCAACTGGTGGTTCATGAACGTGCTTAGCCAAATCGGACTCGGCTACAGCTTTTTGTTCATTTTCTGGGGTTTCCCATGGAAAGCCCAAGCCCTCGGAGTCATCCTTATATTAGTCGGCACCTGGGCATTCTACAGCTACGAACCCAATACCGGGCTCGATATCGAAAAAGGTGCGCCCGAAGTAGGCGTGAGCGCCGAATGGTCACAAAAAAATCTCAAGGACATCGCCCCCGCCTGGCACAAAAATGCCAATGTCGGGCATCATATCGACCTCTACCTGATCAACCAATTCCCGCGCAACGAACCATTCACCTTCAGCGCCGGAGGTTACCAAACCCTCAACTTCATCCCCTCGTTGGCCACCATGATCTTTGGTCTCATGTGCGGTGAACTATTACGCTCCAAGCATAGCCACAAGCGCAAATTTTTCACCCTGGTTCTCGGAGGAATCATCGGACTCATCGTCGGGCACTACCTCCATCTCTCCGGTTTCATCCCCATGGTCAAACGCATCTGGACACCGTCCTGGGTGCTCTTTTCCACCGGCTGGTGCTGCCTCATCCTCGCCACTCTCTACGGCATCATCGACGTCCTCAAATGGCGTTGGGGCGCCTTCCCCCTCATCATAGTCGGAATGAATTCCCTACTGATGTATTTCATGGCCATGCTCATGGTCCCCTGGACCACCGCCCTGTTGAAAAAACACCTCGACCCGGAAATTTTCAACGCACTCGGCGAAATGAACGCCCCCTTCATCCAAGCCTCCGCCGTCGGCCTCTTCTTCTGGCTGATCTGCTGGTATCTATACAAACAAAAAATCTTCGTGCGAATCTGAACCTCCAAATGGGGAACCTCCAACTCCAAATGGGGTCAGGCAACAAAAATCAAAAACCGAAGCTCACAGCACCCACTTTACTCGTGCAGATCGAACCGTGCCTCATCCTTGATATTCAAAACCCCATCCACCCGTGTTGCGGGTGGATAGGGTTTTGAATGGCGGAGAGGGTGGGAT
The DNA here is from genome assembly GCA_024277195.1 of Verrucomicrobiota bacterium. GTDB lineage: Bacteria > Verrucomicrobiota > Verrucomicrobiia > Verrucomicrobiales > DEV007 > JAADHD01. The sequence goes on along the minus strand of JAJRVS010000023.1, from coordinate 41,132 downwards.
TGGCTTCATTTCATTCCGCCTGTCTCCGCTCGCGGACTCGCTACGAGTCGAACGGTATTCGAACCCTTATTTCCAAAATTAAAAGAGCCCTCCACCCGAGTTGCGGGCAAAGGGCTCTTTTAATGGCGGAGAGGGTGGGATTCGAACCCACGGTACCTTGCGGCACGGTAGTTTTCAAGACTACTGCATTCGACCACTCTGCCACCTCTCCGGAATTGGAACCTTATATTCCCTCTCCTTGCCCCATGCGCAAGAAAAAGTAACAGGCTTTTCTGCTATTTTTTTCTTCCGCCTGCGCTTCACCACTCGGCTCGATCAATACACTCAAGGCTTTATCCTCGGTCAGGTATTTTTTTGCCAGCTCATTGATCTCGTCCAAGCCTATCGCCTGGTAATCCGAAATAAAGCTACGTGCCCAGTCCAATCGTTGCGGATATTCCTGACTGCTCTGCAACACCGAATTCATCCAGTAACGGTTGGTTCTACGGTATTCTTCGATCTGATTGATCTGCGGCTTTTTAGCTCGCTCCAGCTCATCCTGATCCACTGTTCCCTCCGACAAACCTTTACCTATCTCCTTCACCACATCAATCAACATCGCTGCCTGATCCGGCTTGGCAGTAACGGAAGCAAACAAATAACCATAACCCTTAAACGCATCGCTAGGCAAATTGTGGGCAAAAGGACTGTATGCATCGCCCAATTCCTCACGCACTTTTTTCCGCAAACGGTCATCCAGCACCAGCGACAATACACTCAAACGGCGGGTGCGCTTGATATCCCAAATATCCTCCGTCGGCCAATACACCAATGGCATGGCCTTGGGGATCGCCGTCTCCACTTTGAAGATCTGCACGTCATCCGCTTCAGGGAAACTCACTTTGCGCTGCTTGGTATAATCCGGTTTTTCCTTATCCCGTTTTGGCAAATTACCGAAAGTAGCCAGCACCTCGTCGATCATTTTTTCCATCTCAAAATCCCCCACCACAGTGAGTTCCAAATACGCACTGGCAAGCGGTTTTTGCAGCCACTGCTGCACATCATGCTCCGAAAGTTTCTCCATCTCTTCCTTCGCCGGAAATCCAAACCGCGAATCCCCTCCGTGCAAAAACTGGCTGACCTTGCTTTGCATCACACCCTGCGGAGTACGCTTGATCTGCTGATAAATCTGATCCAAACCTCTCCGGAACAAAACCGCCGCCTCCGGACGAAACCCTGGATCGGTGAAGTAGGCTCTCAGCAACAACAATTGCTGATGCAAGTCATCCAAATTGGTCTTGCCGCTCATCGCAAACGAATCGTCCTCCACCCCGAATCTCGCCGATGCCGTGATGCCTGCATACAAACGACGGATCTGGTCAATGTCATGCGCGCCCAGGCCTCCATCTGAAAAAGTGCTGCCGGCAAAAAAGGCCAAACCAGGCTGGTCTTTCGGCTCAACCAGACGCCCGCCTCCAAACCTCGCTTTCACGTGAATCGTCTGATCTTCAAAATCCGTCACTTTCAAATTGACCCGCACGCCGTTCTCCAGAATCAATTGAGTCACCTCCAAATCCTCGATCACCGTTTTTTTGGCGACCTTGCCAGGCTCAGGCAACTCACCATAAGCAAAAGCCTTGTCCTCGATCACCACCGGAGCCTCGACCGCCACCGACTGGCTCTCTTTATAAGCATCAAGAATAACCGTATCCGCATTTTCAAGTTCCAAGTTACCTGTCACCATCACCAAAGTTTCCTGATTACCCGTCCAGGCTTTTTCCAACAAAGCCTGACACTCCTCCGCAGTTATTTTTTCCAACTCGGCCTTCACCCACACCAGATCATCCGCAGGATTGGTGAACACCTCGCGGCTGCCAATCCGACTGGCAATCGCGCTGGACAAAACCCGCGACTTCCGTGTCCCCATCGATTTCGCCGCCTGCGAGTATTTTTCTTTCACATTAGCTTTGGATTCTTTCAGCTCCGCCGCGGTAAACCCGAACTGCAACGCCCGTCGCAGTTCCTGATCCGCCGTCTGCAGTGCCTTTTGCCAATTCTCCGGGCGACATTCCACTCCAATCGATGCGTAGCGAACAAAACCTAGATCGTAGAGATCGTAGCTGTGTGACGTTCCGCTCAAAATCGCCGAGCCCTCTTTTTTGGCCAAGATCCCCAGTCGTCTGGAAATAATACGATTAGCCAGCATCAATCTCAAATCCCGCGCTCGGTGCTCAAGCGTATCCTCGGTATCCTTGGCAGGTTTCATCGTATCGATCGATACCGAAACCTCCCCCGCTTCCGACTCCGGATGAAAATGCACCGCCAATTCCCTGCTGGCCAGCTTTCCAAGATCCGGCTCCGCCATTTTCTTTTCCGCCGGCTTCAAATCGGTGAAGTATTTTTTGATCTGTGCCTCGATCTCCGCTTCATCCACTTCGCCCACCACAATGAAGGCCATCCGGTCAGGGGTATACCACTTTTTATAAAACTCAACAAAACGCTCACGCGGCGCTTTGCTGATCACTTCGGCTTTGCCAATCGGCAGACGCTGACTGATCAGCCCCTCCGGCAGAATGAACTGCAACTGCGCCACAAAAGTCCGCCAACCCACCGAGTCCCGAGTGCGTTTCTCGCTCATGATCACCCCACGCTCTTTATCGATCTCCGGCCCGCCAAGCAACATCCCGTCCGCGTAATCGCGCATCAACTGGAAACCCTGCGACAACAACTCAGGATTCGAATCCGGCATTTCCAATTTATACACCGTCTCTTTGAACCCCGTATGAGCATTGGTATCCGCTCCAAAAGCCATGCCCAGACGCTGGAAATACTCGACCATCTCACCAGCCGGAAAATGCTTCGAACCATTAAAAGCCATGTGCTCCAGAAAGTGAGCCAGTCCCTGCTGGTTGTCGTGCTCCATCAGCGAACCCGCATCAACAAACAAACGCATACTCACTCGCTTGGGAGGCTCCGCGTTTTTCATGATGGCATAACGCATGCCGTTTTCCAAAACACCCCACTTCACCGCTGGGTCGGCTTTGACATCACTGCTCTCCTGAGCCAACGGAATCGGCCCCGCCACACTCGCCTTTACCGCACCCGCTTCGCCCTTCTCATGCTGCGTGGTTTTCGATTCCTCCTTCTCCTGCGTTTGTGGCAAGCCGTTTTTTTCAGTAGCCTCTCGGCAGCCTCCCAACAAAACCAAGCCCAATACGAGCAGCAACGACGATTTCAAAACAAGTGATAATTTATTTTTCATAAAAGCTATTTCTTCCGGTTAAACTCAACGCAATCCAGGTATTTAACAAGTGAACCTCCAAAAATATCGAGTGCACTGCCAATCGTCAAATCCACCCGCCCACCACTCAAGCGCTGTACCAATTCCAAATCCTCCAAAGCACGAACCCCTCCCGCATAAGTCACCGGGCAGCCCCCCCACTCTCCCAGCAACGAAACCAAGTCTTCGTCAATGCCCTCACACTTGCCTTCTACGTCAGCCGCGTGAATCAGAAACTCCGCACAGCTAGCTCCCAGCCCTGCAAGCGTTTGCTCCGTCACCTGCAAATCCGTCAAAGTCTGCCAGCGATTCATCGCCACCACCCAGCCGTCCTCTACTCGTCGACAGCTGAGATCCAAAACCAAACGGCCCTTTCCCACCTCAGCTACCAAACGATCCAACTCGTTTTTTTGAAAATGACCCTGCTGGTCAAAAAGACACGACGTGGCAATCACATGGCTCGCTCCCGCTTGCAGCCAAGTCGACGCATTCTCACTCGTAATGCCTCCGCCAATCTGCAAGCCCTCGGGGTACGCCGCCAAAGCCGCACGCGCCGCCGCTTCATTCCCCGCCCCCAACTTGATCACATGCCCACCGACCAGTTCATCACCTCTATAAAGTTCAGCATAATAAGCAGGTTCCTCCTCACTGACAAAATTAGTCCGCAGCGTTTCACCGACCGCATCCAAAGTCCCCCCCACAATCTGCTTCACCCTGCCCTCGTGCAAATCAATACATGGTCGAAACTTAGTCATCTTACCTCCTGTATTCTGAATCCTATCTCTTGAATCCTGCCCCCTTCCTCAAGCCACACAGAAAAAATCCTCCCCCTCGACAAAACCCGCTGCCTTCGCCCGATCCCGAATAATCCCGCGCGCCCCATCCACGCCTACCGCCGCGATCAACACCGTGCCCCTGGCTTCAGCCATACTAGCTTCTCCCTTCACCATGATACCACCGATTTTATTTCCCACCTGGCGCTCGTTCACTTCAAAAAAACAATGCACCTTCACTCCGAACTCCTTCAACCAGCGCGCCAATTTTTTACCAATCCGTCCCGCCCCTGCCACCGACACCCCATTTTTCTCCACCACCGGCTCACGTGATAAATAAAAGGCCTTAGCCTTGAGAAAATTATCCTGACTGTAGCGCTGGGAGGTGCGGGTCACCCGAGTATCCCCGTCATACCAATCCAACAACACACGCTCCACCTTGCCAATTTTCACTCCTGACTGCAACATCCTCAGCCACAAATCATAATCCTCCGCCCATTCCACCTCTTTGTATCCGCCCGCCTTTTCCATCACCTCACGACGAATCATCGCCGTGGGATTAGCAATCGGGCTATCGATATAACGCTCCGTCGCCACCTGTTCCTGCGATACCAGAGCATTTAGCCATTTTTCATAATCTGCATATCCCGGCAAAGGATCAGCCACACTCATGTCCGCCTGACGCAAACGAATCCGCACCAAGGCTCCACATACCCCGACTTCAGGATGATCCTGCATATACCTCGCCTGACGCTGCAAACGATCTGCATAAGAAAAATCATCCGCATCCATCCTCACCAATAAATCCCCCTCCGCTTCCCGAGTGCAAAAATTGAGCGCCTGCACAAAAGTCGAACCCGCAGGCGCCCGCGCCACTCGCACCCTCTGATCCCGTTTTACATACTTTTTCATCAAAGAAAAAGTCTTGTCCGTTGAGCGATGATCCACCAATACCAATTCAAAATCCGGCAAGGTCTGGGCCAGACAAGACTCAATCGCCAATGGCAAAGTCTTCTCCGCATTGCGGGCAGGTAATAAAATGGAAATCAAAGGTTTTCTTTTCATCACTAATCTCCGAGTCCGTGCGCACTCGCACTCACCCTATCACCTCCGTAGCTGCATTCAAAAACGATCAACATAGGTCGGCAGCAAACGCTGCAATCATAATCGTGTTCCACAGGAAAGTCACTCTCTTCTATCACAGGCCCCACCACCTCGAAAGCCTCAAAACACGTTGGGCAAACTACCTCACACAGTTCCATCTACTTTAAAAACATTACCCACCGTTTCCTCTTCTTTCGTGCTTTCGTGTGAGCCCTTTGTTATTTGTTATCCCACTAATTCGCAAAATACACAATGCGTCCGCAGTTCTCACAGTGAGTCAATCCCTTCTCCGCCTTCGCCTCCACCACCGTGGCACTGATCACCCTGACATGACATCCACTGCACTGACCTTCCTTCAGGGCCACCACCGCCACGCCATTTTTATTTTTCATCAAACGATCAAAAACCTCCACGATATCCTCGTCAAGCCCGGTCGCGATTTCGCTCCGTTCCTTTTCCAAATCAGCCAGCTCCTTGTTGAGATTCTCCGTCCGGCTCTCCAAATCCGCCAACTCCTCATCCACCAAAACCTGGGTCGCCGCCAAAGCCGCAGTTGCCCCGGCCAGCTTCTTTTTCAACTGCTCGCCAATTTCCATGAACTCAAGTTCACGATCCTCCAGCGCAGCCACTTCATCCCCATACCTCTCGATCTCTACGCCCATGGCGCGAAATTCTTCATTTTTCTTGGTCTCAAACTGCTGCACCTTCAGTCTCGCGACGGACTCCTTGCGGGTATCGATATCCAACTCGAGATTTTTCATCTCGATCTCATTGGCCTGAATCTCAGCCTTGCATTCAACCAGCGCCTTCTCATCACCCTGCAAGCGCCTTTTTGCGTCAGCCTCATCATCCGGGATATGAGCCAGTTGCTTGCTGCACCCACTAATCTTCTGATCCCGGTCTTGTACAATCAGCAATGTTTCTATCTCGGCCTGCATCGTTATTTTTATCCTGTTATTCCTCTACTCAAGTTCTGCCATCATTCGCCCCTATTGTCCAAACATTCCACGCCGAAAGGACAATCAATAAGTCTCCACCGGCGAACGCTTTCCATCTTCCACACTGAGTATTTTTGCCTGTTCCTCTCCCAGCGTATCCACCCGCAAATCCCAAATCTCATCGTCCACCTCGCGGTAAGCCTCCATCGTGAACTCCAACGGTGCCCCCATTTTGGCCTTGGCAACCCGAATCCTTTCCAGTGCATCCAATACAATCGGATCCGCAAGCTGCTGTAGATGTTTTTTCGCTTGCTCCACCAACTCCACCCGGTGACAGATCATCACCAGATCATTGCCCGCCTCCACCGCCGCGATAATCGTTTCTTCAAAAGTCACTTCATTCAAAATAGCTCCCATGTCCAGATCATCGGTCATCACCAGCCCGTCATAAGCCAACTGGTTACGCAAAAACTGCCCAATCACGTTTTTTGACAAAGAAGCCGGCCACCTTGGTCGGCCTGCATCCCAACACGGATAATGGGAATGACAAGTCATCACACTATCCAAATCCGGCAACAAAGCCCGGAAAGGCATCAACTCCGCCGCCTCCATCTGCTCCAGCGTTTTATCAATCACCGGCAACTCATGGTGCGGATCCACCTCTGCCGACGCATAACCCGGGAAATGTTTGCCACAACTGAGCACCCCTTGCCCCCTCATCGCACGATTGAACACCGTTGCATTATCGATCACCTCCTTGGCATCCTCTCCCCAACAACGTCCCTTCAGCGAATTGTCCGCTTCATCATCAAAAGAAATATCGAGCACCGGACAGAGATCCATGTTAAAACCAAAAGTGCGCAGAATACGTCCGGTCAAATCTCCATGACGCCGGATCAATTCGCGATCACCCTTTTTACTCAAAGCTTGGGCATTCGGCGGCTCGTTTCCAATCAAGCGCAAGCGTGACACCCGCCCGCCCTCCTGATCGATCGTGATGAACGGCTCGGTATCACTCAAATCACGCAGATCGTCGATCAATTTGCGCAGCTGCTGGGGCGACTTGATGTTCCTCCCAAAAAGGATGAACCCTCCCGGTTGCAATTTACGAAAGCGCGCCGCCGTTTCAGCATCCAGTTCAGTCCCTGGCACCCCAGTTAACAACAATTGACCCAGTGATTTTTCATTCATCACTCACTGTTCTAAACGACATTCAAAAATGCTCAAGCCTAAAAAGCCAGTAAGAGCTTCCCCGGTCGCTGTCAGCAAACACGTTTTAGCGATGCCTAAGGATCCGCTCTATCATCCCCCATTGGGCGACCGCTCCCTCACACCCCACTTCGCCAGCAAATCGTTTTCAGTTTTGGGATGGCATTAAAATCATTATCGCTCGTTACCAGTGTCCTCTTGAGCGCTCTTGCCTGCCCAGCGATTTGGCTGTCAGGAAATGAAAGAGCAATGCCATTTGCTGATAATTGAGCGCGGATGATACCAGCTTGTCGCGCGGCCTCTACCTCAAAGGGCAATACGTTCACCTCTTCTATGAAAGCATTAACCATCTTAGTGATTCTTTTTGAATCTCTTTTGTGTGCGCCAAATACGAGTTCCATGACAGTGACAGCACTAATGGCAATGTCATCTGGATTTGACTGGTGAATTTTTTTGGTAACGCTTTCGTCTCCACGCATGAAGTAACTCACCGTATTTGTATCGAGCAAGAATTTCATGCAAATGGATCCCTCGCAACTTCATCTTGTGCTGGCCGTTCAAGAGGCACGTCTAAGCAACCCGATATTTGAAGAAAGTGCTCACTCCATGATTCTTTAATAGGTTCTAATATGATACGATTCCCATCACGTCTTTCGATGATTCTCGCACCGAGGGGAAGCTTACAATCACCTATCAGCCGAATCGCCAAGGAATTGCCAGATTTGAAAACTGTAGTTTCTTGACCCATGGTATAAGTATATACAAAATGTATATACTTTCAAGCTCATAACTGAGATTTCAATTAAAGGCCAGTTAGGAATGGCTCTGCATCAAACCATACCTTCACTTCCCAGCGACCCACTGCACCGCATTCGTCAAAATGCGTTGAAAATCAGCATGCCCATGGACACGCTCATCGTGTCCCAAAGCGATCCCCACAATCCGTGCATCAGGGTTTTCCACCACCCACACACTTGGGTGAGGTTTGCCATACTTCTGACTTGGACTGGTTTGCGCCAAAACCTTGATCGGCAAGGTGCCAGTTGGGGGAGATTGCGCATTCACATGATACAACTCATCGATCACTTCAAAACTCGCCGTCACCCCCTTCACAACCGCGTGCTCAGTGTCCACTAGTTCAACCTGGAAACCGCCCAACTTATCATGCCCTCTGGAACCACCACCCACCACCTTCGCATTCAACTCTGGCCAATCTGCATAACCATACCACACCCCTGGATGCAACATCACCACTCCTTTACCACTGGCAATTCGCTGCATCAAAGTCTTGCGGTATTCAGCAGAATCGAAGCCCTTGCGGTTCACACTGATCACCGCCACATCCACCCCAGCTAAGTGACGAATCGCCTGCTCCCGATCTTCAGTGTATTGAATCGAAAAGCCCGCTTTCTCTAAAATCGTCCGGTCCGCATCACCAAAGAACTTCTTGAACTCATGTGAAGTCCCTCCACCAATCAACAACACACGAGTCTTGCCCTGCTCCCATTTCAGCGCAGCCATGGAAACCGGACGAACCTTCTCCCCACGCTTTTCTCTTCCCTTCTTCACCTCCGACACACCACTCCAATTATTCCCCAATGGAGCAGCCCCGATCCCTTCAACATCAGCCGTCATGGCGACCACCACGGGAGCAACACGATTGTCAAAACTCCGCAGGATAATCTTCTTAATATCCCTCGGTCGCTCAAGATCCAAAGTGATCCACCTCACTTGCGTGCCATGACTAAGCTCTTTCACAAAAGCCGAACCCGGCACGTCCACCCGGCGAATGTAGTCAGCAAATTCGACCCCGTTACGCAAAACGAATGTTTTGTTATCTCCATCCCCACATTGCACCTCGACCTGCAACACTGGCAGATGCTTGTCAGCTTGTGCCGGGTATGCCCAGCCACCGATCCCGCTGAGCAAATGCAATTTGCTAGCTCTAACGGTGGTCTCTATTTCGACCTGACGAGGAAAAGTCTGGCTATAATTCCCCGAACCTGGCCCACCTTTTAATACCACCAGATTAGCACCCGTTCGACTCTTGGCAGCTGGTTGAACATAAAACGGAACTCCTCCCACAGTGAGGTCACCGGTCTTGGGCAATTGCAAGACTCCACCCTTCGAGCCACTGTTAACAAAGATACCGCTGCGCGAGTCCGCATTGTAAGTCTCCGACAAATCGATAACCCGAAATTTCTCCGCCGCATCACCGCAGATATAAGCCAACAAATCCCTCAAGCCTTCCGCTCCGAAAGCCTCAAACCCTTCGGGCATCAAACTGCGACGCGTATTCTCACGCTTCACAATCTGACTCTTGGCAATCTCCTTAACTCCGCCCTGAGTGGCCAAAGTAATCGCCGCAGCGTTTTCCGAAGTGATAACACCCACATACGTCTCCCCTTTTTTTGTCGTGATATTATAAGCCCAAAAACTCGGATCCACTTCACGATTAGGATCAAGAATATGAACCAATAACTCCGCCGACCCATGAACCCCCATACCATCCAAGGCAGGGCCGACCTCAACCCCAACACCGCCGAGTCGATGGCAGACACTGCACGCATTGAAAAGCAATTCACCTTTCTCTCTGTCTCCAAATTTTTCAACTTCGGCAGTCAACTTAGCGATGAGCTCGGCCTTCTCCTTAACCTCCGGACTCTTCCTTCCCAACACCAACTTGGCGCGACTTGCCACCATTTTATCCGGATGACGACGCAAACGAGCGACATTTGCCGGACCCAAATCTACAATGCTCAATTCCCCCTTATCGACCCAATCGAGCAACTGATTCGTCCACCCCTTACGCTTGATCACTTGTTCAAAAACAATGCTGCTCAGAGATGACGGCAATTCAGCTAGACGGGCAACGAGAATCCCGCCCACCTTCGGATCTTCTGATGCTCCCATCACCTTCACCAACTTCGACTTAAAAACATCCGTCCCCTTGCCATGTAGCACTCGCTGCAAAGCTGAAGCAATCTTGTCATTTTCTCCTACCATACTAAGCAAGGACCTCGCCGCCGCCAACTTCTCACCTTCACTCACTCCCGCTTGCCCAATCTTAATCAGCATTTCATCAATCACTGCCACCACTTCTTTTTCCAACTCCCCCTTCCGATCCCACCTGCTGATCAAAGGCAACACAAGTGCAGACCTATCCGATTCTTGCAAAAATGTCTTCAACAGAGATTTCAACTCAGGAGTAAAAGACGCCCCCTCAAAGCCTTCGCCAGACAGCGCTGTCAATACCGTAGCCACCAGCAACTCTTGTTTTTGACCCGCTTTAGAACAAGCTTGCAGCAGACGCCTGACACTCGCATCCTTTTTAACGTCCCCTTTCGCCACTGCTGGCATCAAGGCGGCTACGAACTTCACTAACTCCTGCTTGGCTTCGGCCTCAAAAACCTGCTCAATCGTTTGCAGCGCACGTTGACCCGACTCAGACGAAGCCGCCACCAATGCCTACAAAGTCCAATCATCCATGGTCGTCGCCGCCTGCCTGACAACGTCCGCATTGTCCCGTGAGGCCAGCGCCCTTTCATAACTGCGCACCGCTTCGCTACCCACCCTTAATGGAGCAACTCCATGGTCCTCCCGCAGCAAGCGCAACGCTGTATTACGAGTTATCTTGTTAGGACTTTTCACAGCTTGTTCCAACGCTGCCTTGTCACCACGAGCTAGATTCAAAGCTGGCAATACCTTCGCCTGTTTGTGCTGCACTCGCCAAATACGACCGTAGTGGTGATCCCGATCCGGTCTTACCGCCGCATTGCCCGGCCCATGTTTTGGCCCTCTGGTATCATTATGAATGATTGCCTGATTGCAAAAATCAACCACATACAAGGCTCCGTCAGGCCCCGTGCGCACCCCAATAGGACGGAACCAAAGATTGCTACTGCGGATAAACTCACCTCCTTCAGTTCCCTCTTCACGACTCGCTCGATAGTTCGCCCCGTTTTTCTCAATCAAAAAATTACCAACAACATTAACCGTTGGCTCAGTCGTGAAATAACGGTATTTCCACTGCGCCGGCCATGCACCGCCTTCATACACCACACAGCCCGCTCCCGCCGTGTACCCCCCCACTTGGTCAATCTGCACATAGGCGGTTTGTTCCCAAGTCATCGCTGGATACACCTTCGCCCCCGGCAACAAACCCTGAGTCCCCACCAAGCCAGGCAGTTTCCCTTTGGCAAGGACATACTCCGGCAGCACCACATGAACGAGCGGATTCCCCGTTGTGGGTTGGGTATAAAAAACTTCACCATCCGTGGTCAACGATAAGCCCCAGGTATTGCCTCCCTTGGAAGCATACTGCTCAAAAGCCGAGCCATCAGCTTTGAAGCGCACCACACCACTGCCAATACCACCAAAAGACTTCTTGCCATCCCCACTGGTAACATTTGAACTGCCCGAGTAACCGTGAGTCGCATAGATCCACCCGTCCTGCCCCCAGCGCAAATTATTGATCACCGAATGAGTATCGCGATTGCCCAACTTACTATAAAGCCGGGTTCGTTTGTCCGCCACATCATCCCCGTCAGTGTCTTGGAACAACCAAATATCCGGCGCCGCGCTCACGATCACGCCATTCCTATGAAACACAAAACTCGTTGCCAGTTCCAGTTTATCCGCAAACACTTTTTTGTGATCCATCACCCCGTCGCCATCCTCATCACTCAAGATACTAATGCGATCGAGAGCATCACGATTATAGTCACCAGGACTCAGCGAACCGCTATCCATCCACGTAACCCCCTCCGTCTGACGACGACCATTCGGATACTCCGGCGACTCACACACCCACAGCCGCCCTTTTTCATCCCAATCGATATCCAACGGATTGCTGATCAAGGGCTCGGCAGCCACCAATGAAAGATCAAACTCCGGGTGCACCTCCAAAGATTCCACCAATTTTTCTGGACGAGGAACTCCCCCCTGCACATAACGCAAAGCATCACCCAATTCCTCAGCCTTACAAAACTCATCTACATTTTTCCTCTTGCCCGCCCAGGCTATTCCTCTCAGCAACAAGGTGCGAATACCCAGATGATCAAAATTCCGCTGCCAATGCCCGGGAATGCACACAAAAGATCGATAAGACTCCGCGGCCCCCTGCCAACTGTTCTCATAAGTCCAAATCTGCGGTTGAATATCATAAATATTCACCCCTTTCCCCTTGCCCGATTTTCCCTCCTTCAACTTTGGAGTATAAGCCGCCGCCAGCACATGAACCTCGGGCAAAATGTCCATATCATAATAAATTTCATCATTCAGATCAAAATTAGACAGATCTTTAGTTATCGCGTTTCTCCGATCCGTGAAATACAAACTCAAATGACCCTCAAAAAACTGTGTCGTGCCATGCCGCCAAGAACCGCCAATAACCTCACGATACCAGTCCGGATCGCGAGAGACGCTGCCCGCATGGATCACCACCAAGCCACCACCACGTTGCAGGAACGACTCTAAATTGTTCCGGTTCTCCCCTTCAATATTACCCGCCTCTTTGGCGTGCAAAATCAATACATCCGTTTCCGCCAACTGCTCTCGATTGGGAAACGTTAAACCCGCTTTACAAACGGCTCCACGCTCTTCCAACAAGCTTTTCCACTGTTTCACAAATTGCGGATATTCGTGAGCTCCAGGCGCATGAGTTTTTTCTCCACCACGGATAAAAACCCGTAAAGGTTCAATCGCGAAGCCCTCGCTTAACAGACAAAGACCGATAATAATAAAAATGAGAGTTTTCCGTATCATAATCTTATGCCTCCTTTTCAAATTGACTAACCGGGCCTCCTAGCAACTCTTTCACTATAGACGGTTGTTGTTCTACAAAAGTCCACTCAGGTAACATAACCTTCTCGCCCCCTTGCAATGCCGATTCATGCGAAAGAATTCCGCTGCAAGTGATGTTCGCACCCTGACGCGCATTGGGATAAGGCTCGCGTCCCTCCATCAGAGCAGAAATGAATTCATGCACCAAATGCGGATGAGAGCCTCCATGTCCGCCGCCTTGAGTGAAACTCAAATGCTCTTCGCCATCCTCTCCACCATACACCCCACCCGTGGTGAAACTCTGGATTTCTTCCGGCAAACGATGTGCATAATCAGGGATCTCAACTTTCTCCGGCTTTTCACCACTATGGAGAATATGCCCGGCGTCCTCTACCAAGCTCCACTCAAAACTCTTCTTCTCGGCATAAACATCAAAACTCTCCCGATACTGTCGCGACACATTAAACAAAGAACGAGTCACCTCCGCAAAAAGATCCGAGTCCTTGAACTTGATATGGGTTGATTCGATACAAAACGGAGAATCATAGTTGTCATGCATTTTTTTCTCAATCGTTCCCGAACCGATACAGCGAACCCATTCCGCCTGATTGCGTCCCAAAGCCAAAGTCGGCGAAATAGCATGGGTGCCATTGTACATCGGAGGCAGCCCTTCCCAATATTCCGGCCAACCGCCCATATCCTGCACATGCGACGATCTAAAAAACTGCAACTTGCCCATTTCCCCCTTGTCGTAGAGTTCCTTCACATACAAATACTCTCGACTGTAAACCACCGTCTCCATCATCATGTATTGTTTGCCCGAAGCCTGCTGCGCCTCGACGATTCTCTTGCAATCTGCCACCGACACCGCCATCGGAATCGTGCAAGCCACATGTTTGCCTGCCTCCAAAGCCGCCACCGTTTGATCCGCGTGCAGAAATGGCGGGGTATTGATATGGACCATATCAATGTTCTCATCCTTAAGCATCTCGGTGAAATCTGTGAAACGCCCAGATTCAGGAATAGCAAAAGCATCTCCCACCTTATTCAGCTCCTCCACCGTGCGCTGGCAGATCGCCACCAACTCCGTATTAGGGTAACTCTGGTAAATAGGAATAAACTCCGCTCCAAAACTAAGCCCCACGATAGCTACCCGGTATTGATGATCTGCACTCATACTTTTGATTTTATTTAATGAACACCGGCAACGACATTTTTGCCTGTTCCGATCTTAATCAAAACAAAACCACCTCAGCCCAACTATCTTGGCTGCTTCAGATTGATTTTAGTATCAAAGCGACATTATATTGATATTAAATCCAAAAAACGGCCCCCATGACTCTCCCTACTCAAAAAGCATCCGAAGGAACTCTCAAAAAGCGCCTCACCATTTTAGAATCCCTCTCTTCGGAAAGCCGCTTTTACCACCTCTTCAATTACGTCGAAGGGCTGTGCTTCTTTGCCAAGGACAAAGACGGCATTCTACTGGCAGCCAACCAACGCCTCGTCAAACTCTACGGCTTCCAATGCGAGCAAGATCTGATTGGCCACAGCGACTTTGATCTTCTGCCCATGCAAATGGCGGAAAAGTATCGCCGCGACGATCTCATGATCATGAAAACCCGCAACCCCACGGTCAACCTCGTTGAACTTTTCCTCAACAGCCAGGGCATCCCCTCCTGGTTCCTGACCACCAAATTACCCATGCTCGGCAAAGACGGCCAAGTGCTCGGCATCATGGGCGTCATCCAGAGCTATGAACAATACAAAAAAAAGCTCCCCAGCCATGCTGACATCCAACCCGCCATGGATCTGATCGCCCAGAACTACTGCGAAAAACTCTCCATCCAGAAACTCGCCCGCCTATGCGATCTCTCCCTGCGCCAATTTGAACGAAAGTTCAGAACTTATTTCAATCTCAGTCCGCGGGAATATATCATAAAAATGCGCATCCTCGACGCCTGCGCCCTGTTGCGAAAAAACTCCCAACCCATCGGTGACATCGCCCTTGATCTGGGATTTTACGATCAAAGCTCCTTCACCCGACAATTCAAAAAAGCTATAGGTCTGACCCCATTACAATATCAAAAACAGTTCCTCTGATTTTTCAAGAGTCGCGGCAAGACCCTTTGCGCCCTGGCATTTTTTAAGCTAATCTGCGCCCATGAAAATTCTAGTCACCGGCGGAGCCGGCTACATCGGCAGCATCGCCACCGAATGCATTATCAAAGCAGGACACGACGCCGTCGTCTATGACAGTCTATATATGGGACACCGTGAGGCGGTTCACCCCGACGCTGCTTTTGTCGAAGGCGACCTCTGCGATCGTGCGCTTCTCAATGATTGTTTTCAACAACACCAACCCGATGCTGTCATGCATTTTGCCTCGCACACTCAAGTCGGCGAGTCGATGGAACAGCCTTTCCTCTACCTGGGAGAAAACGTAAAAAACGCCCTCAACTTGCTGGAAGTGATGGATCAGCACAATGTGCGCCGCTTTATTCTCTCCTCCACCGCCAATCTCTTCGACGATCCGGAAACCATCCCCATCAACGAACAAGAACGACTCGTCCCCGGCAGCCCCTACGGTGAATCCAAATTCATCATTGAGCGCTTTTTACACTGGTTGCGCATCACCAAAGGTTTCCGTTACGCTTGCCTGCGCTACTTCAATGCCGCCGGAGCCACCGCACAGCGCGGCGAGGATCACACTCCCGAGTCCCACCTCATCCCCCTGGTTTTGCAAGTCGCCCTCGGCCAACGGGATTCCCTGAAAATTTTTGGTGACGACTACGACACTCCCGACGGCACCTGCGTGCGCGATTACATCCACATCGCCGATTTGGCCAAGGCTCACCTATTAGCATTGGAATCACTAGAAAACACCGAATGCTGCCACTACAACCTCGGCAACGGCGCCGGATTCAGCGTCAAACAGGTCATCGACACCGCACGCGAGATCACCGGACACGCCATTCCCGCAGAAACCGTTGCCCGCCGCGCCGGCGACCCCGCCACCCTGGTCGCCGATAGCAGCAAAATCCGCACCGAACTCGGTTGGCAACCCGACTACCCCAGTCTCGAATCCATCATTCAAAGCGCCTGGGATTGGCACAATCAACACCCCCACGGTTACAGCGGAAAATAAAATAATATGGCCGTAGAAGCATCAAACCCGCCTCCAATAAAAGGCTTGGAACAGATCGACCAGCAGGCCTCTGCTGTGAGCGACCATCTTACCCAATGGTTGCATAAACAATCGTGGATTGCCGAAGAATTTGAAGCGACTGTCGCCCTACTCGCCTTGATCTCAGGGCTTGTGCTAATCTCTGCGCTGATCTACCTCATCCTACGCCCGCTCCTTCTGCGTTGGATGCACGTAGTGATCAAACGCACCCGCTTCTCCTGGGACGACAAACTCTTTGGCTTCGGCGTGTTCCGCTGGTCCACCCATTTTTTTCCGGCCCTTTTCATCTACCTGATCACCCCGGGGCTATTCAAGAATTTCCCCACTCTGGTGACCTTCACCAATTCAGCTGCCCTGATTTACATGGTGATCGCAGCTTACTTCACCATCGACTCATTATTGAACGTCATTCACGTTATTTATCGCCAAAGAGAATCGGCGCAGCGATTCATCGTCGGCACCTTCATTCAAGTGGTGAAGTTGTTCACCACCCTGATCGCGCTCATCCTTATCATTGCCATTCTGATTGGCAAATCCCCCCTGATGTTGCTTGGCGGACTAGGCATGTTCGCTTCAGTCCTGATGCTGGTTTTTAAAGATGTCATTCTCGGTTTTGTCGCCGGCATCCAAATCGCCTCCAACAAAATGCTCAAGTTAGGCAACTGGTTGGAAATGCCCAGCCATGGCGCCGACGGCACCGTAGAGGAAGTCGGCCTCACCGTAGTGAAAGTTCGCAACTTTGATAACACCGTCACCACCCTGCCGACCTACACCCTGATCAGTCAACCTTTCAAAAACTGGCAAGGCATGACCGACAGCGGAGGCCGTCGGATCAAACGCAGCTTACTCATCGATGTGAACTCCATCCGCCTCGCCGATCCTGCCATGCTCGAACGCTTCCGCAAGATCGAGCACATCTGTGACTATCTAAAAAAGAAGGAAAGTGAAATCGCCGTATGGAACAAAACCCACGCCACATCCAGTCACAACAACCGCGTCAACGGACGCCGCCTGACCAACGTCGGCACCTTCCGCAACTACATCGAAGCCTACCTGCGCAACCACCCCGAGATCCACCAGCACGGCATGACCCTGCTGGTGCGGCAACTCGCCCCCAGCAGTGAAGGCTTGCCGATAGAAATTTACTGTTTCACCACCACCACTGCCTGGGTCGAATACGAAAGGATCCAAGCCGACATTTTTGATCACTTTCTCGCCGTCGCCCCGGAGTTTGATTTGCGCATTTTCCAGCAAACCAGCGGAACCGACATCAGCCAGGCGATCGTGCAGCTCTCCCAGCAAAAATGAGCCCCACAGCTTCCAAGTAGAAAAAAATAGCCATCACCCTGGCTATTGGGGGAGCCCTTGTTTTTATCGTCTCTGTATTACTTCTTGCCACCATTATCATCGCCCGGGGTTTTTATCTGCAACCCTACATCATCCCCACCAACGGAATGTACCCTGGCAAACCCGCCAAATACTCGAGCCATTGCGCTGCGGCACCCTTACGACTCCGTCTCCCAGATCAAAAACAGCGATATCATAGTATTCAAACAGACGAATAACAATCGCAGCTCGTTCATCATATCCAGGGTTATCGGCCTGCCAGGTGACACCTTTTCCCAGCTCCCCTCGGGAAAATTAAAAGTGAACAACAAAGAGCTTCTCCTAACTAAAATCCGGCGTGAAGAAAAACTCACCATCTTTCTGGAATCCAATCTCAGCAGCAAATACGAAGTCGCCTACGAAAGCAAACGCACAAAACCCGCAAGCCTCTCCGCCATCTTGACGGTTGGCAAAAATGAATTATTTCTTGTCGGCGACAACCGCGACCACTCCTACGACAGCCGAGCATACGGCTGTATCCCCTTCTCTTCTATAATAGGGAAAGTAATATGGTGATTTAAAGCGGCGATTACAATATCTGTTAACCCCCGATTTAATAACATTAGGCAACACCGAACCACAGAGAGGCAGTGCTCAGAATTTATGCTCGACAGCAAGGAGAGCTTCGACGCCGTTGATTAACAACAACACCAAGGAGAAATAAGCGAATCATTTCGTGACCAGTTCAAAGCACATCAGAAGGCATCCTTGAGTGCAGGACAAAAAAGTTACCCATTGGTTGTTGAAAGCTACCTTATCACCCATCAACATCATTTTGCCCTTTTAGGGCTGGTAATAAAACCGATTTAACCCCAGCGCTTCGCACTGGGCTATCACATTTTGTCCTTACAGGACAATTCGCTTTCATCTCTTTTGCACCAACGGTGCTCAATGATATAGCCCAGTGCGAAGCGCTGGGTAAAAAACCAATTCTCCCAGCCCTGCAAGGGCGAAACGCATAGAGGTCAGCAGCTTAACTATTTTGTCTTACACCCAGCATACTTGACAATTACTAGTCTAATACTAATCTGTTTCATGACAACTCTGAAACTTAGTGAAGCAAAAGCTCATCTCGGCAGCTACGCACGCAAAGCCTCGGAAGGAGAACACTTCATCATAGCAGAGCGCAATCGTCCCATCGCCATGCTCACTCCCTGTGTCGATGAAAGCAAAGGCATACGTCCGGTTCTCGGCTTACTGAAAGGTCAGCTCTCTATCCCTACCGATTTCGATGCTCCTATGGAGGAATTTGAAAATGACTTTTACAGTTCATGAGAAACATCCTGCTAGACACTCACATTTTTTTGTGGATGCAGTTTGAACCATCAAAACTCTCTCCAAATTTATCCAGCCTGCTACAGTCTCAAGACGCGCGCTGGCACTTAAGTCAAATTTCGGTCCTGGAGATTCAAATAAAACACCAAATAGGTAAACTTCACTTGCCCAGCCCACCTGCTCAATGTTTACCAGATTTAATCAAAAATTCTAAGCTGGCCTTTCACCCTATCAGCGACGAAGCCATTTTCATGTTAGGCAAACTGCCAAGCATCCACCGAGATCCGTTTGATCGATTACTTATCTCCACCGCTCTCGTAGAAGGATGGGAAATCGCAACCGTCGATGATCAATTTGAAAGCTATCCTGTCCGCACTGTTCGATAGAGGGTCTCCTATGGAGGCAAATAGGACAGGGGATTCCTCCTAACAACTCGTGACCTTAGCAGATCGCTTAGCTCACACCTCCTGCGAACGCGGTTCGCGGTGCACGCTGCTCTGCGTCGTCGGGCTAGTCACAAAAGGACCGCCCGCCAAAGGCGCCGTTTCGGTAAAGGCCACATCGGGCATTTCACTGGGTTTGCCAGCAAGTGGGAAATCTTTGCGCAGAGGAAAATAAGGGTAACCCTCCCACATCAAAATACGGGTCAAATCGGGGTGTCCGTCGAACTTGATCCCCATCATATCGTAAATTTCACGCTCATGCCAATTGGCCGTCGCCCACAAATCCGAAGCCGTGTCCATCGGCTCGTCTTCCTCCAACGCACACTTGATACGCAGATGCTCGCCCGCCGCCAAGCGGCACAATTCATAAACCATCTCGAAGCGCGGCTCGCTGCCCAGATAATCCACACTGCTCACATCGAGCAAATAATCAAAGCCCAACTCATCCCGGCAATGTTTCAGCAATTCCTTGGTTTTCTCCTTTTCCACCAACAGCGTATGCTCGCCACGAAACTCAATCGTCCCGGTGATGGTTTTGCCAAATTTTTTCTTCAGACCTGAAATTACTTTTTTCATGCTAGGCTTCCTTCCTCGTCGTTCACTCAGGCTTCCACTTCTTGCTGTTCTTCAGCCCGGACGTCAGGATTTTTCAACAAAGCCACTGCCGACTCTTCCTCATCCACTTTCTCCTGCAGTCTCATCAACCCCTCTAACAAAGCCTCCGGACGTGGAGGGCAACCCGACACGTAAACATCAACCGGAATCAAATGGTCGATGCCCTGCAAAACCGCGTAAGAACGATACATGCCCCCACTGGAAGCACAGGCCCCCATCGCGATGCACCACTTCGGCTCAGGCATCTGATCCCACACCCGCTTGACCGCCAGCGACATTTTATAAGTCACCGTGCCCGCCACAATCATCACATCGGCCTGACGCGGAGAAAAACGCATCACCTCTGCCCCAAAACGGGAAATATCAAAACGCGAAGCTCCGGTCGCCATCAGCTCGATCGCGCAACAGGCCAAACCCATCGGCATCGGCCACAGCGAGTTTTTACGCATCCAGTTGATGGTCGCATCGAGACGAGTGAAGATCACATTACCCTCGATCTTCGAGTCATAGGCGACAGACGCCTGCTGGTTATCAGTATCAGCCATGGCAAAAATAAATACGGCGATTAAAATTAAAATCTAAGGAACCCCTTGCTCCTTCTCGCTCAAGCAGATCATACGACTCAGCCCCCGCCTCGCAAGTGCTTTGTGAAAAATTTCACAAACTTTTGTATTCAAAAAAAACGCGCATTTCCCTGCCTTTGCGCTAATTTCCTGACATCCTGCATTAAATTTAATGCTAAATACCCATTTCAAATCTTTAACCAACACCCATCCATGAGCACCAGCACATCTCAACTCGAACAACTCAAAGCCCTCACCACCATCGTAGCGGATACCGGCGACTTCGAAAGCATGCGCCAATACAGCCCGCAGGATGCGACCACCAATCCCTCGCTGATCCTAAAAGCCTCGCAGCAAGCCGAATACCGACACCTGGTGGATCAAGCCGTCGCGGAACTCAAAAGCGGCTCCCTCAGTGGTGATGCCCTGGTCGAAGCGGTCATCGACCGCATCCTGATTTTATTTGGCAAAGAAATTCTCAAAATCGTGCCCGGACGGGTTTCCACCGAAACCGATGCCCGGCTGTCCTTCGATACCCAAGGCACGATCGAAAAAGCCCACACCCTGATTGGCCTTTACGAAAAAGACGGCATCAGCCGTGACCGCATCCTGATCAAGATTGCCTCCACCTGGGAAGGCATCCGTGCTGCCGAGGTTCTGGAAAAAGAAGGTATCCACTGCAACCTGACCTTGCTGTTTTCGCTGACCCAGGCCATCGCCTGCGCCGATGCCAGAGTGCAATTGATCTCCCCCTTTGTCGGCCGCATCTATGACTGGTTCAAAGCCAGCACCGGAGAAGACTACGCTGGAGCCAACGATCCAGGTGTGCAATCCGTCGTCAGCATCTACAACTATTACAAAAAATTCAATCACCCGACCGAAGTAATGGGTGCCAGCTTCCGCAACAAAGGACAAATCATCGCACTTGCCGGTTGCGACCTCTTGACCATCAGCCCCGGATTATTGGAAGAATTGCAAAATTCCAACGACCCTGTGCCCGCCGTTCTGACAGAAGAGAACGCCCAAGCAAGCTCGATCGAAGCCATCCAGCTAGACGAAAAATCATTCCGCTACCAGCTCAACGATGACGCCATGGCGACCGAAAAAACCGCCGAAGGCATCCGCAAGTTTGCTATCGACATGATCGCCCTCGAGGATCTGGTCAAAGCCGCGATCAATGGATGATCTCCACCGGAGTACCCACCTGGGTCTTGGCAAAAATCAAAGGCTGCACTTCGCGCGGCACCCGGATGCAACCATGGCTAGCCGCATACAACGGCACATAGCCAATATGCATGCCCACGCCACGCCAGGTCACCCGCATCCAATAAGGCATCGACGTGCCACGAAATTCTGCATCACCTTTAGGACGTTTGTAGGAATCCCCGTTACTGACTAGGGTTTCACCAGAGTCACTGTCCACCCACTTGCCATAACGATTGGATTTTTTATCCACCTTTTTCTCCAGGATCTCAAACTTACCCGTAGGTGTGCGGTGCCCTTCCGTGCCGGTTGAAATTTGCGATTCCAAAGCCAGTTGATCCCCGCTGAACAATTTCACCCGCTGCTCAGACAAATCGATCTTCAACTTTGAATCCCCCGGACTCATCGCTTCCAATACCTTGTCGTTTTTATACAGATAATGCCTAGCAGTTGTCGGTTGGGTTGTTTTCACCGCAGCAGGTCTGCGTTTTCTCCCTATCGAAAGATTGCCATCCTTGTTCACATGACAACTAGTGAAACTCGCCGCCGCCAAACAAAGCGTCACCACACACACTGATTTTTTAATGAATATTTTCATCACTTTTTATAAAAATTTTACTCTCGATCCTCACATTTCCACAACTGCCACCCCTTTTTTAATCCCGAGTTGCTGATTTAAACAGGAAATTCCGCCAAATGTCAATCCAATTTCGCTATATCGGTCACAATGAAAATAGCCCGCCCCTGCCCACTTTACTTCCCCAAACCATTCATACTTTCTTATTTCCCACTCACAATCACCCGGCGCTGGCTCAAATCATAACGGTCACCAGCCTTCAAAAAGTAGAATCTTGCGGCCTTTTCCGGCAACTGCTTGAGTTCGCTGCCCTCCCGTGACCAGAAAGTGCCGTCATACACCGCAACATTACCCAGCCCCATCACCTGAAAACGATCCCCTTTCACCACGATGGCTGTGCGTTCATCGATACCTAGCCCGAGCAAATGCGGGTGCTTTTTTAAAATGGTGAACATGTCAAAGTGGCGGTTACGCGCCAGTAAATGTTGATCAATCGCCACCTCCTTCAAATAGCCAAAACCCTGTTCATGATCACCCGTCATGATTTGATTATTCTTGCTGTCCCCGCGAGCCAGATACTAACCTTGAATACTGGCTCCTGCTGAACTACCCCCGATCACCCCACCTCGCTCAAGCACCTTCCACAGCATTTTTTCCACCTTGGTGTTTTTGTAAGCATCGACCAAACGCCATTGACGCCCACCACCGAACCAAACCCCTTTCGCAGTCTTCAAGAGAGCTACAAAAGACTCTGTATCAGCGACTTTGGGATCATTATTATGCAATGCACTGACTTTCGTCGCGCCCAATTGCTCAAACAACTCCACGTCCCGCGAACTGCTTTTACCACTCGCAGTAGGGATCACCACGATCTCAGAGTCCACCCCGCCTGCTAGTTTTATAAATTCCCGCAAAATTGCAGTCGTTGTGCCACCTCCGACAATGACCAGCGCCCCCTTTGCCGGCCCCACTTTGACCACCTTATCCTCAGCCCGCAGCCGCCCACCGAGGGTGCTAATGATCAATACAAACAGTAGGAAAAAAATACGCATAGAACTCATGTGGCAGGAAATTTTCATTCAACTCAAATCCAACGTTCACCTCCTCAACCCCAAGTTCAACCGTTCAAATCGCCATCCCCTGTAAGTCACGGTAATTAATAGAAAACCTATTTTTTCTAACTCAAAATTTCGTCAATCCATTTCCCTGAAATCGCTGCAGGTATCGTGCTGCCACGTTTTTTAATATGGCTTTTTTTTGCCAATGCGTTTATTTAGCACCACAACATGAGCGCCAGCACATGAACTCCTTCATATAAGCTATTACCACATTGCTCTATCCAACTCTGCGACAACAGAAATCGAAGATGGAAGGGAACAAATTCCTAACTACTGACAATCACCCCCTTTCTATCTCTCAAAAATATATATTCATGACCAAGCACACCGATACGTCAAAAACCACCACCCCCGCGAGCTCTCAAAGCAAGCCGATGACCCGGCGTTCCATCCTTCAACGCAGCAGCATGCTGGCAGCGGCCGCTTCCGGAATGCTCCCCAGTGCTCCTGCTCATGCGCAGAAAAAAAGCAGTGCTAAAGGCAGTGGTCGCACCTTGCTGGTGAAAAACATCCATACCTTGGTCACCATGGATACGCAGCGACGCGAAATTCGCGATGGGGCCATTTTTGTAAAAGACAACATCATCGATGCCGTCGGCACCACGGAACAATTGCCAAAAACAGCTGACGAAGTGCTCGATCTTAAAGGCCGCTACATCGTCATGCCGGGGATGGTGAACTGCCACCACCACTTTTACCAAGTGCTGACCCGGGTGGTGAAACCAGACGGGACCCTGTTTCCCTGGTTAAAGGCACTCTACCCAATCTGGGCCAACATGCACTCCAACGACATTTATCTGAGCGCCCAACTCGCTGCCTCCGAGTTGCTTTTGAGTGGCTGCACCACCTCCAGCGATCATCTCTATATTCTACCCAATGACTGCACCATTGATGATGAAATTCGTGCCCTGCACGACATCGGCATGCGCTTCACCGCGGTGCGCGGCAGCATGAGCATAGGCGAGAGCAAAGGCGGCTTGCCACCCGACTCCGTGGTGGAGGACGAAGGCGATATCCTCAAGGATTCCCAACGGCTTATCGAGCAGTACCATGACAATTCCCGCCACTCTATGCTGCGCATGGCACTGGGCCCCTGCTCACCATTCACCATCTCTGAAGATCTGATGCGCGAATCGGCAAATCTGGCAATGAACTATCAGGGAGTAGGTCTGCACACCCACCTGGCCGAAAACCGGGATGACATCGATTACATGACCAAAAACTACAAGATGCGGCCGGCCCCATGGACCGAAAAGGTTGGCTGGCTCAATGACCGGGTTTGGCACGCCCACTGCGTGCGCCTCGATAACAAGGATATGGGAATATTTGCCAAAGCCGGTGTAGCGGCATGCCATTGCCCCGCCAGCAACATGCGCCTCGGCAGCGGCGCGGCGCCCATCCGGGCCATGCGGGACGCCGGCATGGACGTAGCTCTGGGAGTCGATGGCTCGGCCTCGAACGATACCAGCAACCTCATAAATGAAGCGAGGCTGGCACTGTTGCTGGCACGCGCCAGAGAAGAGGATGTTACTGGAATGTCAGCGCGGGAAGCTCTGGAGATTGCTACACTGGGCGGAGCCAAGGCATTGTCGCGGGACGATATTGGCCATCTTGCCAAAGGCATGTGTGCCGATTTCATTGCCTTCGATACAGAACGCAGACCCTTTGTTGGTGACCACGCGGATCCGGTGGCGGCGCTGGTTCTATGCCAAAACGACTATGTCGATTACAGCTATGTCAACGGCAAAAAAGTGGTTGATCAGGGACAGCTCATCAGCATTGATTACCCTGCCTTGGCCGAGAAAACACGCAAAGCAGCGATCAAATTATCCTCATCTCATTAAATTCGGACGGAGCTTTAGTAGATGCCATGCACGAACAGCACTGAAATTTCGGTATTTTGCATAAGGTGACGATGGGTAGGTGAGAAGAAACCCAACTTTTCTGACGTAAGCTTTCGTAGAGCGGCGACCAGATGACAAGCTACAATGGAAATTTTCAACGGGCACGGTCAGGGTTCAGCCCGCGCGAAGCTTTGGACAAAGGGTCTCAGATCATTTCTTCCAGTTCCTGCCCATTGAAAGCCAGTTATGATTCCCTATTGATAAGGAGCCTCTGAAGTGAACACCCTTTCCGTTCGCAGCTGGGTAAATAGATCAGCATAACTTTTGTGCAATTCTTCCCGCAAACCATCAAGACCGCTTGCTGTGATGGATCCACTTGGTTTGATGTAACATATCACAAAGTGCCCCCTGCCTAACTTGGTAACACCGACTTCAAGCAATTCACAAGGCAAGTCATCAATCACCTGCTCAATTCGCCCACGCACCCTGGTCGTCGTTTTTTCATCCGCAGAACGACCGGCAACTTCGCGCAAAGCGCTGCGAAAGGTTCCCCTCGGTTGGCCAATCATCACCACGGACAACACCAATACAACCCCCGCATCGGCAATGGGAATAATACCCTCAAACGAAGTTCCTCGTAAAAGCACGACTCCGACCAAAGCCCCACCGGCTCCCGCACTGATGAACCCATCAACACAACCCAATTGAAATGGCGACCCGTAGGGGAATCGAACCCCTATTGCCTGGATGAAAACCAGGTGTCCTAACCGTTAGACGAACGGGTCATACCGTTGGTAGCCGGATGACCGGCGGTTGGAATGGCGCAACTGACTATATTTTTAGCTTTCTGCAAGTGGAAAATGCAGTAATTCACCTCAAAAGTGCAGATATTGTCATCCGCAAATCACTTTTACCGTGCGCCGCGCTGCGCCGCGATGCTGACCCAGTGCCAACCGGGCTCGCTCGACCATCAAATCCGCTTCGCTGCGATCCTCCAACAGGGCTGAAATAACCGCTGACAGGTCATCTTCTTCCGCCACTTGTCGCAATCCTTTCTGCTGCAAAAGCTGCTCCATCACCGCCGTAAAATTTTTCATATGCGGTCCCACCACCACCGGCTTGCCCGCCATGATCGGCTCCACCGGATTCTGCCCCCCTTTGCCGAGAAAACTTTTTCCCACCACCACCAGCGAAGCCAAATAATACCAGGCTCGCAACTCCCCCGTGGTATCCACCAACAGACACGAAACCTGCCCATCCCCGTCTTCTTGCCCTCCCTCCGTTTGGTTTATCCCTGATCTCAAATCCGCACGCAAACCAATCGCCTCCAGATCATTCACCACCGCAGCGCTTCTTTCCACATGCCTCGGCACCACGATATAAACCAGGTCGGGTATTTCTTTTTTCAATTCAAGATAAATCCCGCCGATCAAGGCCTCCTCTCCGGCGTGCGTGCTGCCAGCCAATAACACCGGCTGCGATGCTCCCACGCCCCAATTTTGCAACACGGTCTGCAACTCGGAGATTTGCGCCGTCGGCGCTTGCTGCTCCGCTTCATCATACTTGATACTGCCCACCTTTTCGATCCGCTGCAAATCCACCCCCAGTCCCTGCCAGCGTTTCACATCCCGCTCAAATTGCACACACACATGATCGAGCATCGCAAACAGCGGTCCTGTCAAAGCACCAAATTTGCGGAAGCGCCGCTCCGATCGCTCGGACAAGCGCGCGTTCACCAGGGAAACACTCACCCCACGCTGCCGGGCCTGATACACCAGGTTTGGCCAGACCTCGGCCTCCACCAGAATCAAATGCCCGGGTTGGATACGTCGCAAAGCCCCGCGCACCACCCAGGGCAAATCCACCGGATTATAGATCACACAGACCAAGGACGGACACTCCACTTTAGCCAAACGGTAACCTGTGGGAGTGGTGGTCGAGAGCACAATCGATTGATCGGGACTTTCCTCCAATAAAGCCTGGATCACTTTTAAACCAACCAATACTTCCCCCACACTCACCGCATGGATCCACACCCTCTGCCCATCATCCGGCTCTTGCTGCCACCGTGCCAACATCGACTGATCGTAACGACCAAAACGCTGGGAAAAATTATCGCGCGCCCCTCCGCGACGAATCGCCTTGATCAGATAACCGGGCAATCCCAACAACAAAGCAAGCGGCAGCAGCAAATTATAAATCAATAATACCTGCCTGAGTTTCATTTATTTAAGCGCCTGTCGAAGAAAGTTTCACCAAAAACGAAATCCGGGTTTCACCATAACGCCTTTCATCGCGCACTTCCCAGCGTTGCGCAATCAATTCAGGCAATTCCACCGAAGCCATCGTTTCCAAAATCAATACCCCCTTGTCACCCAACAAGTTCACCAAATCATCGTTGGTGGACAAAGCCAGCAACTCTGCTGCCGTCGTTTGATCCTTGGCATAAGGAGGATCGGCAAAAATCAAATCATACGCGCCACCATCCACCACACGGTGCCCACGCAAGAACTTCATCACCTCGGAACGCCTTATTAACCCTCCCTCAAGCCGCGATTTATCGAGATTAGCTTGAATCACTTCACCTGCCTGCCGCTGTTGCTCCACGAACAGTGCACTGTTCGCCCCCCGGCTTAATGCTTCAATCCCCAACGAACCCGAACCCGCATACAAATCCAATACCCGAGCCCCTACCAACAAAATCCCCAACGAAGCAAACAGAGCTTCTCTCACCCGGTCCGCCGTCGGACGGGTTCCTCCACGCGGCGTTTTTAATGGTATGCCTCCGGCACTTCCAGCAATGATTCTCATGACAATTCTATCCGAATCTTTCCTCAATCGAGAACACTTCTAGCACTCATTTTCACCTACAGGACAAAAAATAACTCGTAACATGAATGGCCGGGGATAAGACGTCTTGTTCCCGCTCATTTCATTCGTGTTCATTCGTGTTCATTCGTGTTCATTCGTGTTCATTCGTGGTTCTCCTATCCCCCCATCATCCTTTATCAAAGGAATATCCTCTCCACTCCTACCTTGAGACAACTGCTCCAGAGGCATCCAGAAATCCTCGCCATTCAACGGCCCCGACAACACCTCAATAGAAACCGTGCCCGCATCCCGCCGTTCAACCCGAATATCCACCTCGGCGGTGAAACGCCTCACCTTGGCTTTATCAACATCCGCCTTCAACCGCTCTTCACGGCTAGGGTATTGATTAAAAAAATCCTTAATACTTTGGTTTTTTTCAGCCAGATAAATTTCCTGCCCTTCCCCACCAATCACCATCTCCGTTCCACTCAAAACCACAATTTTTTTTCCCACCCAATCCGGTAGATTTTTTTTAGCCAGGGAAATCCCCATCCACCCACTGCCCACCACCGCTGCTATAAACAAAGCTGCCAGCAATAACCACTTCGCCCCCTTCATCCAAATGTTACCCGATTCAGCCATTTTTATTTCCTATTCCCCTCTCACTTGCCACCCCTTCTCCTTGTCATTCGCGCCAACTCCTCACTGTTTTTTTCCAAAGTTCGTTTCTCTTCATCCGTCAGACTCTGCATCCCGTGTTCGGAAATTTTCTCTAAAATCTCATCCACACTTTTTGAAATGTAAGGCTTGTTTTTCGCTGAAGTGAACCACGACGATTTTTTCTCCGGGGGCTCGGAAACTTCAGCGTCCACCACCCGGTTTTCACCAAAACGATTCATCCAACGCTCCGATTGATCATGGGAAGGCCTACGCTCCCTATGGTTGGGAAGCCCTTGTTTGATATAAAGCCAGCCGCACAACGCGCCACCCAGGTGAGCCAGGTTACCAATCCCCAAACTCAGCACGCCCAACAAATCCGCAAAAAACAAGGCCAGATCAAGACCCACAAAAACCAAAGCCAGGGTTTTCATTTTCATCCGAATAGGAATGACAAAAAACAATAACAAATAAACCTTCTTCTCCGGCAGCAAGGCCGTTAGCGCTATCACTATGGCAGCCACCCCCGCCGACGCTCCGATCAAAGGGTTTTCCCAACCAATCAACAAACCCACAAAAACCTGCACCAATCCGCCCACCACGCCTCCGACAAAATAAATGGTCAGGAAATGACGTGTCCCCAGCATCAGCAGGATGTTGCGCCCGAAGAAATAGAGCACCAGCATGTTCCCCCCTACATGCATCAAGCTACCATGCAGGAACATATAAGTGACCGGTGTCCAGATTTTGCCTGCCGCCAACTGCTGAAACGACAAACTCCCAAAGTTCACCAACTGCGCTTCGTTCCCCCCACGAAAAATGAACAATCCCGCATTGATCACGATCAACCAGATCAACACCGACCACGAGCGCGGCCCACCCGACGGCGATCCCCCATGGGGCGATCCCGGTCGCATATAATCGCGTTCATAAACTCCCATGATTCAGCACATTATACCGTCAATCAACCAAAGCAAGCCCGTGCGCGCACGCTTCAATTTCAAATCACAAATTTCAAATCGCCAGCCCTCACAAAGCACTCGGCACATTCACTCCAGCTTCCTGCTCTTTGTCCGTGATGACATCCTTATAGGTCATCCCGCCCGGAATCATCGGCAAAACGTGCTCGGTGTAAGGCACCATCACATCCAAAACATAGGCTTCCTCCGACGCCAACATGCGTTCCATCGCCGGACGCAGATCTTTTTTGTGTAACACTCGCTCGCAAGTGATGCCAAAAGACTCGCACATCTTGACATAATCAGGATAGATCAGCTCTTCTTTTTTATGGTCGGGATCATACTCAAGCGAAGGGTCACCTAAAAAGGTGTTCGCACGGTTGCCACCATATTTCAAATCCTCCCACTGCACCACCATGCCCAGATGCTGGTTATTCAATACCAGAGCCTTGGCCGCGATCTTCTCTACCTTGGCCGTGGCCAGTTCCTGGATGTTCATCAAAAATGAGCCGTCCCCGTCGATGTCCACCACCTGGCGATCTGGAAAAGCCACTTTGGCACCCATCGCGGCCGGATAACCATACCCCATCGTTCCCAACCCGGCCGAAGTGAAAAATTGGCGCGGTTTATCAAACTGACAATATTGAGCCGCCCACATCTGGTGCTGCCCCACCCCCGTGGTGATGATCGTATCCTCATCCATCATCTCATTGAGCAACTCGATCGCATACTGTGGCTGGATCACCTCTTCGGTGTCCGTGTATTTCAAAGGCTGATCGCGTTTCCACTCGGCGATTTGCTTGAACCAATCAGGATGCAAATCGTAATCAGCTTTTTTCTCCTCGAAGCCATCCTCCGCAAGCAACGTATTCATGCATTCCAAAGCCTCGCGCACATTCGCCAGAATCGGAAACTTCACCGTCTTGTTTTTATTCAACTCAGAGTTGTCGATGTCAATGTGAACGATCGTGCCGTGTTTAGCGAACTCATCCACTTTGCCCGTCACCCGGTCATCAAAACGCACTCCGAGCGCCAACAGAAAATCACCTTCATTCACCGCATTGTTAGCGTAAACCGTACCGTGCATGCCCAACCAATGCAGGCTCAACTCATGGGATTGAGGGAAACCTCCAATGCCCATCAAAGTGGTCGCCACCGGGATCTGTGCTCGTTGGGCAAATTCCAACAAAGCCTTGTGCGCATCCGAAGTGATGATTCCACCACCCGCATAAATCACCGGTTTTTTGGCACTTTTCAACAGACCGATCACCTCAGCCAAAGTCTCCTCATCAAGAGGCCGCTCGGGATCATAACCACGCAGCTCGACCTCGTCGCAGAACACCGGATGAATCCTGGCCTCCTGCACGTCCTTAGGCATATCAATCACCACCGGCCCCGGACGTCCGGAAATCGCGATATACATCGCCTCTTTCACCACCCGCGGAATGTCATGCGGATCCGTCACCAGGTAGCTGTGTTTGACCACCGGAAGCGTCATGCCGAAAAAATCCGTCTCCTGGAAAGCCCCACGACCAATCATAGTGCTCGGCACTTGGCCAGAAATTGCCAGCAAAGCCGTCGAATCCAAAAAAGCATCGGCAATCGAGGTCACCAAATTGGTCGCCCCGGGCCCCGAAGTCCCCATGCAAACCCCCACCTTACCCGTCACCCGGGCATAACCCTCAGCCGCAAAACCGCCGCCCTGTTCATGACGAGGCAAAATCGTGCGAATTTCATCCGAATGGCTCAGCGCCTGGTGAATCGGCATACTGGCTCCGCCAGGGTAGGCAAATATCACATCTACCCCTTCACGCTCCAGACAAGCGACCAGCACTTCCGCACCGGTCATCATTTCACCGCGCTCCACCACCTCGCCGGCTCCGGCGGAAGTTCCTGTGATGGTTTTGTTCGAAGTCGTTGCTTTAGCACTCATTATATTCTGTATTAACGCTGTCACCCTCCCTCTATCTGATAAAAGCCTAGAGGCAAGAGACAAAAAAACGTGAACCTTACATTCTAATCTAGGAATTTCCACAAATCACCCGATTTTGGATGAAATTTCCATAAATCTGCATTTGCTTGTCGCCATGTTATCCCGTGAACACATTGCCAACATTTTTGAAAAAATCGCCCTCTTGCTTGATCTCCAGGACGAAAACCCCTTCAAAATCCGTGCTTACAAAACCGGTGCCGAAGTGGTGGAGAACTTCCAAGGCGACCTGCTGAAAATCGCCGCGTCCGCTAATTACAAAGATCTGATCAAAACCAAAGGCATCGGCAAAGCCCTGACCGACAAGCTGCACGAACTGGCCACCACCGGAAAACTCGAGTTTTACGAAAATCTCAAAGCCGAGTTTCCCGCTACTATATTTGACCTTTTTAAAATCCAGGGACTCGGCCCCAAACGCATCAAGGATCTCTACAAAAAACTCGGCATCGCCTCGATTGAGGGGCTCAAAACGGCCTGCGAGAAAGACCGCATTTCCAAATTGCCCGGTTTTGGTAAAAAAACCCAGGACAAAATCCTCGAAGCCATCGCCTTCTGCGAACAAAATGCCGATCGCTTCCGCCTCGGCAATGTCGCCGGACAAGCCGAACTCATTCTCGACGAACTCAAGTCCCATCCCGACTGCCTGCGCGCTGAAGTTGCCGGCAGTTACCGTCGCGGCAAGGAAACCTTGCACGACCTCGACTTCCTCGTCGCCACCCGCGAGGCCCAGGCTTTGATCGATTTTTTTGTCAGCCTGCCGGAAGTGGACTCGATCATCAACCAGGGTTCAACCAAATCCAGCGTGCGCCTCGACTCCGGAGTGCAATGTGACCTGCGCGCCGTATCCAGCGCAGAATTCCCCTGCGCCTTGGTTTATTTCACCGGCAGCAAGGAACACAACGTCGCCCTGCGTGGACTCGCCCGCGACCAGGGTTACACCCTCAACGAATACCGCCTCGCCCCCATCGATCCCGAAAGCACCGACGCCCCGCGCGAGTTCCACGACGAAGCCGGTCTCTACGCCGCCCTCGGTCTGACTTGCCCGCCCGCCGAACTGCGCGAAAATCAGGGCGAGATCGAAGCCGCCGCCGAACACCGTCTGCCACGCCTGATCGAACTCGAAAACCTGCGCGGCACTTTTCACAACCACACCACCGCCAGTGACGGTCACAACAGCCTGATGGAAATGGCCAACGCCGCCATCGAACTCGGCCTGCAATACCTCGGCATCGCCGATCACTCCAAATCATCGGTGCAAGCCAACGGACTCAACGAGAAGCGCTTACTCAACCAATTACGTGACATACGTAATATTAATGAAAACTTCAAAGACGAGGATATCGACTTCCGCTTGTTAGCCGGCAGTGAAGTGGACATCCTCAAAGACGGCAGCCTCGACTTCGATGACGAACTGCTCAGCCAACTCGACTACACCGTCGCCTCCGTGCACAGCTCCTTCACCCTGTCCGAAGCAGAGATGACCAAACGTGTCATCAAAGCGATCGAAAATCCCCACATCACCATGGTCGGCCATCTCACTGGCCGCCTGCTACTCGAACGCGAACCCTACGCGATCAACATCCCCGACATTATTGATGCCTGCGCCGCTACCGGCACCATCATCGAGCTCAACTGCAATCCTTGGCGCCTCGACATGGACTGGCGCTGGTGGAAACTGGCGACGGAAAAAGGGGTCAAATGCGCCATCAATCCCGACGCCCACCGCGCCGTTGATCTCGACAGCCTCTTTTTTGGCATCAAAATCGCCCGCAAAGGTTGGCTGACCCGCCATGACGTCATCAACTGCCTGCCCCGAGATCAGATCTTCGCAGCGCTCAAACCGTAAAGCGGAATGCCATTCCGCTCACCCGTGACCGTTCTAATATCGCACGCTTCACAGCGAGGCCGAAGAAAACGGATTGCCAATCCATTCCACATGGAGGCCCTTTTCCTAACTACGTCATTACCCCCTTTATTGCGACGCCGCCAAACGCTTGCGTAGTTCTTCCAACTCTACTTGATGATCATTCGACAGACCTTCGACCGGATAGCGGTAAACCGCCCCCCCTTTGACCTTCAGCACCGCCAGCCCATCTTTTAGCTTGAGCAGCGAAGCCACTATCGTTTTGCCATCCTGATTAGCCCACTCACGCTCCTGAGCCATTTGCGGAGCCACCTTCACGATCGCCTTATCCTGTCTCTGAAAATTCCACCAATTGCCTCCAACCTCGACTTCACGCCCCGCCACCTGCACTTGATCGGCAGCCACTTCACCTGCGTCTGGATCAACCCCTTCCATCTTGGATGCAAGCCGCATCATTTCGTCATACAAGCCGCTCACCTCTGCCTTAAGCACCTTCATCCTGTTACGGATTTCGGTCACCCGCTCAATCGCTACCGCCGCATCATTTTTTTTCTTCCCCTTGGCAGGAACGACAGGAACAGCAGGAACACGTGAGCGAACTCTGGTCACCTTCTTTTTTACTGGTCCCTTCTCGTTTAATTCACCATCCTTCAACCACTTTGCAATAGACAGAGACCCTACCCCATACTTGCGCGCCGCCGCAGCCTGCCCTCCTCGCCCGTTCTTAACATTGTAATCATTCACATACTTAACAACTGATCGTTTTTGCGAATCAGAATAGTGGTTTGGTTTTCCCTTACTCATAGTCTGTTATTTTGGTTTGGTTTATATAGACATCTACCTTTTCCTCCATCGGTGCACCTATCTCATGACATATGCAATGTTGGCGGAAAATCACATTCTCAGCCTTTAAGTATAAATCTCTGCTTATAGGCACCTTTATACGGAAAAATTCAATCGACATACTGTCAAACAAATAGACTAGGCATCTCATAGGAAGAGTTGCGCGTTTATTGCCTTCCTCACTACAGCCCACCTATGCCCATTTTGAAGCTTCTCCTTTTTCTCATCCTACTATTTGCGGCGATACCCCGAACTAAGCATTATCTGCTGATAAAAAAGCAACTTTAGCGGAGCCTACGCCACAATCTGTCTTTTTATTACCATGTAGCAAAAACAAGACCTCCCCAAACTCTCATGAAAAACATGACCTCATCCTCAATAAAAATATCAGCAATTTTCGGCTTCGTCGCAATACTCGCACTCACCGCCTGTGGCCCCAACGAATCCGAAGGGGGGAAACTAAAATCTTTCATCGGAAGCTCAAACGACAACAACTCTGCTGAGATACTAACAGGCGAAGAAGTAGCCACACTCACTCATGCGCCCAACGTACCGCTTCCAATCAAACGAAAGAACACGACCAAGGTAATTGTAAACCTTGAAGTCACCGAAGTCGTGGGCAAGCTATCCGATGGTGTCGACTACACCTTCTGGACCTTTGGCGGGAAGGTTCCCGGAAAATTCATCCGCATCCGCGAAGGCGATTATGTTGAATTTCATTTGGCCAATCACCCGGACAATAAAATGCCCCACAACATTGACTTGCATGCGGTCACCGGACCCGGCGGCGGAGCAACCTCCTCTTTCACCGCTCCAGGTCATGAATCGGTTTTTTCTTTCACCGCACTGAACCCCGGCCTCTTCATCTATCACTGCGCCACTGCTCCGGTGGGCATGCATATCGCCAACGGCATGTATGGCCTGATCCTGGTCGAACCCAAAGAAGGACTGCCGCCGGTAGATCATGAATACTATATCATGCAGAGCGAATTTTATACCCAGGGTGCTTATGGCGAGGGCGGACTGCAAGCTTTCGATATGAACAAGGCTCTGCATGAGGATCCTGACTATGTGGTATTTAATGGATCAGTAGGATCTCTCACCGGCGACAACGCCCCGACCGCAAAAGCTGGCGAAACCGTTCGTTTATTCATCGGCAACGGCGGCCCCAACTTGGTTTCATCCTTCCACGTTATCGGAGAAATTTTCGACACCGTTCACGCAGAAGGCGGTAGTCAGGCAAACCACAATGTCCAGACCACTCTGGTTCCCGCAGGAGGCGCGGCCATGGTGGAATTCAAAGTAGAAGTTCCGGGCACCTACATCCTGGTCGACCACTCGATCTTCCGTGCTTTTAATAAAGGAGCTCTCGGCATGCTCAAAGTGGAGGGCCCTGAAACTCCCTTGGTCTATTCCGGAAAAATCGACGACACCATATATCAACCAGAGGGCGGTGCCGTCCAAACCATGCCGCAACCCTCACAACCTCAAGCACTCGCAAAAAACAAGGAGCAGCGTATCAAATATGGTAAAGTCATCTACAATCAAGTATGTATAGCCTGCCATCAGGCTCAAGGTCAGGGCATCCCCCATGCCTTTCCTCCACTAGCCAAATCTGACTATCTCAATGCAGACACCAATCGTGCGATCAGCACGGTGATGCACGGTCTGAGCGGAGAAGTCAAAGTCAACGGCACCGTCTTCAACAGCATCATGCCACAACTGGGACTCTCTGATGAATCCATCGCTAATGCTCTCACCTATGTCTATAGTCAATGGGACAACAATAAAACAGAAGTCACCCCCGACCAGGTGAAATCCATACGAGCAAAGGGCATCACACCCGCAAAATAGGCAGTCATTGGAATTGATGTTAATAAAAAATCCTACCCTGAATTTGATACCAGGTTCCACCCCTGTCATCGCCCTCTCTTTGTTGCACCTTACCCTTATTTCACTATTTTCTGAACCCCTACCTGATATGGTCAGGGTTCCGGCAGGCAGCTACACTCCTCTGTATATTCAGGATGCAGCCATAATAAATGTGAAGTCTTTTTCCATTGATGTGAACCCGGTTAGCAACCAAGAATTTCTGGACTTTGTTCGCCAACACCCCAAGTGGAGGCGCTCTCAAGTGAAACGCCTGTTTGCTGATAGGGGTTACCTCAAACATTGGCAGGGAGATCTCGAACTCGGAGCGCAAGCAAACTTAATCGCAGACCAACCCGTCACCAATGTTTCATGGTTTGCCGTTCGTGCCTACCTGAAATCAAAAGGCAAACGTCTACCCACCGAGGACGAGTGGGAATACGTCGCGGCCGCTGATGAAACCCGCGCCAATGCCTCCAAGGATCCCGCTTTTACCAATCGTTTGCTTAGGTGGTATAGCCAACCTACAAGCAAAACCAAAACTTCCACCACCCCGGCGAATTTTTATGGAATTCGTGCGTTGCATGGCCAGGTCTGGGAGTGGGTGAGGGATTTCAACAACGGCATGGTCACTGGGGAATCCCGTGGGGATTCCGGACTGGAACGAGCGCTCTTCTGCGCTGGCGGAGCTCTGGGAACGGCAGATCCCCATAACTATGCCGCCTTCATGCGCTACGCCTTTCGCTCCAGCCTCAAGGGAAACTACACCATATCCAA
This sequence comes from Verrucomicrobiota bacterium, assembly GCA_024277195.1. Lineage (GTDB taxonomy): Bacteria > Verrucomicrobiota > Verrucomicrobiia > Verrucomicrobiales > DEV007 > JAADHD01. Next base: position 4,084 of record JAJRVS010000023.1, on the reverse strand, counting down.
TCTTGGCTTTCGCGGCGCCCGCAACATCAAAACCAACCAACCCTAATATTCAGCATGAACAAACTCATCCTGCTCGCGTTTTTTTCAGCCACCATTCTTTCCAGCTCTGGACAGCCCCCGTCTTCAAACACCTCCCCTTTTGAGTTACCGGCCGCAACGGCGAGTGAAGGTTCTGTTTATGACCTTGATTCCGAATGGCTCGATCAAAATGGCAAAAAAATAAAACTTTCCGAGTTAAAAGGAAACATCAGAATCCTTGCCATGGGTTACACCTCATGCAAATTCGCCTGCCCTCGCATCCTCGCCAACATCCAGCGGATCGAACGTGCCCTCATTGAAAAAAACACTGACCTCAGTCATGTGACTTTTTCTTTCATCTCGATTGATCCTGAAACCGATACTCCCGAGCGCTTGAAAGAACTCGAAAAAAACTACCAACTCGATCCCAAACACTGGACCCTGCTCACGGGTGATGAAGACGGAGTGCTCGAACTAGCGGTTGCCCTTGGAATGAAATACCGCAAAACATCAACGCTCGATTTTGCCCATTCCAATATCATCACTATTCTTGCCGCCGACGGAACCCTGCTGCAGCAAACCACAGGACTCGATGCCGACCTTTCAAAACCCCTCGATGCCATTCAAAACGCCATAAGCTCAATCAGCAAAAACACCCCCAAGCCCTGAGACCAGTTCTACCCGGATCATTGTTCTCCCCAGCGACTTCGCACCGGGCTATCACATTTTGTCCTTACAGGGCAGTTTGCTTTCATCTCTTTTGCACCAACGGTGCTCAATGATACAGCCCAGTGCGAAGCGCTGGGTAAAAAACCCAACTCTTCCAGCCCTAATAAGGCGAAACACGTAGCTATCAGCAGCTTAGGGCCGCGGCACTTATCTATTACCGTCTCCCCCCTCGAAAAACGGATTGGCAACATCCCTATCGACTTTTACCATATATCTGTCATGATTGTCTGCTATCATCATGACGGGAAACGAAGCATTGACCACAGCGGGGCTGATCCTCACCGGCTACCTCATCGGATCGATCCCCTTTGGTTTTCTTGCCGGAAAACTACGCGGCATCGACATCCGCGAGCATGGCAGTGGCAACATCGGCGCCACCAATGTTTTGCGCACTCTGGGCAAAGGCATCGGCATCCCCGTCCTCATTCTCGATGTGCTCAAAGGGCTGCTGCCAGTCCTCATTGCCCAACACTTTTCCGAGCAAAGCCTGATCCACATCCTGACCGCTTTCGCCACCATCATGGGGCACAACTACACCCTGTGGTTACGTTTCAAAGGCGGTAAAGGCATCGCCACTTCGGCCGGAGCGCTCATTCCCCTGATCCCCCTGCCCTTACTCATCGCTGTCGCCATCTGGCTGATCCTATTTTTCACCACTCGCTACGTATCGGTTGCTTCGATTGGCGCCGCCCTGGCGATCCCCATCGTAACCATCGTGCAACAAGCCACACAAAACGAATGGAACGTGCCGCTTATAAGCTTTACAGTTCTGCTAGCACTTCTAGCCACCTGGAAACACCGCAGCAACATTCGTAAACTGTGCAACGGCACCGAAAACCGTTTCACCCCCAAATCTAAAAAACCACAACCACAAGCTGATGCCTGAATCAAAATTCAAAACCGCCGCTGTGCTCGGATCCGGCAGCTGGGGCACCGCCCTGGCCATCGTGCTCGGCGAACGAGGACTGGACACCACCATCTACGGAATCGAAGAGCAAGCTCTCGCCGACATCAACCAAAACCACCAGAACGCCCGTTACCTGCCAGACATTGATCTGCCGGAAAACATCAGCGCCACCAGCCGTCTGGAAGATATCACTGATGCCCCGCTCATCTTGCTGGTGGTGCCCTCCCAGGTCGCTCGTCTGGTGATCAAACAACTGCAACAAGCCGGAGTGTCAAAAGGCACCATCTTTCTCGCCTGCACCAAAGGCATCGAATCGGCCACCGGCTTGTCGATGACTCAACTGCTGCGTGAATTTTTCCCCGACAACCCCATCGCCGCCCTCTCCGGTCCGACCCATGCAGAGGAAGTCGCCCGCCGGATGGCCACCGCCACCGTCATCGGCTGCCCCGACCACGACACCGCCGTCTGCCTGCAGGAAGTTTTCACTCTGCCGTGGTTCCGCTCCTACACCCGCGAGGACATGGAGGGCATCGAAATCGGAGCAACGGTGAAAAACGTTTTTGCCATCGCCGCAGGCATCGCCGACGGCCTCGGGCTCGGCGACAACGCCAAAGCGGCCATGGTCACCCGCGGACTGGCAGAGATGATAAGACTCGGCACCGCACTCGGCGGCAAAGCCAGCACCTTTCAAGGGCTCAGCGGAGTGGGCGACCTCATCGTCACCTGTTACAGCCGCCACAGCCGCAACAACAGCTTCGGTCGCATGATCGGAGAAGGCCTCACCGTCGAAGAAACACTCGAAAAAATGACCCAAGTCGCCGAGGGCTTGCCCAATACCGAGAGCGTCTATAAACTTGCTAAAAAAACAGGCGTGCGCACTCCCCTGATCGATCAGATTTATGCCGTGCTTTATGAAAATAAACCCGCTCAAGAAGCCCTGGGAGAATTGCTCAACCGCGATCCGCGAACCGAGGGAGACTCCTGACATTTAACATTGCGGATTTTTTATTTATCATTATTAATTCCTACCCCCCAATGCCCGCACGCCCTCGATTTGTTTTACCCTTTTGGTATCGCACGCCCCTTGTATTAACATTGCTGCTCGCTTTGCTGACACCATGTGTGTCCCAGGCTCTCGAGTTTAATGTTGATTGGCGGCGTGACGGAAAAGACACTATTTACGGAAGCCTGAGTCACTTCGACTTTGAAACCAAAACCTTGACAGTCAAGGTTGCTGATTCCGAAGATGAAATCAAATTCACCAGTTCTGAACTCGAACCCAGTTCCAGATGGATGACGCTGGTTTCCCCGGCATTCCTGCAAAGCGTGCCCAACGATAAATTACAACAACCCCATTTTTATCTGGCGATCATTTTCATAGCTTTACCGCTTGTGCTCTACCTGTTTTCTTTCTGGGTCAGCGCCTTCCTCGTCACTCGCAGAATCAATCCCTTGCGTGCAGTGATAGCCCTGCCCGGAGCTTGGTTCCTGAGCGGCATCCTTATCCTGGTTTATTTATTCCTGCTCGGTCGTTACCCTGAGCAAATGAACGCGATTCTTGCCGTAGGCACCCTGGTCAGTCTAGGTGTCGCCGCTTTGTTCATATCCATTATCTATCACAAAAGCGTCGCCCACGGGCTGGTCATCATCATCCTGCATTCCATTCTTGCCCCGCTCATCCTCGCAGCCATCTTCTATGCAGCCTACCACTTCGGCGATCCCAAAGAACTCAACACCTTCTTCGACCAACAGGTCTTCACCCCCACCGGAGTGCTAGCCGAGAAAAAAAACGAAGCCTGATTTTATCAGAAAGAACACTCATTTTTTCTCTGGCGATACCGGAAGCGGTTTGTCCCCCGCCCATTTGCCAGTCTCCGGCATATACACCATCGAAAACGAAGTCTGCAGAGGGTAGTTGCACACGCAGCCCGTGGCGAAACTCGGCACATTCAACAAGCCTCCCGCCGCCACCAGGCTGTTGCTGCAGCCACTCCTCAGATTGCGCAGACTGAACTGCTGCCCCTTGTCCAAGTCCACGTAAGCCGCGCTTTTGTAGCGCAAAAACAACAGACTGTCACTGCCCACCGTGTAGTTGCACGCTCCTCGCTTGAATAAAGGTTTTTTGGTCAGGATTTTCCCTGTTGTCACCTCGTAACGATGCCCTCCCTGATTGATAAAACTGTCTCCTCCCAAAATCAGCGGCTGCAAACCCGCATTGGCGGAATGCCATTTTTCTTCACCAGTCTTCACATCAATAGCCCGCATCTCGGCTGACTTGCCCGTCAGTAACAAACCGTGCTCAGCATTATAAGCCTGCCAGTCATCATAGGGTCGGATCGCCAGCGGGCCTCTGCCCAACATATTACGAAACTTATAGTCGTATTTTTTCTGCCACCGCACCTTGCCCGTCCGCTCATCCAGAGCTGATAT
>JAJRVS010000022.1 GCA_024277195.1 Verrucomicrobiota bacterium | reverse complement strand
GTGTGATTTTCGAGCTTCGAATATTCGCTCCAATCTGGATGGTACGGTTTTCCAACTGGAGATGAAGGGCCGCTCGATGTTGGTGCGCACACCTTTGATTGGCAGTTTTAATGTTTATAATACTCTGGCGGCTCTGGCGGCGGCTCAGGGATTGAATTTGAACCTTCGTGAGGCGGTTGCCAATCTGGCCAATGCACTGCAGATCCCTGGGCGTCTGGAGTCGGTGGGCGGTCGCCAGACAAACTTCCGAGTGTATGTGGACTACGCACACACTCCGGATGCGATTGAGAAGGCTTTGCTTACTTTGAAGGACTTGCAGCCTGAGCGTATCATTACGGTGTTTGGCTGCGGTGGGGATCGTGATCGTGACAAGCGGCCCAAGATGGGGCAAGCGGTGGCGGAGTTGAGCGATCTGGCTATTGTCACTTCGGACAATCCGCGTAGTGAGAATCCGGAAGATATCATTGAGCAGGTGGTGGCGGGAATGAAGCGGGGACGGCATCAGGTGATCGCCGATCGGCGCAAGGCGATTCGGGCGGCTATTGATATGGCTGGAGCGCGGGATATTGTTTTGATCGCGGGCAAGGGGCACGAGGACTATCAGGAAATCGATGGGGTGAGACATGACTTTGATGATAGGAAGATGGCACGGAATTACATTGCGGCAACGGTGGAGGAGCGCGCGGAGGAAATCGAGGCGGAGCGTTTGGAAGAGGAGCGTCTGGCGGAAGAAGAGTTCGAGAGCGGAAAGTTTGATGAAGAGAGGAGGGACGAGGAATGAGAGCTTTGTCTTTAGGGGACATCACGGCAATGTGCGGCGGGACCCTGATTCAGGGGCGGCCTGCTGATTTGGTAACAGGGGTTTCCAAGGATACGCGTGCGTTGGCGGCGGGGGATCTTTACGTGGCTTTGGCGGGGGAGAATTTTGAAGGGCATAACTTTGTGGTGCAGGCGCAGCAGAACGGAGCGAGTGGAGTTCTGGTAAGTCAGTTGACGGCTGATACTGAGCAGCTGACCGGAGCAGTGATTCATGTCAAGGATACGCTGGCGGCGCTGCAGCAATGGGCGAGGAAGTACCGTCAGAGTTTGAGTGGCTTTCAAGTGGTGGGGGTGACGGGGAGTAATGGCAAAACCAGCACCAAGGATTTCATCAAGTCGATTTTGCAGCAAGTCCATGAGGTCAGCTCGACTGCGGGGAATTTGAATAATCACATTGGCCTGCCGTTGACGGTGTTGTCGACGGCAGCCGCTGACCGGGTAGGGGTGTGGGAAATGGGGATGAGTCATCCGGGTGAAATCGAGTTGCTGGCGCAGATCGCCGCGCCTGATATCGGGGTGATCACGAACGTGGGGGTGGCGCATTTGGAGCATATGAAATCGCGTGAAGCGATCGCTGAAGAGAAGGGCATGCTGGCGGAGAGTTTGTCCGAGCATGGGTTTTTGATCATGCCGAAGGACGATGCTTTTACCGCGAGCATTGCTGCGCGCAGTCGAGCGACGCTGATGACGGTGGGAATCGCTTGTGGTGACTTGCGTGCTGAGAATTTAGTTGAAACGGCAAGCGGTACTCGTTTTGAGATCGTCGATGGTGATGGCAAATGCTGCGATGTGCAGATTGATGTGCCCGGGCGTCACATGGTGGTGAATGCTTTGTTGGCGGCTGCGGTGGCCAAGGTGATGGCAGTGGATTGGTCGGATGTTGCTACAGGTCTTGCTGATGCAAAATTGACGGGTGGGCGATTGCAGCAACGGCAGATCAATGGCGTTGAAGTTTTGGACGACAGTTATAATGCCAATCCGGATTCGATGGTGGCGGCCTTGCAAACTCTGGCAACTTTGCCGTGTGAGGGACGGCGTTGTGCGGCCCTAGGGGTGATGGCGGAACTGGGTGAGCATGCGGAGAGTGAGCACCGTGCTTTGGCTAAGGAGGTGGCGCGGGCGGGGGTTGACTTGCTGGTGACGGTGGGGGATTTGCCTGCTTTGATGGCTGAGTCGCTGGAGGGGGAAGTGGTGGTGAAGGAATTTGCGGATTGTGACCAGGCTGGGCTGTTTTTGCAGCAGAATCTGAGTGCGGGCGATCTTTTGTTGGTTAAAGGCAGCCGTTCTGCGGGAATGGAAAAAGTGATCAAAATTTTAAACGACTGAAAAACGGATGTTGTATTATTTACATGAATGGAGTGAGCATTTCTCGGCGCTGAGGCTTTTTGAGTCGCAGACTTTCCGTGTAGCGGGAGCTTGCATGCTGGCTTTTCTGTTGTGTCTGTTGTTGGGAAACCGGGTGATTTTGAAACTGATTTCCTTGAAGGCAGGTCAACCCCTCCGTCAAGCAAGTGAGGTGCATAAATTGGCCGAATTGCACGGTGGCAAGGGGGGCACACCAACGATGGGTGGGGTGTTGCTGATTGGTTCGGTGATTGTTTCGACTTTGTTGTGGGCGCGGCTCGATAACCCGATGATCTGGGCGGTGCTGTTTGTCGGTGCCACTTTGGGAGCTTTGGGTTTTGTCGATGATTATTTAAAAGTCACTAAAAAAACATCGGAGGGGGTGCATGGTAAAGTGAAACTGCTGGTGCAGTTTTTGGTAGCGGTGGCTGCGATTCATTTCCTTTCGGTGCATCCTGAGACGGCGCAGCACATGAAACAACTGTATGTGCCGTTTTTCAAAGAACCGGTGATCAATGACATGGGTTGGTTCGCTTATGTGTTCATGGCGGTGGTTATTATTGGGTGTTCCAATGCGGTGAACCTGACGGATGGCCTAGATGGTTTGGCGACGGGTTGCATGCTGTCATCGGCGATGGCTTATGCTTTGCTCACTTATGTGACCGGGCATGCCGTGGCGGCGAATTATTTGCTATTGCCGCATCAGGCTCTGGTGGGTGAGTTGACGATTATTTGTGCGGCGATGGTGGGTGCGGGTCTGGGTTTTATGTGGTTCAACTGCCACCCAGCGCAAGTTTTCATGGGGGATACCGGTTCACTGGCGATTGGCGGTTTGCTGGCGATGATCGCGATTTGTGCCAAGCAGGAAGTTTTGTTGGTGGTCGTAGGCGGGGTGTTTGTATTGGAAGCGGTATCGGTCATTTTGCAGGTGTTGAGCTTCAAGCTCACCGGTAAGCGTATTTTCAGGATGGCGCCGATTCATCATCACTTTGAGCTGATGGGGTGGAAGGAGAGTAAAGTGATCGCTCGTTTTTGGATCATTTCGATCATGTTCGCATTGTTGGGCTTGATGACTTTGAAGATTCGTTAAAATGAAAGACCAGGGCAAAAAAATAGCTGTATTGGGAGGGGGTGCCAGTGGCATCGCCGCCGCACGTCTGGCTTTGGCCGGCGGGGCTTTGGTGTGTATTTTTGACACCGCTGAGGCGGAGCGTTTTTCTGATACTCGAGAGGATTTGCGAGTTGTTGGTATTGAAATGTGTTGTGGCTCGGAGGCCTTGAAGGCACCTGTGGACGTTGATTTGATTGTGGTGAGTCCGGGCATTGACCGGGAGACGGACTTGGTGAAAAGTTTCCTCGCAACCGGGGCGTCGATGATCAGTGAAATCGAGTTTGCTTTTCAACGCGACGATCGTCCGGTGGTAGCGATCACTGGCACCAACGGCAAGACCACTACCACTGAGTTGCTAACGCATTTGTTGAATGCAAATGGCAAGCGGGCGGTGGCCGCGGGTAATTATGGCAAGGCTTATTCGGAAGTGGCCTTGGAGGATGCCTGGGATGTGGTGGTATTGGAGGTCAGCTCTTTTCAATTGGAAGAGATCGATCGTTTTTGTCCGCAGGTGAGTGTGTGGATGAATTTTGCTCCGGATCACATGGATCGTTATCACTCGCTGGATGAATACCGTCGGGCCAAGTTGCGGATTTTTGAAAATCAAAGTGCGCAGGATACAGCCATTGTGAATGCGGAAGATGTGCCGGAGGGGATTGTCGCGCAGACGGTTCGTTTCAGCGCTTTTGGTGCGCAGGCGGACTTTACTTATGAGGCGGGGGAGATTTTTTATCATGGCAAGGCGCTGGTGGATTTTACGTCGGGCAAATTGCACGGGCGTCATAATGCTGAAAATATGATGGCGGCGATGGCTGCGGCGCATGCTATGGGCATTGTTTTTGAGGATATGAATGATGCTTTGTTGGAATATGAAGCGCCGGCCCACCGCTGTGAAAAGGTGGCTGAAATCGACGGGGTGGTTTTTGTCAATGACTCCAAGGCGACCAATTTGCATGCCTTGGAGAGCTCGTTGCGAGGTCAGGATGAAAAAGTGGTGCTGATTGTAGGAGGCAAGAACAAGGGCTTGGATTATAGCGAGATCACGGAGCGGGTCACGGCTCATGTGGATCAGGTTTTGGCTATTGGAGAAGTGGCGGATTCGATCTTAGCTGTGTGGCAAGACCAAGTGCCTTGTCAAAAAGCAGATTCTCTGCAGCAGGCAGTCGAGAGTGCTTTTAAAGCAGCGAGAAGCGGGCAGGTGGTGCTGTTTTCGCCGGGAACTTCGTCCTTCGATATGTTCAGTGGTTACGTTGAGCGTGGTGAGTGTTTTAAAAATTTTGTCAAACAGATCAAACCCCAAATAGGAGAACAAGTATGAAAAAAACAAAGAGAAGAAAAAGAGGAGGATCAACAAGTCGCGGACTGATGGGATCTTTGTTTAAAGGAACCCAACGCTTGCCGGCGCATGTGAGCGATGAACCCGAATGGTATCTCGATGGAGCCGAAGTTAAGTTGACCCGGGTTTTCACCATCGTTTTGATTCTGCATTTGGTTGCAGTGGGTGGAATTCTAGCGTTCAAGATGATCGAAAAAGCTTCGTCACCAGCGGCTATAACCGATACCAGTGGGATCGATGACAAACAGCTGGATGAAAAATCGAAAAAATCAGCAGCCAAGGAATTGGCGGTATCAGTCAATGCTGCTCCGGTCAAACAGGCGGTGAAAGAGCCGTTGAAAGTGGAGCGCAGGAATCCTGTGATCGTAGCGGACCCATCACGCCAGGGGATGTCGGTTTACCGGGTTTCCGACGGGGAGACTTTGGTGAGCATCGCCCGTGACCAGGGGGTGAGTGTGGCTGAGTTGAGGCGTTTGAATGATCTGCATACGGGTGACAAACTTTACGCGGGCAAATGGCTGACGGTTCCTGAGAAAAAGGAGTTGGTGGTGGGCAATGGTAAGGATGCGGCGAATAAGGATAACTTTGCTGCGCCTAAACAAGTGCTGAAGGCAAAGCCTGTCGGGAGTTCAGCGACAAAGACGGCTCCCAAAGTGGCGCATGTGGCCAAGGTAAGTAAGCCGGTAAAGGCGATCGTGGCCAAACCTGTGGTGGTGAAAAAGAAAAATACGGTTTCTTCGTCGAATAAGGGTGGGACTTACACGGTGAAATCGGGTGATAATTTGTATTCGATTGCCCGCAAGACCGGGGTTGGTTATTCTACCTTGATGTCATTGAATAAATTGGACAAACCTGAGTTGTTGCAAGTGGGACAGGTCTTGAAAATTTCTGCTAAATAGACATCTGTTCAAGCTGCTTTTGAAGGGGCTTTTCTCACTCAAGAAACTATGATATCATGACTAAGTGGAGCGCACAGGTGATGATGGCTGCGGTGGTTTTTCTACTGGGGGTGGGCGTCATTATGTTAGTGAGCACGAGTGTGTTTGGTATCGATGTGCCCAGTGAGGATGTCTATTACGATGTCAAACGCCAGCTGGTGTGGGTGGTTCTTGCTGGCATGGTCTGCATGATGATGGCTAACATTGATTATCATCTGTTGCAGAAGATGGTGTGGTTGATTTACGGGATTTGCATTCTGTTGCTGGCCTTGTGTTTTGTGCCTGGAGTCGGGCAGACGCTTAATGGTGAAAGTCGTTGGATCAATATCGCCGGGGTGTTCAGCTTGCAGCCTTCCGAGTTGGCAAAACTGGCGATGGTGGTGGTAATGGCGCACTGGTTCGCGCGTTATTTTGATGAGGGCAAGCCGTTCAGGTCCGGGCTGCTGTTTCCGGGATTGATCTCGGGTTTGATGGTGGCTTTGGTTTTATTCGAGGTGGATTTGGGAACCACGGTGATTCTTTCTGCGGTGGTTTTTGTGTTGATGTTTGTGGGGGGGACGGATTGGAAATACCTGGCGATGAGCAGTGCGCTTGCGGTAGGAGCATTCACCTTGATGGTTTTAGAGCGTCCGGATAAAATGGAACGCTTGACGGCCTTTTTACATCCGGACTTGCATCGCTCGGGGGTGGGCTTGCAGCAGTGGATGGCTTTGATGGCCTTGGGTTCGGGGGGCGTGGAAGGTATGGGGCTGGGGTCGGGCAGATTAAAGATGTTGTATATGCCTTTTGCTCATACGGATTTTATTTTTCCGATGATCGGGGAGGAGCTGGGTTTGAGGGTGACCTTGGCGGTGGTATTTGCTTTTTTATTGATCTCTGTGGCGGGGCTGACCATTGCCTTTCACGCCCGCGATCGTTTTGGTACGATGCTGGGAGTTGGCATTGTGAGTTTTATCAGTTTGCAGGCGGTGGTGAATATCGGGGTGACGACTTCGGTGCTGCCTAACACGGGTTTGCCCTTGCCGTTTATTTCTTATGGCGGATCGGCTTTGATGGCGGTGATGGCGGGGATAGGGATTTTGCTTAATATTTTTCGCCAGGGAGATATCTCTGGCAAAGCGAGGTTTCAGGGGATCGCTAAGAGACGGATCACGCCGAGGGTGTGAGGACGGTTCTAAGTGTATTTGGCTACGCTGGCTTTTAATTTGTCGAGTCCCATTTTGGCGCATTTGTAGGCGTCCATTTTCCAGTAGTCACGGTTGAAGAGTTCGAGGGAGAGCACGGGATGGGCGCCGATGGCGGAGAAGATATCGAAGACCTGGCCGAGAGGGGCGATGCCGTCGCCGGTGAAGACGCGGTCGGCGTCACCGATTTTTTCACGAGGGATATTGGGGTAGTCATTCATGTGGATGACTTGCAGGCATTGAGGGCCGAGTTGGCGCAAGCCTTCGAAGGCTGAACCGCCTTTATAGAGATGGTAAACGTCACTGAGAACACAGGCTTTGGGGTGGTCGGCTGCGATGGCGACGGATGCGGAGTCACACAGGCGGTAGAGATTTTTGGAAAATCCCCAGACTTCGACCTGGGGCACGATACCCATTTTGTCACCGAGTTCCAATAAGGCGCGGTAGCGCTCGCCGGCGCGATGTAAGTCGAGGCCGGCTTCTTTGGTGGCGCCCACGGGAGGAGCTGCAAGACGTGTGCCGCCGAGTTGGGCGATGGTGTCCATGTCTCGTTTGGCTTCTTCGAGGCCGGCAGCGCGAACTTTGTCGTCGTCGACGATCCATTTGGCAAAACCGATTGAGCTGGGCACTTGCAGACCGTGATCGTCGATGCGTTTGCGCAGGTCTTTCAGTGAGCCGCCTTTTTCAATGTAGGGATTGATTTTGCGGAACCAGGGTTCGATGGCGTCATAACCAGCTTTGGCGGCGACGTCGATTTCCTCTTCGATAGTGAGTTCCTGGCCACGAATGGTGCTGGTATTGAGGCAATAGGTAAAGGGCTTGGTGGAAGGCTTTTTTTGTGCTAGTAGGCTGGGAGCTGTGGCGCAGGCCAGGCCACCGACGATGGCTCCAGCTGAGAGTAAAAGGTCGCGGCGGCCGAGGGTTGAAAGGTCGGATTCTTGAGGGGTGGGTTTCATAATGGGGCAAGGTGGCATTTTTTTGGCTGATCGGCAATGAGTTTAGCTTATTGTGACGGATATGGTTTCATGGTTTAAAGAGATCGGCCAGGGGGGGCGAAAAGGGGGGAGATGTTTTTTGAGTCTGCTCGGGGGCTGCCTGATGATGGGCTTCGGGTGGCAGGTATCGGCAGCGGAGAAGGTGGAGTTTTTTGTTGCGGTGAATGGTGATGATCAGCAGGCGGGCAGTGAATCGGCTCCTTTTGCTACTTTGCAGCGGGCTAGAGATGCGGTGCGACAGGTGAACAGAGGCCCGGGGAAAGAAATCCGGGTGTGGCTGCGTGGGGGGACTTATCACATGGAGAGAACGGTGGTATTTTCTCTACAAGACAGTGCAGGCGCCGGATCGCGGGTGGTGTATGCGAGTTATCCGGGAGAGAATGCCGTGTTGAGCGGGGCGAGTTTTTTACCGGGGGAATGGCGGCAGAGTGAGATGGCGAATGTCTGGCAGATGGATGTGCCGCAGGGATGGGCACAGATACGGACTCTGTTTGATGGGAGGAAAATGCTGCCTCGGGCGCGTAGCGAGGGGATGCAGTCATTGGCCAAACCTCCTGCCGATGTGCCGTATCGTTTTCGGCGGGCGATTGATCAGCGGCATTTGTATTTGCCTAAGGCTTGGGTGAACAAACTGGGGAATCTTGCTGGGGCTGAAATCGAGTTGGTGCCCAAATACCCATGGGTTATGAATCGGCTGTCGGTGGAGAGTGTGGATGGTGAAAGTGGATTGATCAAAACGAGAGAGCCGGCCACTTATGCAATGGTGCCGCCGCCTGCCGCTTATTTTCCTGAGGGAAGTTTGTGGGTGGAGAATGTGTTGGCGGTGTTGGATGAACCTGGTGAATGGGTTCACGATGTGAAAAAAGGGAAGCTGTATTTGTGGCCGATAGAAGGGGGGAAGCCGGGTAAGCAGGTGCTGGCGGGGCGGGTGACGCAGTTGATACTGATTGAGGGGGAAGTTGATGAGACGGACTTACGGGACCAACCGGTGAAGGGGTTGAGTTTTCATCGTTTGGCTTTTACCCAGGCCAATGCTTTTGCCTGGGATGCGAGTAAGTCTGGTAGGGGCTTGCAGCATGATTGGGAAATGCATGATCAAGCTTCGGCGATGGTTCGTCTGCGGGGTGCGGAGGATTGCAGCTTTACCCAGTGTCGTTTTGTGGACAGTGGAGCGGCTGGGATTCGCTTGGATTTGCACTGTCAGCGTAATGAAATAAGGCGCTGTGAGTTTTCCCAACTTGGTGGGGTGGGGGTGTTGATGGCGGGTTATGGATTGGGGATGAAGGACGTTAACAAGGCTAATGTGGTTGCTGATAATGAATTGCATCATATTGGACGTGTGTGGAAACATTCTCCGGCGATTTTTATTTGGCAAAGCGGGATGAACCAGATCGTGCGAAATCGGATTCATCATGTGCCCTATACGGCGATCGTGGTGAGCGGACGGACTCAACTGGATCGAGAAGGGCGTAAGGAGTCGAGTCGCACGGTGCGCTGGGATGAGTTGAATTTATTACTGGAGGGTGAGGAACGCAGTTGGTTGAAGCGAGAGCCTTTGATGCATGGGCGTTTTAATATGATTGCCTACAATGATATTTCGCATTGCATGGAAGTGATGGGGGACGGTAACGCGATTTATGTGTCAGGCACGGGCAAGGGTAACCGGGTGCGGCATAATTTTATTCATGATGTGACAACGGCGAATATGAATGCGGCGATTCGCTGTGATGATGACCAGCATGGGGTGGTGATCGAAAAAAATGTGATCGCCCGGGTGTGTGGGGAGGGGATTATAAGCAAAGGGAGAAATGATATTCTCAATAATATCATTTATGATTTGAGATCGCGGACTCCGGAGGGGAAGTCGGTGATTCATCAGCGGGGATATTTGGTTTTCAGCGGAGCGCCAGTGAAGGGATCACGGGTGCAGCGCAATATATTTGTATCGCGGGAGGCGGGGCAGGCGATTTTGTATGAACATCAAAAGGGCTGGAAGCGTGGAGGACGAGTGCAAGCACCAGCTTCTTTGAGTTCGTGCCAATCGGATTACAACTTGTATTTCAATTCCGCGGATAAAAAATGGGCGGATGATTTTTTACGCGAGCAGAGAGCTCGGGGGGGGGAGCGTGGCAGTATGGTGCAGGATCCGAGCTTAAAGGATCCGGACGCGGATGATTTCCGGGTGGGAGAGCAACAGGTGTTCAGGCTGCTGGGCTTTGAGGAGCTAGATGTGCGGGGGAAATGAGAACCGCTGATTAAAAGGCGAATTAAACGATTAGTTCCGAGTTTGAGTTTTTTTACCGCAGATTTAGTGGATGGGCGCGGATAAGAAAGGATTGTGACGGGATCAACGTGAGCCAGGCATCAGAATGGGTCAGGCCTATTGCAATATTATGCTTGTGTTGGGCCAGTTAAATGAGGTCAGACCTCATGCGGATTTGTTCTTGTTTTGCGATTTGGGGGTGGCGGGGGGCGTTTTAGCCTTCGCAGCAGCTGTCGAGCAGGCCGTCGAGGTAGAGGGTGATTTGGCCGAGGGCGTCGGTGTGGTCGTTGTCTTCGAGGCATTCGAGGCACTCGCGGGCTTCGTTGACGAGATTTTTGGCGGTTTGCACGGCGGACTCGATTGAGCCTTCGTAGTCGGCGATACTGCCGAGGGCGGAGATGTCGATGGCTTCTTTTTGGATCAGCAATTTGTTGAGCTTGGCTCGTTGTGCGGATGAGGCTTGATCGATCAGGTTGAGAATAGGTAAGGTGAGTTTGCCTTTGTTGAGGTCGGTGCGCAGGGTTTTGCCCACGGTGGCCTCGTCGCCGGTGAGGTCGAGGCAGTCGTCGTAAATCTGATAAGCGGTGCCGATTTTCATACCGTAATCACGCAATTGCTCTTGTATGGCTTCACTTTGATTATTGAGCCTTGCGCCGAGTTCCATCGCGGAGGCAAAAAGGGCGGCGGTTTTCAGACGGATGATTTCGAAATAATCTTCGCGGGAAAGTTGGAAGTCAAAGCGGCGCTGGGTCTGGATGATCTCTCCGGTGCAGACGTCCTTGGTGGACTGGGCGATGGAGCGACCGATGGAAGCGTCGTTAAATTCGGTGGAAAGCAGCAAGGCTTGCGCAAATAGGCTGTCTCCAAGCAAAACGCTGAGCGATGCGCCCCATTTGGCATTGGCAGTGGGGGCCTGGCGACGGATTTCGGCTTCGTCGATGATGTCGTCATGGACGAGGGTGGCCATGTGGATCAGCTCTAAAGTAGTGGCGAGCTTGGTGTGAGCCTCGGTATTGCCGCCGGTGGCTCCGCCGGATAAAAAGGTCAGCACCGGACGGATGCGTTTGCCTTTGGTATTGCAGATGTAGGAAATATAAGGCGCTACGGCGGGGTCGAAAGCTTCAGCCTGATCGGCGATGGCGGTTTCGATCCCAGCCAGGTCATCACCCAGCAGCTCGGCGGGAAACAGCTCGGTAACGACGGCCTGCTGTTGAGCAAGGTCATCCGAGCGATTGGCTTTGAGCATTTCGGTGATGTTTTTCACGCGGAATGCTACTAAGGAGCAAGGGGCTAGTCTAGGATTTTCTTGCATTAATTGTGTGTTCTAGGCAAGTTCTGCGTAGAATGGACTTCGATGATTCGATTTGATGATATCCGAAAGAGTGCCAGGCCTTGTTTTGGCCTGCGCAAAAGTGGCCTTTTAGGGCTGCTGGTTTTCTGTTGGGCAGCGGTTCTGACGCAGGCGGCAGACCAAACGGCGAAGTGGGGGGTGGTGATGAGGCACTATCGGCCTTATGTGACGGTGGAGAACGTGGCCAAGATGTATGGTTTTCGCAAAACGGAAGTGCGCAGTGGGCAGGTCTTGCTGCAGAGCTCTGCGGTGGTGCTTAAAGCGAAATTAGGCAGCCGGGAGTTTAAAATCAACGGGCTGCGTTACGAATTGCAGTATCCGATTGAGGGCAAGGGAAGGACGGCGATTGTCTCGGTGGCTGATCTGCGCGGGGTGATGGATTTGATTTTCAGACCGACCAGTCACATGCAACCGAGTTCGGTAAGGCATATTCTGATCGAAAATGCTTCGGGAGAAGGGGTGGCTAATGCGGATGTGTTGATCGAGCTGTTGCGTGAGCATTTGCGGATCGAAAATGTGGAAGTGCGGGTGGGAACGGCATCAGGGCCATGGGGAGTGACGTTGCCGGGGCAACCGGTGGCGATGAAAGCGCGGCATTCCGGTGGGGTGGGAGGCTCGGTGATGTTGCGAGTGGTGGTTGGGGCGAAGGATTTGTCCAAAGACGAGGTGCGCTCAGTAATTCTCGCTTCGGCGGGGGCGCCGGTGTATGTGGGAAATTCGATTTCGAAAGGGGAACAGACGGTTTATGCAGGCAATTTGTTTGATGCAGAGAATCTGGCGCTGGCGACTCTGATCCAAGGGCAGATTGTCGCAGGCGCGGGTGCAAAGGATGCCGGCATTCGTTTTGGTCGCGGCCCGGCGCTGCAGGCGGCGCATTATCCGGTGATCCAGCTTGAATTGGGGCGTGAATTGGATGCGGCCAAGGTTGCCAAGTTGACGGCCATCGGGGTGAAGCGTTATGTGAAATTTATTGAGGCTGAGATCAAAAGGCGGGAAAGCCAGGAAAATAGTAGTCAAGCGTTGTTGAAGATTGGGGAAGTGGATTTGTCGTTGCAGATTGACTTGGAGGGGGGCGAAGCAGCGCGGGAGAAAAAGGAGACGCGGCGACTGCGTCTGGTTTTGCCGATTGCGCGCAGGGGGGCGAAACTTGGCGGTAAAAAAAGCGAGGGCGAAGATGGTGAAGAGGATGAAAAGGTGGCAAAGAAGGAAAAACTCGCAAAAATAGATCCTTCCAAAGTGGAGATCCAAGTCTTCTTTTTTGATCTGGCGGATGCGGAGAGGGTTCATTTGATTCAATCGGGGGCACCGGATGTGAATTGGATCTCGATTCTGCCAGACTGGACGATCGAGCAAGCCGAGGTGATGGAATTTTTGTATGATTTGCCGCTTCGTATGGAAGGGGGGGCGGTGCAACCTGCGCGGGATGTGGGTTATGTGATCCGGGTAATTTACAAGGGGCAACTGCAGGATGCGGTGGCTCAACCCAAGGGATTATTGAATCAACTGTGGAATTTTACCCCGATTTTCCCGAAGTGAATGGTGTCAGCTAGCAGGATTTACCGGCAACTGTTGACTTTGCTGGTTGAAAAATTGAGTAAGGTTCAACAGGGGGATTCGTCAGATTTCTCTGTAAAGTGCGCTTGAACTTGAGCCTGTAGGGTGCCAGATTAGCACACAGCGTTTGTTATGAAGATATCCCCCCGCCCAATCACCCCACCCCGGTGGCTTTTCACTTTGGTTTTATTTCTGAGTTTAACGGCCGGAGGGATTTTGCTGGCCTGTCAGGTTCCGGTATTTCGATATGCGTTGGAGCGTTGGCCTGCGGACCCTTACGAGTTGATTTGTGTGCCGGCTCAAGGAGGATTGAAACCTGCGGAGGCGGCGGCTTTGAAAGCTTTGCGCGATGCGGCACAGGATCAGGCCTTTCCTGCCAATATAACGGTCAAGGTGGATGCCGAAGGCGAAAATAACAGTAGCGTGGCTCGCTTCGACCTTTTTTATCCGGGCAAAATGCGTGGTTTTTTGACCAAGCCTATTTGGAGTGGTGATGCGACAATTGAGAATGCGAGCAAAATTGTGCAATCACCGCTGCGGAAAGAATTGGTCAAGCGTATTTTGACTGGGGAGTCAGCTACTTGGTTATTGGTGGAAAGTGGTGACCCTAAAAAGGATGATGCGGCGGAAAAGGCTTTGATCGAACATGCCGGCAAAGCTGCGAAAATTTTGACTTTGCCCGACGGAGTTGTGGGGAAAAATGACACCGAGAAACAGAAAGAGATGCGCCCTGGGGATGAAGCGAATATTTTGCAATCAGACGTGCCGTTAAAAATCGGTTTTTCCGTATTGAGGATTTCTCGACTTGATGTGGAGGAGGAAGTGTTTTTGCAGATGTTGTTGAACTTGGAGGATGACTTGGGTGAATATTCCAAAGAGCCAATGGCGTTTCCGGTTTTTGGTCGTGGACGGATTTTGGAGCCTTTGATCGGGCTGGGGCTTAATTACGATAATGTCATCGAGCATTCGGCTTATCTGACAGGGGCATGTTCCTGTGAGGTGAAGGATCAGAACCCTGGGATGGATTTGTTGGTGGCGATGGACTGGGATGCGGCGATGGAGGGCAGTCAGGTGATTATTGATAAAATGCTGCCGCCCTTGGAGGGCACGGCGGCGCTGATGTCACAAAACAAGGGCAGTCATTCGATGAAAGGCAGTCATGCGGCGGCACCGCAAGGGGGCGCGACGGTGGTGACGAAGGAAGTGCCTGACCAGGCTCATGTAAATGAGGAGGCGGATGAGGGGAAGGCTGCCGGTCAAGTGGGTGAAGACGGAACGGGCGATGGGGCGCCAGAACAAAATGCCGATGAAGCGCAAGAACAAGGGATGCCGTTGATGCCCTTGGTATTGATCATTGGTTTGGTGATTGTGGTGATTGGTGCGGGAACGGTAATGATCAAAAAGAACGCCGACTGATATGAATTTGAGGCGATTGGTGATGCGGGAAATTTTTCACCGCAAGACAAATTTTTTTCTAGCTTTGCTGGGTGCGGCACTGGCGATTGTGTGTGTGCTGGCAACTTTGGCGGCGATGCGGTCCTTCGAGTTGAACTCGGATGCGCTTATTGCCAAGATGGAAGCGGATACCCAGAAGGAGATGAAGCAGTTGGAGGACGATATCCGCAAAACGATGAAGGGCTTGGGTTTTAATATCTACATTTTCCCCAAGGATCAGGATATGAGTGAAGTTTATGATCAGGGTTATGCATCCAAGACGATGCCTGAAGAGTATGCGACAATCCTGGCAAATTCAAAAATTGTGACGGTCAATCATTTGCTTCCCAGTCTGACTCAGAAGTTGGAGTGGCCGGAAAAGAAACGTAATGTGATTCTGATCGGAGTGCGCGGTGAAGTGCCGTTGGCGCATAGGGATCCTAAATCACCTTTGATCGATCCGGTGAAAAAGGGTGAGTTGGTGCTCGGTTATGAACTGCATCGTAGTTTGGGCTTGAAGCTGGGTGATGAGTTGATGTTCAAGGGCAAGTCCTTCAAGTTGAGCAAAGCTTATCAGGAAAGAGGCAGTAAGGATGATATCACGATTTGGATGAATCTAACCGAGTGTCAGGAGTTGTTAGGTAAAAAGGGACTGATCAATGCGATCCAAGCGCTCGAATGCAACTGTGCGACGCTGGATCGCTTGGGAGAAATTCGGGCGGAGTTGATGCAAATTTTGCCAAATACTCAAATCACCGAGACCGGAAGCACTGCTTTGGCTCGTGCGGAATCCCGGACCAAGGCCAAGGCAACGGCGCAAAAACAAATTGCCACGGCTAAGCAGCACCGCAAGCAGGCGAGTGCGGAGCGAGAAAGGTTTGCGGGCGTTTTACTGCCTATCGTGCTGCTGTTTGCGATGGCTTGGATTGCGATGTTGGCGTTTATGAATGTGCGTGAGCGGGTGACGGAGATCGGGGTGTTGCGAGCGATTGGGGTGAGTTCGAAAATCATTCTGACAGCTTTTCTTTCCAGAGCGGTGGTGGCGGGTTTGTTGGGGGCTTCGCTGGGGGCGGTGTTTTTTGCCGTGATTTATCCTTTGCTGAAGGAACGTTTTTTCCATGGCATCACTTTGGGTGAGGTGATCAGCGTGAGCGAGTGTGCATGGCTTTTGCTCGCGGCTCCCTTTCTGGCGGCGGTGTCCGCCTGGTTGCCTTCATTGATGGCTGCCCAAAAAGATCCAGCAGACGTGTTACGCTATGACTGATAATCAACCAATAGCCGTAAAAGCAGAAGGCTTGCATAAAAGGTTTGTGACCACCGAGGAGGAGGTACATGCGGTCAATGACGTTTCTTTTGAGATTTGTGCGGGAGATTTTGTCGCTTTGCATGGGCCGAGTGGCTGCGGTAAGTCTACTTTGTTATTGATGACCGGAGCTTTGTTATCTCCGGATGAGGGGGTGATCGAAATCGCGGGGAAAAACCCTTATGAATTAAAAGCTGAGGGGCGGGCTGCTTTTCGTGCCGAACACGTGGGTTTTGTTTTCCAGCAGTTTCATTTGATCCCCTACCTCAATGTGTTGGATAATGTATTGATAGGAGATCTGGCGAACAGATCGTCAGGCGGTGAATCAAACGGGGATCGAGCCCGCGAATTGTTAGAGAAATTTAATATCGGTCACCGGCTGCATCATGTGCCGTCCAAATTGAGTATCGGCGAACAGCAACGGGTGGCCTTGGCCCGAGCATTATTACATTCTCCAGAGTTGGTATTGGCTGATGAACCGACAGGAAATCTCGACCCGGAAAATTCGGAAATCATACTGCAACATTTGGCGGACTTTGCTGATGACGGCGGAGCGGTGATCATGGTGACCCATGATGACCGGGCCAAGGCCGCGGCAAAATCGGCGATGCATTTGGATGGAGGTGAAATGATTTCTTCAGATCAGCAAGGTGAGAAAAAGGAGGGGCAGGGAGAATGACTTTAACCATCGATTACACCGGCCAGTTGGCCTCGGTGGTGGGAGCATCGGAGGAGGCGGTTGAGGTCGCTGAAGGGGATTCTGTGGCGGATGTGTTAAAGGGACGCCTGGAGGTGTATGGTGAAAAATTTGGTGAACTGGTTTTTGATGGGGAGGGGCGTATTCGATCGACTTTGCTGGTGGTCTTGGATGGTGAACAGGCGGCGGGGGATAAAGAAAATTTGTCTCTGGAGGGAGTGAAGGTGTTGATGCTGATGACACCGATCGCAGGAGGTTAAGAATTAGGAATCCTGAGTCATTCGAGAACAATGGAAGATATTGAGAACGAATTATCGGATCGTGATCGGGCGATTTATGAATGGCAATTGAATGTGCCTGGCTTGGGAGAACAAGGGCAGGTGAAATTGCGAAACAGCACGGCGCTGGTTTCTAGAATAGGAGGTCTGGGTGGGCCATTGGCCTTGTCTCTGGCGGCGGCAGGTATTGGAAAATTGATTTTGGTGCATGGCGGTCATTTACGTCCGGATGATTTGAATCGTCAGATATTGATGAGGCATGATTATTTGGGTAAAAACCGGGTGGATGCAGCGGCTGAGACCCTGCGTCAATTTAATCCCCATATTGAAATTGAAACGGTGGCGGAAAATTTCACCGAGGGCAATGCCGCGGATTTGGTAGAGCGGGCGGACATCGTTTTTGATGCGGCTCCTTTATTTGAAGAACGTTTTTTGATGAACCGGGAGTGTGTGTTGCAGCAGAAGCCGTTGATTGATTGTGCGATGTTCAATATGGAGGGGCAGGTGATTCCCATTGTGCCAGGTGAGACGGCTTGCCTGGCCTGTTTGTATCCGGAGGTGCCGGAGCATTGGAAACGTCGGTTTCCGGTGATCGGTGCGGTGTCGGCTTTGATCGCCAACATTGGTGCGATGGAAGGGATTAAGTTGATTGCGGGCTTGTCGGGGGTAAACTTGAACCGCTTGATTTATTTTGATACTTTAGCGATGAAACTGCAAAAGGTGAAAATTGTGCGAAACCCTGATTGTAAAATTTGTAAAAAATTGTGATGTTGTATTTAATTAAGAATTCTTTTTTGTATTTGGTGCAGCCCTTCACCAGGGCGGCGGCGGTTTTATTGTCAGTTTTTTTACTGGGGGCTTGTGGCGGCGGAGGTGGTAAGGACAAGACTAAGGCCCTGGTGATGTTTTGCGCAGCGGGTATCAAGACTCCGGTGGCTGAGGTAGCAAAAAAATATGAAGAAGAATACGGGGTGAAAGTGCAACTGCAATATGGCGGTTCGGGAACATTGTTGAGCAGTTTGGAGATCGCGCCGGGCGATATTTACCTGGCAGCCGATTCGAGTTACACGGATATCGCCAAGGGTAAAAAATTGCTGGAAGAAACCATGCCGGTGGCTTTCATGCGCGCGGGTTTCGGAGTGCCCAAGGGTAATCCCAAAGGATTGAGCAAACTGGCGGATTTGACGCGTAAAGATTTAAAAATAGGCATTGCCAACCCGGATGCGGCGTCGGTGGGCAAGTTCACCAAAAAGGTTCTTAGTAAACATGGTATTTGGAAAGATGTGAAACCAACGGTTTTGTTGCCGACAGTGAACGAATTGGCGAATGCCTTGAAACTGGGCACGGTGGATGTGGTGATTTGCTGGGACGCGTTGACTCACCAGTATGATGAAATTGATTTTGTCAATCTGCCGGAGTTTGATGTTGAGAGGAAAAATATCACAATTGGGGTTTTGACGGCTTCCAAGCAACCGACGGAAGCTTTGAGGTTCTGTCGTTATTTGAGCGCCAAAGACAAGGGTTTGCCGGTATTCAAGAAAGAAGGATATGACGTGGTTGATGGGGACGAGTGGGCGCTGAAGCCTGATATTTTATTGTTCAGCGGTGCGATGTTGCGTCCGGCGATTCAGGATACTATCAAATCCTTTGAGAAACGTGAAGGGGTGACGATCACGCCGGTGTTCAATGGTTGTGGGGTATTGGTCTCGCAAATGAAAGCCGGAGAAAAACCCGACGCTTATTTTTCCTGCGACGTAAAGTTTATGCAAATGGTGGCAGACCGTTTTCTAGAATCCACTTTGGTTTCAGCTAATGAGATGGTGATTCTTACCGAAAAGGGCAATCCTAAAGGGATTCTCAAACTGACGGATTTATCAAAAGAAGGGATTCGTTTGGGTTTTGCCCATCCGCAGAAATCGGCCTTGGGTTTCCTGACCAAGTATCTGTTGGAAGAAGAGGGTTTGTATCAAAAGGTGGTGGATTCGGGCAATATCAAAATGGATTCGCCCACCGGGGATTTTTTGGTCAATCAGGTTAAGACGGGCTCCTTGGATGCGGTGATTGTTTATAAGAGCAACGCCATGGCCAGTCAATCGACGGTGGATGATTATGAAATTGTGGGTATTGATCGTCCCAATGCGATTGCCCATCAACCGTATGCGGTGGCTAAAAATTCAAAACACCGCTATTTGCTCGATCGCTTTTTCACCGCAGCGGTGTCGGCTCAGGGTAAGAAGAAATTCATGAAACATGGTTTTCGCTGGGAACTGGGGAAAGAAGAAGAGGGCAAAAAAAAGCAATAAACTGTGGCGGATCACTCACCAGTTAAAGTCCGCTCGGATGTTCCGTTTTTTGCGGCAATGATCGGCATTGCCGTGATGTATCTGCTGTTGATCGGCGGGATGCTGATGGCGGATGTGTTTTATTCGGTGAGCAATGTGGGCTGGGAGGAATTTAAAGCGATTCTAGCAGATGAGTATATTCAGAGTTAGGTGAAGTTGACTTTGTTCACCTGCACGGTGACCGCGCTGTTGTCGGTCATGGTGGCTTTGCCGATTGGTTATTTGCTGTCGCGTTATGATTTCCGTGGCAAGGCTCTGATTGATGCGGTGCTGGATATTCCGATTGTGTTGCCGCCCTTGGTGGTGGGTTTGAGTTTACTGATTTTGTTCAATAAGATGCCGCCATGGGAGTGGTTGGGAATAGACGGACCGAGCTTTGAAGAGATGTTTGGCAAGATCTTTGGTCCTTTCATGCCGGAGGGCATGGATGCAGGCATTACTTACAAGGTGCCTGCGGTGATTCTTGCCCAGTTCACCGTGGCGGCGGCTTTTGCGGTTCGCACGATGCGCAATACCTTTGATCAAATCAGTCCGCGTGCCGAGCAGGTGGCGCTGACTTTGGGCTGCAACCGGGCGCAGGCTTTTATTCGAGTGGTGGTGCCGGAAGCTTGGCGGGGGGTTTCAACGGCAGGCACTTTGGCCTGGACTCGGGCGATGGGGGAGTTTGGTCCGATTCTGGTTTTTGCGGGAACCATACGTGGGCGCACCGAAGTGTTGTCTTCTTCAGTATTTCTGGAGATCAGTATTGGTAATTTGGAAGGTGCGGTGATTGTATCACTGATGATGGTGTCGATCGCGGTGGTGGTATTGATTGCGGTCAGAATGTGGGGTCGGGAGAGCCGGAAGAAATTTGTATTATAAAAAATGATCGCAGTTGAACAGCTTTCCGTTAGAGCGGGGGACTTTTGCATCGATGGTATTTCCTTTGAAGTGCCTACGGGGGAGCATGGGGTGTTGATGGGAAAAACCGGCTGTGGCAAAACGACGATATTGGAGGCTATTTGTGGTTTGAAAGAAGTGGTGAGTGGCCGGATTACTTTGATGGGAAGGGATGTGACGCGGTTGCGGGCGGGGGAGCGCGGCATTGGTTTTGTGCCCCAGGATGGCGCTTTGTTTGCGACGATGACGGTGCGCCAACAGTTGGCTTTCGGGCCGAAGGTGCAGGGTTGGGGTAAAAAGGAAATTGAGCAACGGGTGCCGGAACTGGCGGAAGAATTGGGGATCGAAGATATTTTAGAGCGTAAGCCCTTTGGTCTGAGTGGAGGTGAGCGTCAAAGGGTGGCTTTGGGGCGGGCTCTGGCGGTGCGGCCAAAAATCATTTGTCTCGATGAGCCTTTGAGCGCTCTTGATGAAGAGACTCATGAAGGCATGGTCGAGTTGATCCGTTCGGTGGTGAAGGAGCATGGGATCACCGCATTGCATATCACCCATAGTCGGCGGGAGGCCGACTTGATTGCCGATAAGGAGTTTTTTCTTGAGGACGGGAAATTGGTGCAGGGAAGAGTGGAGTGAGTTTTTTCGTTATTTTAACGATCCAATTGGGCTGTCCCAACTGCTGAGAGTTTCCGGTTTTGCGAAGTGGGGATCGGCTGCGTTGAGCCAGGTGGGGTGATAGGGGCCTACCAAACTGATGTCGGCATTGACTTGAATTTTTTCTTCCAAGCCGGAGGCCCAGAAGCAGGCGTTGATCAGCATGCGGCGGTAGCCCTCGTTCAGAATATCATCGGAGGCACCGTAGGTGCTGGTAAAAGTGCGTCCGTGTGTTTTATTTTTGCCTTGATAAGTTCGGGTCCAAGCGCCCGGTGCGGCTTTCAGTTCACTCGCTACTTTGGAATCGGCTTGCATGCCATTCAAGGGTTGTGCCATGGCTAGGATTTTGCAGTCTTCGGTGGGGGCGGTGAAATACCCTCCTGACGGCACCCACATATCTTTGACTCCACGCAGTATAGGGTGGGTGGATTTTTCTTCTATGATGGGAAGTCGGGTGCTTTGTTGGTTGTTTTTGCCATGGTGGCCGTTCCAAGTTTCGCCTAAGACCTGACGTCCAAAACCTCCAAGGTAATCCTTTTTTGGATAGTCGTATGAGTATTTGGCAAAGGGAGCCTATTAAGGATAATAGCCAAACAGAAACAATGAGGAGGAGTGATTTTTTCATGGGGTTGAAAGAATCATAAGCCAGTCAGCTAGGGCTGCAAGAGGCTTTCAGCGAGGCTGTCGGAATGGAGTTCTCTGGGCCGGGAGCGGTGAAGTGGTGCGCTTCGTTTTAAGAAAAAAAGAGGGACGCGGATTGCGGTCAATTCACGTCTCTCTGAATATCAAGAAGCAAACCTTATTATCACTTCACCACCCTCATGATGCCGCGCATCAGCATGTAGTGACCAGGGAAGGTGCAGACAAATTCGTAGTCGCCAGGTTTGTCCGGGGCGGTGAATTCCAATACGGCATCCTGTCCATTATCGAGCATCTTGGTTGCCCAGAGGATTTTAGGGCTATCGGGGTGGAAGCCTTTGGTGAAGCCTTCAGCGCCCATGGCCATTGCTGCCAACGCGACTTCCTCAGCACTCTTGGGTAGAGTGATCATCAGGTTGTGCGGCATGAAGTCAGGATTGGTGAAGGTCAGTTTGATCTTTTTGCCCGACTTCACGGTGAACTCTTTTACGTCGTAACGCATTTTTTCCACCACGGTATTGATCTGCACCACGGTGAGATCAGCGCTGTCGGAGATGATGCCTTTGGGCAGCTTGCTCTCTTTGTGGGTCTCGAATTTCTCTCCTGAGGTGTTGGTGAGATCTACGTTGTACCAGTAGTGCTGCACGGTGTTCGCTGCGACACGGGCATGGGGTTCGGGTGAAACCAGCACTTGTCCGAGAAGCTTGGTATTACGCACGTTGTGTTGCTGGTGCACCCACAGAGCTTCAAGCAAGTGATGTGCGTCTGCTTTCTTTTTCGGGTCGAACTTTTTCATCCATTGTTGGCATGCCTCGATCACATCCTTGCTGGGACGTTCGCTGAGTTCAACCCGGGTGCGGTGACGGACTCCGTTAACCGGATGTTCAAGATTGGTCATCAATTCGGGCAGGGAAGCTCCATCGATTTTGACAGGCTTTTGCAGCGGTTTGTCTTGATTAACGACGCGGTAAATACGGCCGTGTTTGTGATCGCGATTGGGGTCGCGGATATTGTGCTGCATATGTCCGATGATGACATTTTGCCAGTCAGAAACGTAAAGGGCTCCATCTTCGCCGAAGACGGCGTCGGTGGGGCGGAAGTTTTTGTCTTCACTGATCAGGAAACCGATATTGGAGGTTTCTTTTTTCTCTCCGGTTTTGGGATCAATGCTGTGAGTGATCAACTCGCTGCCGGAAGGAGTGCCCCAGACTTCGCCGAGTTGGCTTGTCCATTTCACCGTTTTCTTTTTGTCTCCCTTGCCTTCGGTGCGGCTGCGTTCGACTCCGCCGTCCAGATTGAGTTTGTATTGTTTGATGCCGAGGAATCCGATGGTATTACAGATCAGGAAGTCGCCTTGCATTTCGTCGGGAAAGTTCTGGCTGGAAACAACTTCATCGGCAGCGACCGGACGCACTTCTTTGTCCAAGAGCGGGAACATTTTGAATCCTTTGCCCTCGGGGCGAACTTGGTAGGCACGACCACCGGTGCCGTCATTGGCGTAGTGGTAACCCCAGTAATCGAAGGAGGTGCCATGCGGGTTGGGGCTATTGGTGGCGTGGTGACTGATGGTGTACTGGCGTGGATCAAAGCGATAAGTCGCCGAGGATCCGGTGCTGAGCGAGGGGCCCCAGGGATGCTCGATGTTATTGTGCATGAAAATACCACTTTGCCAGTAGATGGCACCGTCAGGCCCCATGACCAGGTTGTTGGCGGTGTGATGGGTGTCAGCTGAGCCAATGCCGTTGAGGTAGCGGATTTTAACATCGGCGACGTCATCGCCGTCGGTGTCTTTCAAGAAAAGGATGTCGGGTTGGCGGGTCACCAGGATCCCTCCATTCCAGAATTCAAAACCTAGCGGGTTGTGGACATTGGCGAAGGTGGTTATTTTGTCAGCAACACCGTCGTGGTCTTCGTCGCTAAGAATGAGGATGCTGTCATCCATTTTTTTCATTGGTTCCCATTTGGGGTAGGTGTTCCAAGCGGCGACCCACAGGCGGCCTTTGCCATCGACTTGCATTTGCACTGGGTTTGCCAATTCGGGAAACATTTTTTCATCGGCAAACAGATTGACTTTGAAATTTTTGGGCACTTTGAGCTTGGCGACGCCTTCTTCGCCGCTGAGGTAATTCAGGGTACCTTCTTTCATCGCATTGGAGCTTTTACTTCCTCCACCGATATTCGAGATTACTTTAACCGGTTTGGGGACATTGCTGTCCACTACGGCGATATCACTGCCTCGGGAGAGGGCATGCACACGAACGTCACGGTTGGCGGTCATGACGTCGAGCATGGTGAGCTCGTGCATCAGGACGGTGCCGTTGCTTTGGTCGTTGTAGAATTTAAGGGTTGAGCGACTGCCCCAGACATCGTTGCCGTCGGTGGCGCGGAAGCGGTTGAACCAGTGCCAGTTTTTGTCGAGCACTCCCTGGCGCAGGGCTTCGAGCTTGTCGGTGGCGGCCAGTGTTTTTCCAGTGAGCTGTTTGGCAATGACTTCAGCGAGTTGGCGGTTGCCTTCTTCGGTGAGGTGAATGCCGTTGATGGTGAGGGGTTTTCTTGCTGCAGCATAGAGAGTTTGTGAGCTGGTAAACAGATCAACAAAACCGGCTTTCTGTTGGGCGGCTACCTCTTTGATCGCTGCCGTGTATTTGGCCAAACGCTCGTTATTGGATTTGCCATCGGGCAGGTTGGGGCTATTGAGGTTTTCATGGGCAATCGGGCTGAATAGAACGATGCGGGGGGCAGACTTGCCGTTGGGTTTCAGCTCACGGTATTTTTCCAGCATGCTGACGAGGTCTTTTTTGAACTGATCGATTCCTTTGTCTCCAGCAAAAGATTCGTTGTAACCAAAAAAAGCGAAGATGATGTCGGCTTTGCTGTGAGCGAGGTAGTCATCGACAGGTTTGAAACCTTTACTGCGAGGTCTTTTGCTCACGGTGTCACCGGAGACGGCCTGGTTGCGGAAGACGAGTTGCAGATCGGGGTTCGCATTTTGCAGCAGCGTTTCCAGCCATCCAACGTGTTGAAAGCGGTCGGGCAGGGTATTACCAATGAGAACGATGTGGTCGTCTTTTTTGAAACTCAGCTCGGCTTGACTGTTGCAGGCAAAGGCAAATAACAAACTGAAGGCAAAACCTATTTTAACAATGGGGAAAAAGGGGCGAGGATTGGATTTTTTCATGCGTTGTGACTAAAAAGGGTCTTGGTTGTTCTGTCAAACTATGACATGGCTTGCTTAGATTGTTACAAAAACGAAAGCTTAGTGGATACGCGATGACGCTAGTAAGATAGGCGCTTTTATTCTGCTGGAATCCCTAATAGGGCAACCGCTGCGCAGATCAGCGATAGTAGGAGGTAAAAGGCGATACGGACTTTGCGGTAGGTGACTGCGTGGGCTTTGTAGGCGGCGATGGTTGCCACCAGGCATTGCAGGGCGTAAAAAACGGCAAAAGCACGTGACGCCAAACTGATGATTTCGGTGACGTTGGTGACCCAGGTCAGGGCGATGGTCAATACTCCGATGAAAAGATAAGCGTAACGCGAGGGTATTTTTTTGCGGCTCATGGTTTCGATGAGCCCGCCGCAACCGGCATCGTCTGCTACGGCTGCAGAAAACTGACTGCTCAGCGACATCACGATCAATAGTATGGGAAGAACCGGGGAGACGATTTTAGCCATGTCGATTACGGCGGTGACTTCAGATGGCGAGGAGTCGCCTATGGAGTCAAACAGAACGGTGGCGCTTGTCAGGAAGGCTATATAGATAATGGCAGAGATAATCTGCGCGCGCCGCATGGTCCGTATGCGTTGCTCAGGAGAATGGCGCGAACCGAGAAAGAGGGAGGTTTCGAAACCTTGAACGACAATCAGCATGCCCATCAGGAACCGGACAGTTCGCCAAGGTTGGTGTTCTTC
This sequence comes from Verrucomicrobiota bacterium, assembly GCA_024277195.1. GTDB lineage: Bacteria > Verrucomicrobiota > Verrucomicrobiia > Verrucomicrobiales > DEV007 > JAADHD01. The sequence continues at coordinate 12,456 of JAJRVS010000022.1, read as the reverse complement.
GGGCATGGAGGGCAGATGCCAATCGCCAGTGGAAGCTAACCAGCCATTATGCCAGAGCAGACCTGCAGTCAAGGAGGTGATCATAGCGAGTTTCAAGCCGACCACGTAATGTTCGATTCGTTCGAGCATTTCAAGCCCTTTGGTGAAACCAATGGCAGTGATGCCTGCGAGGATAACCGTTGTTATAATGGAGGTTAGAGTTTCATCGGGGTTAGGGGTGAATGCCCTGAGGCTAAAAACTGCCAGTAACTGGAGGTAGTAGGTGACCGAGATCAGGTAGGCGATGATGAGTACCCCGTGAGAAAGAGTTTCTGTTTTACGAAGTAAGCCATCGGAGAAAGGGTGGGGAATCAGGCGGGCTCGCCAGGAATGGCCAATGAAGAGGCTGTGGTTTGAAGTTTTTTTTGTAGATGGTTCTACAGGACTTTGAGATGGGTTTTGTGCTTGAGTGCTTTGGGGCCTGTCACTGGATGAGACGGGCTCTTGTAATAGTTTTTCAGTATGGAGGATATTAAAGCGCAAGGCTGAGCCGATTGCGTAGGCCAATAGCAGCAGGGCAGCCATGCCAAAAACAGCATAATAACCTATGTCATCAGCTAAAAGTGGGGCGCAGACCAAAAAGCCGCTACCGATGATGGAGGCCAGTGGGGTAACGGTGGCGGCCCAGTCTTTTGACCGGGCCAGACGCTTGGAAAAAATAAAATAAACGCTAGCTGGCAGAGCAACCACTAGCACGATGAGACTGGCGACCATTGCAGCGGGGTAGTGCTTGCTTTGTAAGTAAGGGGGGGGGCTTACAGTTGCCTGCCGCCTTGGCGAACTTGTTGTTCCATGAACCGAGCACGGTAATAGGCTTTTTGGAGAATGCGAGGGCCGTATTTGCGCTCGATTTCCCTCGTCATCAAGGCGTTGTATTCTTTGGCGTAGCGTAGCAGGGCGGTGCCGATGACTCCGTCCGCGATCACTTCGGTTTTGATCCCAAGGTCATCTTTAAGAATTTGATTATAATAGGGGGTGATCTCGGAAGGGGCTCCATGTTGCTTGAGTTTCAAACGTCCGGCTTTCAGGTCTTTTTGAAAGTCGGCTCTGGCATCACCAGGTTTTTTTTGAAAAAGTTTCTGAGCCCTTTTTTTCAGTGGGCGTTTTTTTTTCGTTGAAGTTGAAGCCAGATTACTAGGACTGGAGGTGACGGTGGTTTTGCAAGACGATAGAGCGAGCATTGAAATGATCGCGATGCAGGCGAGTTGAGAGGGGTTGGGAAAAAATAAGGATAAGTGCTTCATGTGATTTTATAGCAGTAGCCTACAGGAAAGACGGGCTTGTGGGAAACAAAATTGGGAGAAGTTGTGATTTTACTGTCCAAAAAAGGTGATGCGGGCTTTATAGTTGGAGAGAGTGTGAGTAGCCTGTTTTTGTGTGGTGCGTGATTCCGCAGATACTGAAGCTTTTATCCGTTTGTTGTCCGAGCATGAGCGCGGATTGTATTTGTATGTGATGTCGATGGCTCCCCAGGCGTCGGATGCGGATGATATTCTGCAGGAGGCTAAAGTGGTGATGTGGCGGCATTTTGGGGATTTTAAACTGGGTACTAATTTTGGTGCGTGGGCGAGGAAGGTGGCTTTTTATCAAGTATTGGCTTATCGCAAGCGCAAACAAAGGGATCGACTTTGTTTCAGTGACCGTTTTGTTGAACTGGTGGCTGAAGAATTGAAAGATGATGAAAGTCATTTGGAGGCTCGTTATCAAAGTCTGGCATCTTGTGTGGCCAAGTTGGATCCTGAGCATCAGCGCATTGTCAATTTGCGTTATGAAGGGGGGGAATCGATTGAAGCGATTGCGGAAGCGGTGGGCAGAACGAGTGGGGCGGTGTATCGGGTGCTGAGCCGAATTCGAAAGTCGTTGCATGCTTGTGTGAGTTTGCAGTTGGATAAAAATTTAGAGGATGGGGAAATGGTATGATGAGTGATGAGCAAAAAACAGCGGTGAAAGAGGAGCTTTTTGAACTGTGTGAAAAAACGCTTAGCGAGGAACTGAATGGCGAACAATTGAAACGGCTGGAGGAGCTGGTGGTGACTGATGGGCAGATGCGCAAGCTCTATGTGGAATACATGCATCAGCACGCGGGTTTGTATTGGCAGCACGCGGGGGAAAGTGAGGCTCTTGCGCTTAATTCTTTGATTGCCGGTTTGGAGGAGGAGAATGGGGAAGGGCATTTGTCGGGAAGGCATGGCGACGATGCGGGCATAGAACGGGCAAAAGGGAAGCTGGTGATAGGGCCATGGACTTGGCGTAAAATGGCTGCGGCGGCGGCAGCGGTGTTGGTCGGAGGGGTATTGTTGGGCTGGGGTTTTGCCGAGAAAAAAACTTCACAGCCGATTGTGGCTACCTTGGTAAAATCCGCTAATTGCGCCTGGCAAGGTGGGGTTTTGCCAACAGAGGAAGGGGCGCAATTGCAGGCTGGACGTTTACGTTTGCAGCAGGGTTTGGCTCGATTGAAATTTGTTTCCGGGGTGGAGCTTACTTTGGAGGCGCCGGTCGATATTGAACTGATTTCTCCGATGCTGTGTCGATTGTATCGAGGCACGGTGGTGGCAAAGGTGCCTGAACCCGCGCAGGGGTTTACGGTAGAAACGGATAGCGCCAAACTGGTGGATCACGGCACTGAGTTCGGGGTGCATGTGGGGGAGCGGGATGGGCAAACCAATGTCGTGGTATTTGATGGGATTGTGGACGTCGAGCAGAAAAATAGCGGCAAGGTGCAGCGCTTGATTACGGGGAACGGGTCGCGGGTGAGTGGTGAAATGTTTGAAACCATGGAGAGAGCTCCACTCGAATTAGTGGGGGGGGATGACAGGATTTTGGTGGGGAATACATCAGCGGTGGGCAAGCAAGTGGTGATCACCACTGCTGATGGACGGGGAGAAGATGTTTATGTCCAGGCCACGGATTCTGATATACACACATCGGAGCAGTTGTTGTTGGTGAAAAATTCCGAGGTGTTTGATGCGGGCATTGGTTATACCAGAAAAGTTTATCTGCGCTTTGATCTTGATGCCCTGTTATCTTCCGGGGATCTGTTACGGGCGCAATTGAAGTTGGCAGTTGAACCCAGTAATTTTGGTTATGCTTCTTTTGTGCCGGATGCAGAGTTTGTGGTGTATGGGGTGCGCGATGACCTTTGGCAACGTGATCAGATCACTTGGCAGAATGCTCCGGCAAATAATCATACCGGTGGCAGTGCTGATCTGGATGAGGCGATTGAATTGGGATCTTTTTTCATTCCCCAGGGGGTTTATAGCGGAGAGGTCGGGGTGGACGGGGATGCCTTGGTGAACTTTTTACGGCAAGAAAAAAAGAGTGATGGTTTGGCTACTTTTCTGGTGGTGCGTCGGACGGGGGAGATTCGTCGCGGCAGTGGACTGGTACACGCCTTTGCCAGCAAACGTCATCCCAGTGCTGCGCCGCCGACTTTGAAACTGCAACTGGCAGAGTGAGAGCTACCAGATTGTGGGTAGCGCTTGATCCAAGAAGGTTTGGATATCGCTTGGTAGCGTCCAGGTTTTAACGCTCGGTGCGGTTACCGGATTTGCGCTTTTTGCGCTGCTCTTCCTGCTTGCGCATTTGGTGGGCAATGAACAAGGCGTTGTTGTCTGTTAGTGTATCTCCTTCTCTGCGCCGGAGAGTATCGCCAAACAGGGTGGATGAGAATTTTTTCTCACGGAAAAAGCTGTTACGGACGGAAAACATGATGAAATAGGGGGAAGACTGAAGGAAGCGGGGGGAGAATGTAGTGGCGCCCAGCTATTTATCAAACAATATTTTATATTTCCGGTAGAGCAAAGAATTTTTCTGCGGTTTGGCTGGTAAAAGAGGCTAGTTGTTCCAGGGAAATACCTCTTGCTGCAGCGATGTGTTCTGCTGTGTGGCGGGTATAAGCAGGTTCGCAGCGTTTGCCTCGGAAAGGAGTGGGGGACAGATAAGGGGCGTCGGTTTCAACCATAAACTGTCCCTGTGGGATCTGCGCGGTGCAGCTTTGCAATTCTTTGGCGCTGGAAAAGGTGGCGATGCCGGTGAAGGAGACCAGATGCCCTTGGTCTAGAAACGGCTGTGCTTGTTGCAAGGTGCCGATGAAACAATGAAAGACAGCTTGGACCCGGCCTTGATAATCACTGATGACTTTGAGCAGGTCGTCGCGGCATTCACTTTCACCGTTTTTATCCCGTTGGTGGATCACGACTGGGAGCTGTAACTCGGCTGCCAAATCTAGTTGGGCGATAAAAAACTTTTTTTGCAGTTCCTGCCAGGCGGTCGGTGACGAGCCGTCCCGGGGAGGGTGAAAATAGTCGAGTCCTATTTCTCCGATGGCGAGAACTTTTGGATGTTCGAGCCAGGTTCGGATTTGCTGTAGCCAGTCGTCCTCCGTGATTTCGTGAACCGATGTCGGGTGGATGCCGACAGTGGCGTAAACCTGGTCAAATTGCTCGGCAATTTTGATGTTTTGCTGGCTGTCCTCCAGATCGGTGCCGATGCTGATGATGCGGGTGACCCCTGCTTCATCAGCTCGCTTGATCACTGCGGGAAGATCGTCGCACAATTGCTGGCTGGCCAGATGGGCGTGGGTATCGATTAACATGTCAGTTACCACTCGATGACAGCACTGGCCCAAGTGAGCCCTGCGCCAAAAGCAACTAGTAAGATACGATCGCCGGGTTGCACCGCTCCATTGCGAGTAGCCTCGTCGAGGGCGATGGCAACGGCGGCGGCGGAGGTATTGCCATATTTATCGAGGTTGATGAATACTCGCTCTTTACCGATTTTGAGACGGTCGGTGATGGCATCGATGATGCGCAGATTGGCTTGATGTGGGATGACGAGGTTGATGTCATCAGCACTCAGACCGGCTTTTTCGATAGCTGTTTCTGATGCTCGACGCATGGCGTTGACCGCGGCTTTAAAAACTTCGCGACCCTGCATCGACAGTGCAGCCAGATGCTGTTCGGCATTTTCCAGAGTGATGGGGCAGGCTGAGCCGCCTCCGGGTATGTTGAGAATCTCGGTTTTTGTGCCATCAGTTCCCAGATGAGTGGAAAGAATAAGGCCAGTTTTTTTTTCGTCGCTGGCAGGGGTGAGCACGGCTGCTCCGGCGCCGTCCCCAAAGAGCACGCAGGTATTGCGGTCAGTCCAGTTGACAAAGGCGCTGAGTTTCTCCGCACCAATGATGAGGGCGTTGTTGAAAGTGCCGCCGGCAATTGCAACCCGAGCAAACTCAAGGGCATAAAGGAAACCTGAACAGGCCGCGGAAATGTCAAAAGCGACAGCGCGATGAGCGCCGAGTGCTTGCTGAACGTAACAGGCGGTGGCGGGGGTCAGGGTATCCGGGGTGATGGTGGCAACAATAATCAGGTCAATGTCTTCACTTTGCAGGTTGGCTTGCTGCATGGCCCGCCGGGCAGCATGGGTGGCCAGATGGCTGGTGAATTCACCTTCGGCGGCAATGCGGCGCGCTTTGATGCCGGTACGGGAAGTGATCCATTCATCCGAGGTGTCGACTATTTTCTCCAAGTCCTGATTGCTGAGGATTTTTTCCGGCACATAACTACCGGTGCCCGCGATCCGAACGGCACGTAAACTTTCGTTTGAGGCTTCCTTGTTTGTCATCCGATCAGTCCGTATTTATTAATTTTTTCTTCGATATGAGGGTTCACTTCATGCCTCACGGATTCCGCTGCGACCCGAATGGCATTTTTGATCGCCAGAGGAGAACTGGAGCCATGAGCAATGATGCAGGTACCATTTACTCCGAGAAGTGGGCTGCCACCATAATTTTCGTAGTTTCCTCGCTCCAAGGTGGCGATGAACGCGCCTTTGGCCATCAGGGCCCCCATTTGTCTAAAAGGGGACATGTTGAGCTCAGTCTTGAGCCATTTGAACATCACCTTGGCAGTGGCTTCACAGCTTTTGAGCACGACGTTGCCGATGAATCCGTCGCAAACCACCACATCGATGGGGGACTCGAACAGGTCGTGGCCTTCGATATTGCCTTTGAAATTGAGCGGGGAGTCTTTCAAAAGTCTGAATACTTCTTTGGTGAAACTGTTACCTTTACTGTCTTCTTCTCCTACCGACATCAATCCGACGACAGGATTCTTTTTTCCTTGCACATGTTCTGCGTAAACACTGCCCATGATGGCGTATTGCAACAAATGGCTGGGCTTGGCATCGACATTGGCACCTGCGTCGATGATGTTGCAGGGGCCGTTTTCATTGGGCAGGGCAGAAGCGATGCCGGCACGTTCGACTCCTGGCAAGGTGCGCAGTTTGATGGTGGTGGCCGCTACGGCGGCTCCGGTATTTCCCGCACTGACGACGGCTTCGCAGTCACCGTTTTTTATCAGGTCCACGGCAATACTGATCGACGACTTTTTTTTGCGGCGAACAGATTTCACAGCTTCTTCCTCCATGCCGACCGTTTCGGGTGCGTGCACGATTTCTATTTTGCGGTGGCTGAATTGCTGCCGATCCATTTCGGCTTTGATGCTGTTTTCGTCACCGGCGAGGAAGAGTCGCTCGATGAAGGGCAGTTCTGATAGAGCTTCCCTAGCTCCGGCGACCACCGATTGAGGAGCTTTGTCTCCTCCCATAGCATCAACAGCAATTTTCATGTTGGTTTAGGAGGATGTGGGTGGTGAAAACAGCGAATTTGTAGCGTTCCAATCGACAGGCGGTGTTGGCTTCGGATTTGAAATAAAAGAGCCACCCGCAATAGGTGGCCCCTGATTATTGTTCAGATGGGAAGCCGCCCCATGATTGGCGAGCAACTAGAAAGTGTCGATTGTCAAAACCTGACGGTCACGGTAGTAGCCGCAAGAAGGGCAAGCCGTATGCGAACGGACTGCGCTATCGCATTCCGGACAAGTTTTCAGTTTAGCCATACGCCAGCGCTGACCGCTGCGGCGAAGGCGTTTTTTCATTTTCGAAGTTCTACGTTTTGGGACTGCCATATCTATCCTTGGTTGGTGTGGGATTAACGGTCAAAAAATAACTTTGTCAAGGGGACTTAAGCGTTCTTAAGAGTCTTTGGTGTCTAAATCTTCCAAAGCAGCCCAAATATCAGCAGGAGATTCTTCTTCAGTGTCGTCTGAGGGAGGCTGCGTGCCTTGTTTTTCAAAGGAAAAGGGGCCGGTCATGGGGCAAACTCGGTCAGGAATACTGCCGGTGGTGCAATGAGGGTATTGGGGGATTTCTAATAAAATATCGTCGCGGATGTGCTCTGTCAGGTCGAGCATGTTGTTGTTTTCTATTTTAATTTCTGCGTGGTAGTCGTTAAAATCGTGTTGGTAGGAGAAATCTTCGAGGCAGTTGACGCAGCGAAGTTGGGTGGGGACGGTGAGTTTCCCATCAACGATGAGGTGATCACCGCTGATCGCGGTGTGCAATTCGCAGCTGATCGGCCCGATGGAGCGAACGTCGCCATCCGTATCTATCTGGAAAATATCGGTGTCCAGCACACCTTCCAAGGTCGCTTGATCGCTTCTGAGGTCACCCAATCGAATAATCATGGTGCTATTTTTTTTTGAGAGCCAGTTTTTTTTCAACCGCGACGGCGGCTTTTTCGGAGATGAAATCGCGCACATCGTTACCAGTGGCTGCAATTTCTTTGATAATGCGCGAGCTGAGGTAGATGTACTCCTGGCTGGGCATCAAAAAGATGGTTTCGACCGTGGAGCGCAGTTGGCGGTTCATCAGAGCCATTTGGAATTCATATTCAAAGTCCGATATAGCACGCAATCCGCGGATGATGCAGTCGGCTTTTTGTTCGATGACAAAATCAACCAGCAGGCCCTCGAACTCTGTTACTGAGACTTCCGGCAGGTGGGCGGTGGCGTTTTTAATGATATCAATGCGTTCAGCGGTGGAGAGCAGGGCGTTTTTCGAGGCATTCGCGGCAATCGCGACGACGACCGAGTCACATAGTCGGGCGGCTCGACCGATGACGTCGAGGTGTCCGTTGTGCAGGGGGTCGAAACTTCCTGGATAAATGGCTTTTTGCATCTTATTTACTTTGATAAGCGTTCCTATTGTGGCCTAGAATGAGGAGCTTGCCAATAAGAATTCAGCACTTAGCAGTCAGGTGATGGTTAATAAAATGAGCGGAGAAATTGATGCCGATACGTTGTTGCGCGCTTATCAGATGGGTGTGTTCCCGATGGCTGATGTGGATGAATCGGGCAAGGAACAGATTGATTGGTATGCGCCTGACCCCCGTGGGGTGATTCCCTTAGATGATTTTCACGTTCCTCGTGGCTTGAAACGGGCGCTGAAAAAAAACGAATATGAGATCCGGATGGACACGGCATTCCCTGCGGTTATTCAGAATTGTGCGGAGCGGGAAGAAACCTGGATCAGCGCCGGCATTCGAACGAGCTACAGCCGTTTGTTCGATTCAGGCTGGGCTCACAGCGTAGAGAGTTGGTATGAAGGGAGCTTGGTGGGAGGGTTGTATGGGGTGGCCATTGGCGGGGCTTTTTTTGGCGAATCGATGTTCACTCAGCGGACAGATGCATCAAAAGTGGCTTTGGTGCATTTGGTGGATCACCTGAAGGCGCGGGGTTTTGTGCTGCTTGATACCCAATGGAGCAATCCACATCTGGTGCAGTTTGGCTGCATTGAGATTTCGCGGGAGCAATACGCTGAAGAATTGGCAGCGGCTTTGCAGCTTGACGTGCGGTTTTAGCCCGATGTCGTAGAGTGATGGTCGTAGCAGCTCAGAAGGATGTGCTGGCAAAAAGGCTGGCCAGGGCATCGTCATCGAGGTCGGCAGGGTCGGCGGTCGTGACGAGTTCGTCGATGTAGTCGATCTGCTCGATATCTTCGGTGATGCTCGATTCGTTGAGGGCACTGCTTGGAATTTGATCGGCAGGGAGCGGGGTATCGGCGCTTGCGATTATAGCGCCGATTGAGTTTGTGGTGGTGGAGGAACTTGGGAGCAGGGTGAGCGATGCAAAAATGGCAGCGGTGGCTCCGACGGCCACAGGCAGTATAATGGCCGGGCGCTTGAGCCAGGAAAGAAATAGACTCCATGTGCTGTTCGGAGCATCGGCTTCAAGCTTGCGCACTTCCCGCACGACATCGCGAACAAATGCCGGATTGGCTTGTTTGGGCTTGGATTTTAATAACAATTGCCAGCTTGGATCTTGTTCTTCAGGAGTGTTCATCTGTGGATGAAACGACATTAACACACAAAAGTTGCGTAATGATTCAAAAAACATTAAAATCGCGATGAAGATGATAAACAGATGAGGGGACAATCATGAAACGAACGGGAGCGCTTTTGATGTTTTTAGGTATAGGTCTGGGGGCTTTCGGCGCTCACGGTTTGGAGGGGGTTCTGACGGAGAATGACAGGTTGTCGACTTGGCAGACGGCGGTGTTTTATCATCTGATCCATGCGCTCGCTATTTGGGTCCTGGCTTATGTGGCACCAACCCGGTCGAAAGTAGCATTTTGTTTTTTGATGGGGCTGCTGGTTTTTTCTGGTAGCCTGTATGCTCTGTCGCTGACGAATATTCTGTGGTTGGGAGCGATCACTCCACTTGGGGGATTATTGTTTCTAGCCGGGTGGGGGGGCTTGTTCATTTGGCCCAATGTCAAGGAGTCGGACAATGGGCATTGATTGGAATAAAACGGGAATCGTTTTCTTCATCCTGCTGGCAGGGTGTTGCGTGACCTTTGCCGGTGGCAAGCCGAACATCGTGCTGATCATGGCCGATGATATGGGTTATGAATGTCTGGGATGTAATGGCAGTAAGGATTATCAAACGCCGAATTTAGATCGTTTGGCAAGGGAAGGGGTGCGATTCACGCATTGTTTTTCAACACCTTTATGCACGCCATCGAGGGTGCAGATCATGACGGGCAAGTATAATTTTCGCAATTACGAAGAGTTTGGTTTGTTGCGCAGTGGTGCGCAAACATTTGCACAGCTTGTGAAGCAGGCAGGGTATGCAACAGTGATTGTCGGCAAGTGGCAGTTGAACGGTTTGTCTTATCCTCAGCAGTATCCGGCGAGCTTGCGTAAGAACCATCACCGACCCCGGACATTCGGTTTTGATGAATGGTGTCTGTGGCAGTTGACTGAGCTGCGGACAAAAGAAGGAGAGCGTTTTGCTGACCCGTTGATCGAGCGCAATGGTGAACTTGCCCAAAAGCTGAATGGGCAATATGGGCCGGATGTTTTCCGGGACTACCTTTTGGATTTTATTGAGAGGAAAAAGGACGAACCTTTTTTGGTCTATTACCCCATGGTGCTCACTCATGATCCTTTTGTGCCGACCCCGGATTCACCCGAGTGGAAAAATCCCGAGAATCGGATGAAAAGGGATAAACGTCACTTTAGGGAAATGGTCGAGTATGCCGACAAAATCGTCGGGCAGTTGGTGGACAAGTTGGATGAAGTTGGTGTTCTTGAGAATACGATGGTTATTTTTACCGGCGACAATGGTACCCATCCAAGCATAACGACGAAGTTGGTAGATGGTCGAAATTACCGGGGCGGGAAAGGCACGACACCCAATGCGGGCACTCATGTTCCATTGATCGTGTATTGGAAAGGAAAGACATCGGGTGCGGTGTGTGAGGATTTGGTGGATTTCACGGACCTTTATCAAACTTTTGCAGAGATCGCCGGAGTGGATGTCAGTGGGGAGTCCGAATTGGATGGGCGTAGTTTTTTGCCACAAGTGCTGGGGAAAAAAGGAAATCCGCGGAATTGGGTATTTTGTCATTATGATCCACGTTGGGGAAAATTTGTTAAAGCGAGGTTTGCGCGGGATCAACAGTATAAACTTTACGCTGATGGGCGTTTTTATGATGTGAATGCGGATGAGCTGGAAAAAGCGGGGGTGAACGCCGAGGATGTGACGGGGGATATCAAAAATGCAAGGCAGCGTTTGAAAGTGGTTTTGGATAAAATGCCCGACCCGACTCAGCGACCACGTATTGGTAAAACTAAGAAAAAATAATAAGTGATGGATTTGGATGTGTTGAAGATACGCCCCTTGGTAAGGGCTGAGTTTGAGCAGGTTGTGAAGTGGGCTGGAGAAGAGGGGTGGAATCCAGGGTTGTATGACGCCGATATTTTTTGGCAAACAGATCCGAATGGTTATCTCGGAGTTGAGCTTGATGGGGAAGTGGTTGCTGCGGGCTCAGTGGTTTCCTATGGGGGGCAATTTGGCTTCATGGGTTTTTTTATCGTACGCGCGGATTTGCGTGGTAAGGGGATCGGAACGCGTTTGTGGTTCCATCGCCGGGATGTCTTGTTGGCTCGTCTTGCCCCAGGCGCCTCGATTGCGATGGACGGGGTTTTTGATATGCAGGATTGGTATGCCAAGGGTGCCTTTGTGTTTGCTCATCGCAATTTGAGAATGCAAGGTGTAGGAAGAAGGGTGAAAGCAAAAACAGCAGAGTCGCAAGGTTGTGTGGACTTGGGTGAGCTGCCTTTTGCAATGGTAGCGGACTATGATCGTCGCCATTTTGGTTTCGATCGTGAGCGCTTCCTTCGTTCATGGATTCAGCCCGAATCCGGCCGGGCGCTGGGGATCTTGGATGAAGGGAAGTTGGTGGCTTCCGGGGTGGTAAGAGAGTGCGCTGAAGGTTTTAAAATCGGCCCATTGTTTGCCGATAACGAAAAATTGGCCACCCAGCTTTTTGCCGTTTTGGGGGATCGTGCCGCTGGACAACCATTGATTCTAGATGTGCCGGAAGTAAACGCCTCAGCGATGAAATTAGCGCAGAAAAACGACATGAAGGAAGTGTTTGGCTGCGCTCGGATGTATTATGGTGATCCCTCTGCTAAAGCCTCACAGCTGCCGTGGAACAACATTTACGGAATCACAACATTTGAGCTCGGGTGAAAAAATAAATAAGTGGGGACTGACTCCATTTATATTTTGTTCTTGTGTTGTGGGGAAGGGGTTGATAGGGTGGTTTTTATGAGAAAGACGCGGGAATTTTTGTTGGGTGAGGTGGGGCAGACCAATTATTATCATGTGGTGAGCCGGACGGCGGGGAAATACAAGCTGTTCGGGGATGATGAGAAGGAGGCTTTTCGCTATATTTTGATGCGGCAGTTGAAGTTTAGTGGGCTGCGGGCGCTGGCTTGGTGTTTTATGGATAATCACTTTCATTTGTTGTTGGAGGTACCGGATCAGGAGCTGGCGACGGTGGGGTGGTCGGAGGAGGACTATCTTGGGAGGCTGGGGGTGCTGCGGAAGGAGTGGAGCACGCAGCAGGTGCTGGGGCAGGTGGCGATGTATCGGGAGAATGGCTGCGATCAGGAGATCAGTAAGATTGCGATGGGGGTGAAGGAGAGGTTGTTTGATCTGTCGATGTTCATGAAGGAGCTGAAGATGAAAATGACGCTGGCCTATAATAAGATGAATGATCGTGAAGGGGCCT
>JAJRVS010000021.1 GCA_024277195.1 Verrucomicrobiota bacterium | reverse complement strand
GAGACATTAAAACGCGATTCGATCAGCAGCAATCCTTCCGCTTCGAGCTCAACCGTGTACATCCCCTCATAGGGGAAAGTAAGGTGCATCAGTTCAAATTGAATTTCGATCACTTGATTGGGATTGACAAAATCAACCTCGCCGCCAGTTTGGAAAACGATTTCGTCGTCTTGCAAGGATTGACAGCGCACATCGATATTCTGTTTGCCTCGACCATTCGTCAATTGAGCAAATACGCAGAACCTCGCATGCACTGAGGGTAAGGTGGTGCAATTGATGTTGTTGAACAATCCTATTAAAGAGTTTTTCTCCGTCTTAGCATCCGTGATAATTGAATCACAGAGGATCAAAGCGATTCCAATGGGTGGTTCAGTCATCTGTTTATGATTATAAAATATGCACTTAACGAAGATTCAGAGCCCTTCTGAAAGAGCTTCTTCATCACTGACTTCTTCGTCTTGAACAAAGGTTTGAGTGCGAAAGTTTTTAGCCATGAACGAGAAGACAATGGCTGAAAGTAGCATCAAGCCAGAAAACATCAGGTAATACTCCACCCCAGTTATTTTGCTTGAACCATCAGGGTTCTCAATAACAAAATTTACCACCATCGGGACGAGATTGCCTGCAGCTACAGAAAGCAAAAACAAGCTCATCACCACCGATTTCATTCTATTCGGAGCCTGAGTGTAAGCAAATTCAAGTGCCGTGATTGAAACCATCACCTCCGCGGCAGTTAACAGTATATAAGACACAACTTGCCAAAGAATACTGGGAGCCAAACCAACTTGGATCCGTGACTCAATCCATGCACATAATAAAAAGGAAGTGGTTGTCAAAAACAAACCAATCGAAATTTTTCGCAAGGGAGTCAGTTTGAAAAACCTCCCTATAAACGGGTACAGGAGATAGTTGAAAAGCGGTATGAACACTAGAATCAGAAACGGATTCACCGCCAGCAACTGTGCAGGCTCAAGTTCCACTCCCATAACATTCAAATCCATGTGTTTGGCCTGAAGCACCCAGGTTGATGCAGTCTGATCAAACAATGCCCAAAACATCGAAATTCCTACCAAGTACAAAAGTCCGATTCTACGGATCACCACCAGACCCTCTTGCACAAATATTTTATGGAAATGCGCAGGACCGGCAGCAGGAATGTGGACAAAGCGATTTCTGCCTATCCAGAATACAATCGTCGCTATCACCATCAGGATTCCTGGTAAACCAAAAGCATAAGTCGGACCTTTCCAGATCAAAAGTTTCGGAGTCAAAGCTTGTGAAATCATAGCCCCTACATTTATTGAAAAGTAAAACCAGGCAAAAACCCTAGTCAGCCGGAAACTATTGCTGCTACCAAATTGATCCCCTACATGAGCAGACACACAAGGCTTGATTCCTCCAGCCCCAATGGCGATAAGACCTAAGCCAACTACCAAACCTATCCTTGTCTCATTCAGCGCCAGCGCAAAATGGCCCAGGCAATACACTGCTGACAAAATCATAATCGTCCGGTATTTACCTAAAAAAGCATCAGCAAGGTAAGCTCCAAATACAGGGGTGAAATACACCGCTACCACAAATGCATGAGTCCAGGCAGCGGCCCTCGTTTCACTCATAGTATCAAGCGCGCCGTTGGCGCCGAGTAAATGCTCGGTCATGAAAACGATGAGAACCGCTTTCATCCCATAAAAACTAAACCGCTCTGCCGCCTCGTTGCCGATGATGTGAGGTATGCCTGTCGGCATGCCGGTTGTAGCTTTAGGGGAAATGCGGTAATCGGAACTCATGATCTTGGAATCAACTGTGATAGCGTTTTAAGACATCGCAATCAACCCTCTTCTAAAACCCTTTTCCGCATTGTATCCTACAGCGAATCAAAATAGGCATAAAAAGAGGTGGCCCGACTGATTGTTTTCGCGAGAAACCCCCATAACTCGCAAAAAGAAAATATCAGTCGGACCACCTTGTTGTGTTCACATTGCGTGAACGGTGCTATTAAAACACATCCAAGAATATACGCAAGTAAAAAGGTGTATTTTTTTCAAAAAAGTTTGCTCATTGCGTTTTTCCCCTTAAAAATTAGCTGATCTGGCCTTATAAACACGCTATTGCAACGCAGTTAACAAATAAACTTTATGAAAACCAAAGCTTTTCCCGCCCTTGTTCCCGCACCTGGCTATATCGATGAAGTTCCCGCCGTGCCTTATGACGTGGTTAATTCCAAAGAGGCGGCCGCACTTGCCAAGGGGAAAACCCACAGCTTGCTGCACGTCAGCCGTCCTGAAATCGATTTCCCCGAGGGCAGCAGCCCGACTCCCGACGAACTTTATCAGCGCGCTGCAGAGAATTTGCAGAAACTCCAGGCCGACGGAGCCTTGATCCGTGAGCCGCAGGATTGTGTGTATGTATACCGTCAGCAAATGGGTGATCATGTGCAAACCGGCATCACCCTCGCCTGCCACATCGACGACTACGCCAACAACGTCATTCGCAAACACGAAAAAACTCGGCCTGATAAAGAAAATGACCGCACCCTACTGGCCAGCACGCTCAATGCCCACATCGGACCGGTTTTTCTCACTTACAAAGATGACGCGACTATTGATGCTTTGGTAGAAAAAATCACCAGTGCGCAAGAGCCCGACATGGTCACCACTGACGAAAGCGGAGTGATTCACACCGCTTGGCGTATTGTAGGCGGAGAGGACATCACCACCGCTTTTGAAAACGTACCACTTGCTTATGTTGCCGATGGGCATCACCGCACTGCCAGCGCAGCCCGTGTTGGACGCGAGCGTGCCGCTGCCAATCCTGATCACGACGGCAGTGAAAGCTATAACTGGTTCCTCACCGTATTGTTCCCTTCCAGTCAGCTCAACATCCTTTCTTACAACCGCTATGTGCATGACCTCAACGGACTGGATGCCGAAGAGCTGTTGGAAAAAATCGGCAAAATTTGCGAAGTCAAAACCTGTGAAGAACAAAGCGAACCCAGCACGGCAGGTCAGGTGTGCATGTTTCTTGGCGAACAATGGTACAACCTGACTTTACCATCCGCCGGATCAGATGACCCGGTCGCTCAACTTGACGTTTCTATTCTCCAGGACCAAATCCTCACACCGCTGTTGGCTATCGACGATCCACGCACCAGCACCCGGATCAGTTTTGTCGGAGGCATTCGTGGAACCGGTGAACTTGAAAAATTGGTCAATACCCATCAACAAGGGGTGGCCTTTTCTCTTTATCCTGTTAGCATCGACCAACTGATCGCCATCTCCGATGCCGACCAAATCATGGCTCCCAAGTCCACTTGGTTCGAACCCAAATTGCGCTCAGGCATGTTTATCTACACCATCGACACCTGATAATTATATGAGATACCCCCCCATCGATCCCAATCTGTTTATCGATAACCGCGCTCGGTTTGCAAGTCGACTCGAGCGCGGGTCGCTGGCCATTTTTAATTCTGCCGATACCCCGCCGCTTTCTGCTGACGGCACCGGGAGTTTTATTCAGAACAGTGATTTGTTCTACCTGTCCGGTATCGATCAAGAAGAATCCGTGCTGATTCTTTTTCCGGATGCCCCTGATGCTAGGAATCGGGAGATTCTATTTGTCAAAGAGACTTCCGATCGCATCGCTATCTGGGAAGGCCAAAAACTGGACAAACAACAAGCGCAAGTTGTATCCGGCATTAAGCAAGTGCAGTGGTTGGATCAGCTCGATCATTTTCTCCGCAAGTTGGTGTGGCAAAGCGAAAATATTTATCTCAATTACAACGAACACGGACGCGCCGCCTCTGCTGTAGAAACCGCAGATGATCGTTTCCGCAAACATTGCCAATCCCTATTTCCTAAGCATAATTATTTGCGCTCAGCGCCGCTTTTGCACCAGTTGCGGGTGATCAAGTCAGAGGTGGAAATCGCACTGACTCAGAAAGCTTGCGACATCACCCAAGCTGGATTTTTGCGGGTTCTCAATTGGTTGAAACCAGGCGTAATGGAGTATCAAGTTGAAGCCGAATACGCACATGAGTTTCTACGTGCTGGTTCCAATGACTTCGCCTACCGACCGATCATAGCTTCAGGGTCAAATGCCTGCGTTTTGCATTATCTGAGCAACGATCAATGCTGTAATGATGGGGATATGTTATTAATGGATGTCGGAGCCGAGTTTGCCAATTACAATGCAGACATGACTCGAGCCGTACCTGTAAACGGACGCTTCACCAAACGACAACGTGCTGTTTATAATGCGGTTCACCGCACCCTGCGTAGCTGTATCGATGACTTGATCAAACCCGGAGTCAAAGTCAAAGACTACCAAAACCAAGTCGCTCAAATTGTCGAAAAAGAATTACTCGATCTTGATTTACTCGATGCAGAACAAGTCGCTCTTGAACAAAAGCAGGCGGGTTTAAAAGAAGAACAAAAATCTTATCGTCAGTATTTCATGCATGGAGTATCGCATTCACTAGGGCTCGATGTGCATGATGTGACCCCGGTTGATCCTGAGTTTCAAGAAGACATGATTGTCACCGTGGAGCCTGGCATTTACATTCGTGAAGAAAAAATCGGTGTGCGCTTGGAGAACAATATAGTAGTAAAAGAATCCGGTAACGTTGATCTCATGGCACACATCCCGATCGAACCCGAAGAGATCGAGGACTTGATGAATGTTTAGTTCCCCCTCTTTACTAGATAAATGAGCCCCGAGGAGGTTCTTAAGTCCAAATCTATGGCAAGCGCCCAGCCCGGTCGTGTAGCGGTGGCTCTGCAGTCATCTTTTCTGGGTTTTGCTAGCCACGCCGGTTTTATCAATTCTTTGCTGGATTCCGGCATCCGACCTGACAAAATATCGGGATCTTCTTCTGGTGCCCTGGTGGCTGCTGCTTATGCCGGCGGTTTGGAACAAAAACAACTGCGTGATTTTGTCTTGAACAAAAAACTAATCAATGCATTCTGGGAATGGAGTTCTTTTTTTCGAGCGCCCGCGGTGTTTGGATTTTATCGTGGTCAGGGGGTGCTCAGTGGTAAAAAGGCGATCAATTATCTGCGAGACAAACTTCCGGAATCACAAATCGAGAATTGCCAACAGGCTGAGCTCTCCATCGCCGTAACCAATATCACCCGCATGCAAGGGCAGATTATTTCCACTGGAGAGATCGCCTCCTATGTGATCGCTTCTTGTGCGGTCAGTCCGATCATTCGTGCTCAGATGATCGACGGCAACTCTTACCTCGATGGAGGTTTTACCGACGGTGCACCCTTTCGGCAATGGATCGACGATCCCGACATCGATACAATTCTTATCCACAACATTGATTTTGATCCTCCTGTGGGCGGAGAAGATTACAAATACTCAAATTTTATTTCCTGTTGGGCAGCGGCTCATCAAATAGTACACAAAGAACTCGATGCTTCGCGTATTGCGGCGGCAGAAGCCGCTGGCAAACGTGTGATCGTGCACCACACCCTCACATCCCGGCCTCGGTTTTTTTCTCCGCAGAAACAATTCGAGGCCAATTACCAAGCGGCTTATCAAAGCTGGCTAAAAGACTGCTGTTTATGACCCGGAATGTCAGGGCACCGTTGATTTACGATCCACATAATTCACATAAAACAAGGATCCTAGGATCCATCACAAGGATTTGTTGGAATAATGCTGCATGATGCTCTTGAGCACAGCATCGGCTATGCCGCTGTCGGCACTGTCTGCATTGTTTTCATCAACTTGATCCGACAACTCAACAAGATATTCGGTTACCGCATTCAAGCGATTTGCCAACATTCGAGCGATGTAGAGATTCATTTCCGGATGGGCAGCTAAAAACTCCAGCGGATCGTCACAGACATAACACTGACAAGGTTCCAAGGCTTTGACCGAAGTGATATGAGGACGATCCAACAAAAAAGAAACTTCCCCCAGTACCACACCCTTGGATGAAACCGTATTGATTCGCACCCCCTTTTTCAGGATCTCAACCGAACCTTCTTTCAAAACAAAAAGGCGACCATCTCGGACTTCTTCATGAATGATGGATTCGCCTTCTTCAAATCGTTGCTGAGGCAGGTTTTGGCAGATTTCAAGAATGTTGCTCATAGAAAAGGAAACTGCTTCGTAATCCGGTAAATGCAACCGCTATCAAACAACAAAGGCGGCATCGTCGATGCCGCCTTTGCGAAAATAATAATAATCCGTTGGGATTTATTTCACCTCACGAATTTTGATATTGCGGAAAGAAACCAGGTTGTTGTGATCCTGCAGGCAGATATGGCCTTTAGTGGCTTTACCAAATTTAGGGAATTTTGAGAATTTACTAGCGGCAACTTTCTCATCCCAATCTTTCGAGCCTTTGACATACTGCACGTATTTTTTCCCGTTCATCCAGTGCACGCACTTTTCCGGAGTGATCAGAATACGTAAGGTATTCCACTCACCGGCTGGCTTGGTGGCGTCGATGTCCGCTTGGTAAAGTTGATAGAGCCAACCGGCTTTCTGGGGGTCGTGTCCATCGACGTTGTCCTGGATCTGAACTTCCGCTCCTGTGCGCCATGGGGTAGATTCTTCCTCGGTGACGTGGAACATCAAACCGCTGTTACCAACTTTTGAAATTTTGAAATCCACAGTGAACTCAAAAGCTTCGAATTGTTTTTTAGTGATGATATCACCCGCGCCCTTGGCAAAACGAATGAGCTCACCGTTTTCGATTTTCCAACCATCACTGATGCCTTCTTTTTTGAAGTTACGCCAATGTGAGCTGGCATCCTTGCCGTCAAAAAGAAGTGTCCAACCGGATTTTTTTTCATCAGCGCTAAGCGTATTGGCTGCGTCATCCGCTTTGACTGAACTAGAAGCAATCGATGCCACCAGGGTGGCCACTAAAAATGAATGTTTGAATAATTTCATGGCAAAACCAGTAACACGAATCTTCAAAACTAGCAATACACTGTGTGCGAAGGCTTACTTTTCACCGTGTTTCACAACAGGCTGTCGGAATCCTTTCACCTCCACAAACTGGTGTGTCATATTTTTATCACCAGCCACTGTCCATAAACGGAAACCCATTGGCCGTTTATCAAAGTTCTTGCTGGTCGTTTCTCCATTCACTAATTGTATGCCTTTGTATTCGTTGGTGATCTGTTTGTGGGTATGCCCGGCTAAAAAGGCGACCACTCCGTTCTCCACACAAAGATCGAGGATCTGCTTCCTCTTTGCCGGAGGCAAATTAAAATAACCCTCGGCTTCGTCTGGGGTCGAGACAAACAAAGGATAATGAACAACGACAATGACGGGTGATTTTTTTCTTTTGGCGTCGATCAGGGTTTGAGTGAACCACGCGTCATGCTTTTGTGATTCATCTTTAACCGGAGCTTTCCACAATTGGGTATTAGCTACTACAATCGTATAACCCTTATGCTCAATCGAATAATAATCCTCGCCGATTTTTTCTCTGTAAATTCGCAAACTTTCTGCTGTCGCCTGATTCTCTATATCATGGTTACCTGGGGCGCAATAACAAGGCAGCAAAAAACCTTTTTTGATTGAATTGAAATCTGCAAATGATTTGTCATCAGCCTTGTTAACCAAGTCCCCACAAATCACAACAAAATCAGCCTTCAGTGTATTGATCTGTTTGACCGCAGCCTTGAATGTTTGCACATCATGTTCATAGCCGCCCATACCCAGTTGGGTGTCGCACATTTGCACAAAAGAAAACGGCTGCTGCTTTTCGCTTACCGTGATAGAGGGGGTCTCATCTTTCGCTGGAAGCGCACTGGCAGAAAGTATGCAAACGGCAAAGACAGCCAGGGCAGTCAGTTTTTTACGTAATATTGTGGGCAAAATCATTTTTAATGGGAAAATAGGATGTTCCAGCAATATCAACTTCGCCTATGCAAACAGGCAAGTTATATCTGCCACTTGCGCTGACAGGCTTCATCAACGAAAGAGAAATATCCTGACGGTCTCATGAAATTCACGAGTAATCGTTGCAAACAAGCTTAAAAATAACGGTGATAAATACTCGCCGAGCATTATGAAAAAAACATTCAACTTAACCCACCCGAAAATCAAAGCAGCTCGTATGGTAGAAGCGGTCCGACGTGACGTCAAAAAATACATCAAGCGGGAACGTAATAAGGTACTGCCTGAAGGCGCCGATTTTTGGGACTTTGATTGCAAATTCGGTGCTGATAGCGCAGCAGCCGAAGTGGTCCACATGGCGGAAATAGGCAAATGTATCAATGCCGCCGAAGAACAAAAACTGGAATCTTTTTACATAGAAATCCTCGCCAAACCTGCCCAACGTACTAAAAAACCCAAGCCTGGTGATAATTAAGCGGAATACCGCTTACAACACACAAGCCGTCGTCGGTAGCCCACTAGCGCCCGGGCGGCAAACAAAAAGACTGCCAGCCAGCGGCAGGGCTACGAGGTCTTCCTGAATGGACGCAGTGGTGATGAAAAGCTGATCCAGATCTTCTCCGCCAAACCAGCAGGCGGTTGTCTTCGAGGCGGGAACGCTAATTTTCTCCAGAGACAAGCCGCTATCAGGATCGATACAGTGAACTCCGGAGCCGTCAAACACAGCCACCCAAAGACGCCCCTCGGTATCGATGGTCATGCCGTCCGGCACACCGGTTTCACCGCTAGGCAGCCGGGCAAATGTCCGACGACTGCTGATCACGCCTTCCTCTGGTTCCCAATCGAAGACATCGATGGCTCTGGTGGGCGAGTCTATATAATAGAAGCGGTCTCGACTTTCATCCCAGCAAAGCCCATTGGAGATACGAATCGAATCAAGCATTTCCGCTACCTCAAAATCTGATCCGATCCGGTAGAGGCTGCCGCTAGGTTCATCGCGCCCCATCGACCCCACCCAAAATCTTCCCTGCGGATCACACTTACCGTCATTGAAGCGATTGATGATTGGCTTGTCTTCTGGCCAGGGGAGAGCTTCATCGCTTTCCTCTTGCGGGTTAAAAAGAACTATCCCCGTCTCCTGCGCCAGAACCATACCGCCTGACGCTCTTGGCACGACCGACCCAGTTTGCTCCTTTAGCGGAAACGATCTCTTTTCACCCGTGGCTGGCGTATAAATGTGCAGCGCAGGCGCCAAAATATCCACCCAGTAGAGTTTGTCTTTCCACCAAATAGGCCCCTCACCCAGTTGGGTGCGAATTTTCCAGATAAGTTCCGCTTCGATCATGGGCTTAATTTCTTTTTGAAAATAAAAATCCTGCGTATTTTGAGCTATCTATTAATTATCGGGACTGTAAATACGTTTCTATCAATCAAAACACCTTGCCCTTGTGCTTCTCCAAAAAAGCCGCCAAGGGGGTTTTCCACGAGTCTTTTTTTCCCACAAAAAGAGCTTCCGGCTTCAATCCTGGCAATTTGTCAAACTTCTCCTCATCCCCGGTGGAGATCCATACTGTAAAGTTAATATCCGCCTCAGCTGCGAGCGCGATGACACTCTGCTCCTTTCTCAATGCCATCACACCCAAGGCGTCTGTCTTGACCTGCCACTCTGCCGCGCGACTCTTCACGTAAATGAATGCTTCCCGCAAGGATCTCTTGTCGGCAATTTCCACAATGAAAGCGTGAATATCCTGACCGTTCAGCCATTTGGCCATGGCGATAGCGGCGCCATCAGCCGATCCCGCGATCAGCACCGCCGGTGCCGGTTGCTGGGTTCCCGCTAATAGAAATTTCTTCATTTTGGGCACGCTCACCACTGTCTTTCTCTGCTTCTTTACATTACCTTTTTTTTCTCTCGCAGGTTCAAATTTCAGCAAGCTCCGGTCGGTGATCACACCCGGTCCGTCATAGACCGGCACCCTTTTGAACTGAATGGTGTCTCCTTCTCGAACAACCTGTTTTTCAGGTATCTCATAGACGTTTCCAGTGATCATATCGACCCAGACAGGCGTCTCGAATCGCCCGTTTTTGATGGTTACATTGACCAGCCCGAGATCCGATTCGTTGCCCGGCAGTTCCGTGCCGTCCCACAAAGTGAGAACATCCAATCCTCTCTGTTTGTCGCGGAAAGCAAACCATGTCAGTTCTTTCTCTGTTCCCTCAATCGCCAGGCTGTAATCGGGAACCCGATCCAGCGCGTCGTTGAAGACGGACACTACGTTCTGCACAGTATAATAAGCAGTCTTGATCTTGATGATCGAGTTATCAGGGTTGGTCTTGAGCAATCCATACCGGGAAATGAAATCCTTGTGATAAGACAGGTCGGAAATGGTGAATACGGTGGACTCCACATCATGGCCAATGTCGCACAACATGCGCCGCGCATTCCATTTGGCCTGGGAGTATTCCGTCCAAGCGATACCGGAAAGGGCATACTGAACTTCCTCAGAAGCGCACCCCGCTTCCCCCTGCCAGACTTGAAGATTGGGTGCAAGCCGTTTCATCATGACGTTCAAATCCTTCATCCCCACGTTAAGACGATCGGGGTTGCCGCTGTAACCATGGTAGATCACCCAATGGAAGAGACTAGACTTCCCCTGCTTGTTCACTTCGACTAGCAGTTTTTCCAACATATTCATACTCAAACCGGCTAGCACAAACGCCCCGATCTTAGCCTCCGGATCGACTCGTTTAATGATCTCAGCAGTGCGAATATTGTTGCTAATGATTCGCTCGGGAGTGTTAGCTTTGTTGAGATTCGGCTCGTTGTACATCATCCATTCCTTGACACCCTTAGCCGAGTAACGCCGCACCATCGCCTCGACCCACTTATCCCAAGCCGCCAGCGTTTCCTCACCAGCGGGCAACTCTCCCCCCGGCCCCAGCGCACCTCGCGGTTCGTACAGACGGTTGTTGTAGGAAGTCTCCAGACACACTTCAAGTCCACGAGCGATAGCATCATCGACGATTTTATCCAACCACTCAAAATCATATTCGCCTTTCTTTTTCTCGCTGCGGTTCCAGCCGCCCTGCAGACGGATTCTTTTGATTCCCAACGCTTCGAGGTAGCCTTTGTAGGCGTTCCAATCCGCGAGATCACGATCCAGCGTCTCGCAACCCAAAGACCACATCGAGGTGCCGATTTCGTGCACCGATTTGGGAATCAAAGTGCCGATTCGTTTCAGATCGAGTTGCAGAGCCGATTGAACTCTGGAGTGGGTTTGATCCAAGGAAATCGGTTGCTGCTGCCCACTTTTTAATTCTGAAAAAAAAGGTTTCATGCGTAAAAATTGCTCAGGATGTAAAACCTCTGGCGTGAGACGTATTTCGTCTAACCATCCATCAAGCCCGCGTCCGAACACCAATACACTTTTGTCGTACACCAACGGGCCTGCGGTGACCCCTTTGCCGTATTTCTCGTAATCCACGTAAATGGCCACCGCCCGCGTGGCTCGATCGAAAGTCAGCGCAACATGATGCCATTCGCCATCCGCCATACTGCCAGTGGATCCGATTAATTGATTGAACCCTTTAGTCTTTCCCATTGCGGCCGCCTCCGTTTGGGTATCAAATCGCGCACGGACAGTACCCGTTGGATCAAGCGAAAGCGACCAACTCACGCCCGCCTGCCCATTGCGGCGTTTGCTGGCAATTAGCACATGATGAGGCATCTGCCGCTTCATTCTGACAAAAGCCTCCACCGTCAGATCCGCCATGTGAGTTTTTGGGTCGATGCCTGAAACGATCATCTCCCCACCTACTGGAGCCAGCGAGCCAGAAACGCCATCGTTGAAGAACCTCAACGATGTCCGATTATTAGGATTCACAATCGAACAAGTGCCTCCATCCCAGATCTTCGCTGCTGGGGTGCTGGCTTCGAAAACCGGCGGAATACCTTTCCCATGAACACCCGCTTTGCCCTGCAACTCCTCGCCATTGATCTCCGATCTCAAAACTATAGCTACCTCACCTTGACCGCCTTCATCTAAGTGCCACATAGCCGTTGGCTGCCCAAACGCTGCTTCCGTCACCAACAGCATCCCTACGAATGCTACGGTAATTCGTTCCATAAAATGCTTCTGTTTCATTGATTTTAGTTTCATTGGATTTTGTCGCAACGGTCACCGGCCCTTCACACCGCGCAGTCCGGCGGGACCAATTGCGCGTCAATACCACCTGAAACCACCAGCGAGGTTCCAGTGATGTTGCAGGCCTTCGCAGAGGCGAGAAATGCCACCGTTTCGCCGATATCTTCAGCGCTGGATTCCTTGCCTAATGGGATGTTCTTCCAGCGCCGTTGCTTGATCTCTTCCGACAGAGTAGCCCATCGCTCGGTATGAATATATCCTGGAACCACACAGTTAACCCGAATATTGTACTCCGATAGTTCCAGGGCAACTGCACGGGTCAGACTATCGACGCCTCCCTTGGACGCGATGTAAGCGACCCGATCGCCAAGCGCCCGCTGGGCAGTGTTAGACCCGATATTGACGATGGCTCCGCCACCCCGCTTGATCATCTGCCGGGCAGCATACTGAGCACACAGAGTGTAAGCGCGAAGATTCACCGTCAGGACCTCGTCGAAAAAAGAGATCGGCATGTCAAGGAAGCGGTAACCAAGACCCAAATGACAGGCATTGTTTACTAGCACATCGAGCCCGCCGACCTGCTGCTCGATATACTGAAATGCCCGAGTAAGCTCATCTTCGCTGGCCACATCCGCCGTGACCGGAAAGTATTTCGCATCGCCAGTCCCAGCCCCAGCCTCAGCTTCACGATTGAGTGTCTCTACCAGTTCTTCAACCTGCTCATCGGGACGTCCGTGCACAAAAACATTCGCGCCATAGTTTCCGAAGACCTTCGCGATTCCCAGACCCGTGTTGCGGGCAGAACCAGTTACCAAAATATTTTTCCCTTTAAACATAGTTAGCTTTCTCCATCTGAGTTAATTTTTCAGAAATACGGGATGGCATCCGGTGGCCGAATGTCAGTCAGATCTCCACGGTAGTGACGCAATGGGCTCGATTGATAAGGGTATTCCGCAAAGGCTTCCTCATTCAGCTCAATCCCCAAACCAGGACGATCGGGAATCTTGAAATACCCGTCCTCGAAAACCAAATTTTCAGTGGTGAGGTATTTTCGCCAGGGAATATCAGTGGCCATAGTTTCCAACAAACAGAAATTAGAGGTGCAAGCCGCCAGTTGCAGAGTCGCCGCGTTAGCGACCGGTCCACTGGGGTTGTGCGGGGCAAAAGGAATAAGATAGGACTCCGCCATCGCGGCAATTTTCCGCAATTCGCCCAGTCCACCAGCATGGGATATGTCTGGCTGTACAAAGTCGGCGGCGCGCTTTTCAAAAAGATCGCGGAACTGATTGCGGTGGAAGAGACGTTCGCCGGCCGCAATACGAACCGGCGACTTCGACCGCACGTCAGCAAGCGCGTCAAGATTGTCAGGGGGAATAGGCTCTTCGAAAAACAGCGGGCGAAACGGCTCCAGCTCGCGCGCGATGGTGATGGCCGTCGGCACATTGAACCGGCCATGCCCCTCGATCAACAGATCGACTTCGTTGCCCACCGCATCGCGAACCGCACCGATAATGGCCAACGCGCTGTCGATCTCCTTCAGCGACATATTCATATAAGCTTTGCCAAAAGGATCCCATTTGAGCGCCAGGAATCCGCGGGCAACCGCTGCCTTAGCACTTACGGCAAAACCTTCCGGAGTCGTCGCACCGGCGAACCACCCGTTGGCATACGCTTTCACTCGATCATTGCACTTGCCACCCAACAGACGATGGACCGGCACGCCGAGGCTTTTTGCCGAGATGTCCCACAATGCCATTTCCACGCCGCTCAGTGCCGACATCAGCACTGGACCCGAGCGCCAGTAAGAGTCGCGGTAACAGGTGTGAAAATGCCGTTCGATGTCACAGGGATCCTTGCCGATGAGGTAATCCTTCAGTTCATGAACAGCGGCATCTACCGCCTTTTCCTTCATCTCTAAAGTCACTTCACCAATCCCCGACACTCCTTCGTTCGTTTCTATTTTGACAAAACCCCAGTTAGTCCGGTAGCAGTGAACAATGTATGTTTTTATGTTAGTGATTTTCATATCAGTCTAATTCCTCGATGATCCGATCTTTCTTGAAAAAGAAAATCAACGCAATAGCAACGGCAAAACCGCCGATGACATACGCCAGCGCATAGCTCGCGAAGATCGATGACAGTGTCTTGCCGCTGTCTGCCAGTACGCCCATCAACCACGGCGCGGTGGCGCCAATCAAAAACGCGAACATCACCATCGCTCCCACCGCCGAGGAACGGTACTTCGGCTCGATCACATCAAACAGCGAGGCATGGGTATTCGATTCGTAAAGACCTCGAAAAAAGCCAAATACGGTCATGCCGACACAAGCTGCCACCAGAGTATTACCAAGACTCATATAAACGATCGCAGCGGCTCCCAGAAACATCGTGACCATTTGAATCCTCAAACGACCGCCTACCACCTTGCTGGCTAGCTTGTCCGATAAGCGACCCCCGATCAATACCCCTACCAGTGCGGCAGCATGGTGATAAAACATCGCGTAAGTTCCCGCCTGTTCTCTAGATATATCAAATTTTTCTTCCAAAAAACCCGGTGCAAAAGTGAGATAAGCGTTATTCACATAAACAATCGCAGTGAAGCCTATGGTCAGCAACAACGATGTCGGTTTGCGAAAGATAATCGATAAGGAATGCAATGGATTCTCCCATACCGGTTTTGTCTCAGCTTGCTCTTCGCCGTCCTCGTCCGCGAAGTCCCGTTCGTCCTTCAACAGGTATATAAAGAGCGCACCGATAATAATGCCCACACCACCGTAAACAAAAAAAACTGATCGCCAGCCCCATTGCTTCGCAATAAAACCACCAAAAAATCCACTGGTCATGATTCCGAGATAAAGTGCCGCCTGATGGATAGACATAGCCATGGCTCGCGTTTTTTTGTGAAAGTTAGCCAGCAATGCGTAAGCCGGAGGAGCGTAAAAGGATTCGCTGCCACCGGTCGCCACACTGCGCAGCATGGCCAGACTGAATACTCCCCGACTCAACGCGGTTAATGTAGTGGTCAGACTCCAGAAGATCAACGCTCCGGTGATCATCACTTTTTTCCGAAAAACATCGCCGAGGTAGCCGGCAACCGGAGTCATAAGGGCGATAGTCCAGAATAGAATCGCCGCCACCAGCCCGATATCTGACTTAGTGAGATTCAAATCTGCCTCTATCTCCGTCGCCACCACGCCATAAATCGCACGATCACCCTGATGGAAAAAAAATGCCACGCACAACAGGCCAAGCAGCGTCCATTTGTATTTCCCGCGCGGCGGCTTTTTTTTCGGCAAAATTGTTTTTTTTGTCATGATGTGATTTCTGTTACCTGCCACTACCAGCAGTCTGATTCCGTGTCCTTTGCTTGTGACAAACAGCAAACCCGTGCATTGTTTTTACAGCGCCGTTCGACAGCCTAGATTTCACAACTGCGGAATTCGCAAATGTCACGGTCGGGGGATTCGTTTTCATGATTATTAATATAGAAGAAACTAAACCCCATCCGCAATTGACTAATAATGACATTTGCATGATATATTTGGACAGCGACTACTCGCGGCCTGTTCGCAGGTATTATAGCTATGATGACGACAGGAAACTCAAATCCTAAACGCGTGGCAGTCTGCATCGACACCCGAGACGGAGCGGGACGCCGACGATTGAGTGGCGCGGCAAAATATGCGCAACAACACAAATGGCGGATGATGCTGGTGCGTCGCCGCGGGAAAGAAGCAGTAAGAGAGGTGATGAGACTGCGCCCACTCGGAATCATTGCCTACATCGCCGACCAGATGCTGGCCGATGCCGCCGGTCACCTTCGTGCTCCTTTAGTCGATACGGCTATTTCGGAGGTAAAAGTGCCCTTGTCAGTCTCTCTAGATAACTGCGAAGTCGGTCGCCTTGCGGCGGAATCCCTCATCCGCCTGGGCCTGAAACATTTCGCCTACTGCGGGGTGCGAGGAAAACTCGCCTCCGCAGAGCGCCAAAGAGAATTCACCCGGCACTTGAAAGCAGGCGGCTTTACCCTAGCCTCCTTTTCCCAAAACATCGCCGAAGGAGAATCACGCATGCGAGCACTGACCACCTGGCTCGAGTCGCTGCCTAAACCACTTGGCATCCTGACCTTCGACGACAAGCTCGGCGAACGCGTGCTGACCGCGTGCCATTGGTCAGGATTAGCAGTGCCCGAGCAGGTAGCGGTATTGGGAGTCGGCAATGACGACCTGATCTCCAGATTAACCTGGCCGCCACTATCCAGCATCGACGTGCCCGCTGAGCGCATCGGCTTCGAAGCCGGCGGCATTCTCAGCTGCGCCATGAATGGCATAGCGATCGAGCAACCACAACGAAAAATTTTGCCCAGCGGAGTTACCATGCGAGGCTCCACTGCGCTGTTGGCCGTAGAGGACCCACTGGTCAGAGCCTCCGCCCGTTACATCCGCGAACACGCCGGTCAAGCGATTGGAGTCGAACACATCGCGCTCGCGCTCAATGTGTCGCGACGCACCCTAGATCGACGATTCATCAAAGCCGTCGGCAGATCGGTTCACGAAGAGCTTGCTTCCACCCGCATGCTAAACGCTCGTGTGCTCTTATCTGAAAGCCCAGAAACCGTAGCAAAAATTGCCACCGCATGCGGCTTTCTAACCGCGGCATCGTTCAGCCGAGCATTCCACCGGCAAACTGGTTGCTGGCCTGTCGAATATCGCAATCGCATGCGGGGGTGATATACCTACGTAGCTAGACCGCTTGCCATTAGCGCCGCGACCCTTAAGCGGATATGCGTTTGTAGTGCTCCCCAACGCGACGTTTGAACCATTCCCAGGTAGGTCCCGGGCGCCCGTTATCCAACAAATAATGCGGGCAATTTTTGTGCGGCGTCGAATAGCCTGCGCGCGGCCAGTGGTAGTGCGGCACCACATGGGAAAGAGGGATCTTGTGATGGTACATTAAGGACGCGGTCAATTTAGCGGTGCGTTCCAAGGTCTGAGCTTGACTGTTGCCACGGTGCTCGCACATTTCGATGGCAATGGATTTGCGATTACCCGGTCCGTCGAAGTCTGCGTGTTCGCCTCGTTCGCTGGTGGGGATGTGCTGTACCACCACATCATCCTGCACGGTGAAATGCCAGCATAGATAACCAATCGTACCGCCGCGCAAAGCTCCACGTCGTAAAGCTTTGGCATGGGCCCAGGCATCGCCGGTGTAATTCTGGGTGCTATGGATGGTGATATAAGTAGGTTTCATCGGACGGTGTTTGCGCCGCCCGTAGCGCCCCCTGGGTATGTAGCTGCGTCTGACATTGACCGACTTGGATAGCTGCTGCGGTGAAATTTTTGTTTTTGGAACCGAACCAAGAGCCGATTCCCATGCTTTGGCCTTGCGCGGTGTCCTGCCCCCGGAAGTAGTGCAGGAAAAAAGCAAACTGGAGCATAATAATAATACCCACAAGGTGAGACGGGATTTCATCGGAGGGGCAGGCATTGAAAGCATAAAATAGAAAAACACAAATTTTGACTATTTGCAATACTAGAGAAACGGGGTGTCATTTATGTTCATTAAACCCCTGTAATCCTTACATGAATTCTATTATTCAAGCTCCATCCTCAACTTGTCGCTTTTTACTGCTACTTGTATTGACTGTTTTATTCAGCATTCCCGCTTCACGTGCAGAACCGCCCCGTATTTTTTCGCCAGGACAGTTACCCAAAGACAAGCGTCTATCGGAACCGCGGACTTTACACGATTATTTTCCCTTTACCCAGGTTAGCTCTACCGCAGAGTGGGCACATCGCCAAGAGCAAATCAAACGGCGGATCAAAGTCTCTGCCGGCTTATGGCCAATGCCTGAGAAAACCCCTCTGAACGCGGTGGTGCATGGTAAAAAGGAAATGGGAGATTACAGCGTTGAAAAAGTGTATTTCGAATCCCTGCCGGGCCATTTCGTTACGGGTAATCTTTATCGCCCGAGTGGCGACTCGCTCAAAAATGGCGTGAAAAACGGCAAACGCCCCGGGGCACTTTGTCCTCATGGTCATTGGGAAAATGCGCGTTTTTATGATCTCGATTAAAAACAGCGAAAAAAATTGATCGAGATCGGCGGCGAAAGATTTGATAGCGGTGCCCAAAATCATTACCAAGCACGTTGCGTGCAATTGGCGCGTATGGGTCTGGTGGTTTTTCAATATGATATGATCGGCCACTCGGATTCGAAACAATTCCCCGAACACCGCCGCGGCCCACGTGAGAAAATGAACCATCCCGAAGTCGGCAAGTGGGGGTTTGTCAGTCCCCAGGCCGAGGCACGATTGCAAACTAACTTTGGCCTTCAGACTTGGAACAGTGTGAGAGCAATGGACTTCCTGCTCGACCAGGATCAAGTGGATGCCAAGCGCATCCTGGTCACCGGAGCCAGCGGGGGCGGCACCCAGACGATGATGATTTCGGCCATTGATGAGCGAGTCGCCGCAGCCTTCCCCGCTGTGATGGTATCCACCGCCATGCAGGGAGGCTGCACTGGGGAAAACGGATTTTACCTGCGCATCGGACAGGGCAACATCGATATCGTCGCAGCGATTGCGCCTCGCCCGCTAGGCATCACTGCAGCCGATGACTGGACTATCGATTTGGCGAGCAAAGGCGTGCCGGATCTGATGAAACTCTATGAACTGGCCGGGGCTAAAGGCAAATTCGAGGCGCACATCAATACCTGGTTCAAGCATAACTACAATCATCTGTCGCGAACTCAACTGTATCAATTTGTTAATCGCCACTTCGAACTGGGATTGGAATCGCCGGTATTGGAGCGCAATTTCAGCGTTTTATTAAAACCGGATCTCACGGTGTGGGATGAAAAACATCCGGCACCCTCCGGGGATCAAGTTGGCGACGAACACGAACGCGCGGTTTGCCGTTGGTTCACCAATGATGCCAAAAAACAAATGGCTCCCTTGTTAGCAGCGAAGAATAAAGAAGACCTGGCCAAAGCGCAGAAAATCATCGGCGGTGCAGTGGATATCATGATCGGTCGAAGCTTGCCACTGGGTGCGGAGGTGGACTTTGAGTTGAAAGATAAAAAACAGCAGAACGGTTACATGGAATTGAGTGGTTTGATCCGCAATAACAAACACGGCGAAGAAATTCCTGCCGCTTTTGTGCAACCTAATCAGTGGCAAGGACAAATCGTGCTGTGGTTTTTTCCCCAAGGAAAATCGGGGCTATATCAAGCTGATGGTCAACTCAATGCAGCGGTAAAAAAACTGATCGACCAAGGCGTAGGCGTGATGAGTGCCGATTTATTTCGTCAGGGAGAATTCCTCAAGGCGGGGGAGAAGTCTTCAGAAAATTCACGAGTCCAATATCCAGGTAAAACAGAAAAGCCGGATCAACAGTGGCGCCTGTCGGGGGTTTATAATTACGGTTATAATGATTCACTGTTTTCACGTCGGGTGCACGATATCCTGACGTGCATCGCTTTTGTGAAAAACCACAAGAAGTGGGAAGTCAAATCCGTTGATCTTGTAGGTTTAGAAGGGGCGGGGCAGTGGGTCGCAGCGGCGGCGGCTGTAGCGGGTTCGGAAGTTGATAGAAACGTTGTGATCACTGACGGCTTTCGTTTTGCCAAGCTGGATTCATCCTTTGATCAAAACTTCCTACCCGGCGCGGTCAAATACGGAGACATTGCTGCTTTTTTGACCCTCAACGCTCCGCAGAAATTGTGGCTGATGGATAAAGATAAAGATCTACAGACGCAGTTGCAAACAACCTTTGCCACCGCCGGCGCTGCGGATGCTTTGGAGCTCTACCAAGGGAATGAAAAGGATGCGCAGAAATCATGGCTACAGTTTTTGTTTAAGTAAGAGTAGGTAAAAAATGTTCACACGAATTTGCGTAGTTTTTTAAAGAAAAGATCTCAAGGAGTATAGCGGAATAGAGTATGCGCTTAACCATTATTTCTGGCTATTTTTCTTTTTCCGTTCTTCGCGCTTTCGTAGTTTCATGTGAACCTTTCATGCATATACATTTAGTCCGGAGTGTTTGATTACACCGCTATTGACACGGTTTCACAGCAACATTACCCCCCTCAAATTTTCCGCTCGACTTTTTATTGAAGTCCTTTACGCTTATCATAATTCGAAACTGATGAGATCAACACAGCACATTCCAGCTCTCAAGCTGAAGCTACTCCTTCTGGAGCTAGGCCTAGTTGCCTAGTATCTTTTGTTGTCCTCGCAGTTTGTTCGCTTATTCGATTCCCTGCAACGGACGCAGAGAATCGAATTTTTTATTTTACAGCGAATACATTTACCCGAATCCTTTAATACCAACACCACACTACCATGTCAGACCGATTGACCATATTTGATACCACCTTGCGCGACGGCGAACAATGTCCGGGCGCATCCATGGATCCACGCGAAAAAATGGAGGTCGCTCGTCAGCTCGCCTGCCTGAACGTGGACGTGATCGAAGCCGGATTTCCGGTGATCAGTGACGGCGATTTTTCCT
>JAJRVS010000020.1 GCA_024277195.1 Verrucomicrobiota bacterium | reverse complement strand
CACTGAGCCCTACAATTCCGAGGAGGTGGATAAGTTTCATCTAAGTGCAACCATACAAGCTTCGAACATACCGGGTCAATGGCGAAGAAGCTATTCACTCCTTTTCTGAGGATACCTCATATTTACGAATAACCTCTATGCTATCGCTTTCCCCACCTTTATTATCTATAATACTATGGCTCCCATCCTTTTTCAGAATGATAATTGCATTCTGAGATGTAGTTTTTATCAAAATCTTGCCACTCTGCAGACTCGGATGACCTCCAGATAAGATAATATCTCCCGTACGCGGATTGAACACCACCTTTCGAGACAACCCAAGCTCCTTCACGCCTTTGGCATTAATTCTTTCCATCACCACCCTTTTCCCAACGGCGATCGCTTGTTTGAAAGGAATGCCCGGCTCCGTTTCACCTTTCTCCATCAAGATCAATAGGTCGTCACATCTTAAGCGAAAATCGATATGTTTCATATCCACATTGCCAGTGAATATCACTGCCCCTTTTTCGTCATCCTGCTGCACATCATCAGAGGTGATTTCCAGAATAGCTTTGCTCTCACCAGTTTCAGGCACTTCTTGCTTGTTTGGCTGAACCTCCCGAACAGCTTCTACAGATTGACTCACGGGAGTTTTACAGCCTTGCAGCAACCCCAGGATTAAACAAAATAGAAAAAATCGTAACGCCATTATTAACAGATATACCAGTCCAAACCTTACCAGGTCAATACCGGAAAAATGGTACGGACATCATGATTACTTATATTCTTAGTTCGCACGCAACCCGTCATAATCGCTATTACCACAAAGATTCCGAAAAAGGGCGCCAGTTTAATTTGAGAAAATTTCTTCATTGATGCCCATGTCTAATCAACTCAACATTTGCTCTGCTGAAACGCCAACTAATAGATTTAACTATATCGAAATTTTCCGCTATTTTTTGGGGCCATCCTTTTTAATATGAGCCATTGCCGCATCCAGCTCTTCTGCCGTCCACGGCAAAGCCCGGTCACTTGTCGCCGCGCGCACCTGGGTCACTGTGTCGGCACTCACGACCCCGGCTCCGTTATCCCATTCCCTGCGAATATAGGTCAATATCGCAGCAATGTTTTTATCCGTCAGAGCAGGATTGTCCTTCTGCCCGGGCATAACAAGATTCCATTCTGTCCTATTAACCAGCAAGGGTCCATAAATGCCCTGAAGAATGATCCGAATCAGCCGTTCTTCCGAACCCACCACCCACGGTGAGTTCACTAGTGGCGGAGCCATGCTCGCCATCCCCCGTCCGTGAATCTGGTGACAGGCAATGCAAAGCCCCTGATATTGACTGCGCCCTAATTCGAATTGCGCCTGTTCCGATTTGCTCAAAGGGCGAACCTTCGCACGCGAAGCCTTATTACTCTTATCTCCGGGCCAGGTCACCAACTGCTCAACTCTGGCTGCTGCCTTAAGCACTTCGGGAGATCCGCTCGACCGCAACTTGACCAGAGACTGCGGCTCACGCTCCAGCAAAAAGGCTCGTCCTTTTTTGGATGCCCGCAACACACCCTGCAGCAGGTTCACTTGTATCCCCAGATTGTCCTCACCAGCAATCACTGTTAACAGTTGCTCCACTTTCTCCGGTCTGCGCTGGCGAAAAATCACCGTAGCAAGTTCACTTAAAAATACCCCACGGCCACCCATAGGCCGCTTACCGAAACCCGGCAGATCACGAAGCACTTCGAGGAAAACCAGTTCGCGGCCCGCAATCCCACTGATCGCAGCATGCCGGAAATGCGCGTCTTCAGCATTTCGCAGGAAAATTTGCGCCATCATTCGCAAGGCTCGCTCGTCTTCGTGAACCTCCCCCAGACTTAAGAGTGCCTGCAATTGCACCCACGGGTCAGAGTCCTCTCCCGATTTTAGAAGCTTTGATAGATATCCGGCATCCTTGATTTCGCTCTCTCCTATCCGCACTGCTGCTGCGCGGACTTTTGGATTTGTATCCGCCATCGCCGCCATCAGCGTTTCCATATCCGTCGTTTTCAAACCCTCCAAAGTCCACAAAGCATGCAAGCGGCCAAGCGGATTCTCTCCATCAGTGACAAGCTTACGCAAAGCCTCCACCGCTGCCTCTCCACCCCGCTCCACCAGCAGACGCTGCGCCGTGTCTCTCCACCATCCGTTAGCGTGATTCAGTATTTTCACCAGTTCCTCCACACTTGCCCCCTCTAAATCAGGCAATGCCCCCGGCAATGTATCTTCATGAACAATTCGGTAAATTCGACCCAATCCCACCGGAGCATTAAGCTTGCGCTCAATAATCTGTTCCCCCAGAAACTTATTCATGAACAATTTGTATTCTATGACCCCTCGATAAAAATCGACGATATAAAGACAACCATCCGGCCCTGTTGTGGCCTGCACCGGACGGAAGCGTTCATCACTCGATACCAGAAATTCCCTCTCACCCCAGTCCGGATCCGGAGTCAATTTGTGAACCGCTTCAAGGCGAGTCCCCTTCTCCTTGAGCGTGAAGCGCCCCACCACATTACCCGCTGGCTCCGGCACAAAAGCATTGCCATAAAACTCCGCTGGATAGCGATCCCCCCTGTAGATTCCCGGCGATGTCGCTGCTGTCGTGCGTGCCAATCTGCCATCCTCACGTAACATGCCCTCGGTGTTCCCCGCCACCACTCCAGGATTCAAACGAATCGTATGCACCGTCTGATCTGCAACGACCCGCTCATAAACCCCCGATGGCGAGAACAAGTTGGGTTGGCGCACCATGTAACGAAAGGGAATGAAATCGGCATGCAACCAGCTCGCATTCACGTTGGCAAAAATCCGACCATAATCATCCTGGGTCACACCAAAATCACCACGGTAAGCATCTGGCGCAGTGATCAGTTTTCCGTCACGAAACTGAAAACGTTCCGGCAATCGTGTATTCACCATCCAGTTATCCAGCCCCCGCAGCAGTCCGCTCGCCGTTCGTGAGGCGGCATCACGCTGCCCGTAGCTCTCGTAGACCGACGTTTTTTCATCACAAACAAGATCGCCATCGGTGTCCCGGCAATACCACAGCGTCGGTGGCGCGCCAATCAAGACCCCGCCCTCAACAAAAGCAATCGCTCGCGGCATCACCAGACCGTCGAGAAAAACCGTCCTTTTATCCATTATTCCATCCCCGTCTTCATCCTCCAATACCGCTACCGAACCCGTCGGCTCATTTTCATCATCGCCTTCCAGGTTATGCATATAACCTCTCATTTCTACTACCCACAGCCGCCCCTTGGCATCCCATGCACAAGTCACCGGATCCTCGACCATCGGCTCAGTCGCCACTGCCTCGATGCGAAACCCGGGCGGCAATCGAAATGACGCAATGGCTTCCTGCGGAGAAAAAATCGGCGCAGGGGCTAAGTTCATATCCCGCCAAAAATCCTGCGCCACATCCGAACGGATTTTCCGCCTTTCGATAAAGGATTTTGGTAACATTTTTTTAACCGTCGATATGATCTGGTCCTCGACTTCCATTGCAAGTCGGGACGGCTTATCATAGTTGTCCATCGAATCATCCACCTCGTAGCCCCCTTCACCAATCAGACGCTTGGAGGCAATGTACCCAGGAGCATCGTTGGCATAAGCGCTTACCCAGAGTTTGCTCTGGTCGAGTTCCCGCTTCAATCGCAGGGTATAGTCGATCACAACCTCTCCTGCTAAAAAGACCATTGCCAGGTCTTCTCCGAATGCCCAGGTCTGAATAGGGTAATCAAATGACTCAGGAATTTTTTCGCCACGATCCAGACGATCAAGCATCAGTTGGGCGTGAAAAGCCCGGCGTTTGTTATCCTTGAGCCGCTCGGTCAGTTCCTTTCGGTCGGGCACATGCTCAAAAGCAAGTTTGATGCTCTCCAAGCGAGTTTGCGGAAGATCATTGAGAGGGGTCCGTTTGCCTGCCAGTAGTTGGTCGACTTCGTCAGCGACCGCCGTTCCATGTTTATCCACCATAACCGAACCGCTCGATGCCCCCCGGTTTTTGGGATTGGCATCGCCGCCACTTCCTACCGCAACCAGCGCGATACTGCCGGGATGACGCTTTTCAATCGTGCGCGCCGCAACCCCTGCCCAGTCACCGTGGATCTTGTTAAATTTCCCCCCGTAAGTGGTGCAATGGCAGGCATAATTCACCATAACCGCCCTCAGCGCT
>JAJRVS010000019.1 GCA_024277195.1 Verrucomicrobiota bacterium | reverse complement strand
GGCAGTTGCCAAATCGCGCACATGTTGATTATTCATCAGCATCAATGACTGTGGCGACACGGTAGAGACATTTCGGGCGATACAGTTAGGTCCCATTTCAGGATAATCAAACGTATCCATCATGGTTGGTATCTCAGTGCGGCGGTATTGCAGATAAATGCTGCGCCGCCAGCCCCCTTTCGCCGATTCATTGACCACCACCAAGCCGTCACGTTTGGCGGTGACCCGATCCGGTGGACCTCCGGGGCGGTCTTCAAGTTTACCGGAAACAAATAACAGAGAATCGCGCAGGGCTTCGGCATTCATCCGCCGCATCGGCATGCGGGAAATCAGACGGTTTTGCGGATCCCGCGTCAAGCGCTCGTCACTGATGATGCTCGATTGTTTATAACTTTGCGAATTCATCAACAACCGGTGCACCTCCTTGATGCTCCAACCGCTCTCGACAAATTGAACCGCCAACCAGTCCAACAGTTCTGGGTGACTGGGCTTCTCTCCCTGAACCCCGAAATTTTCCAAACTCTTCACCAAGCCGATGCCAAAATGATGTTTCCAGATCCGGTTGACCATCACCCGTGAAGTCAACGGATGATCGGCCTGGGTCAACCAACGGGCAAAAGCGAGTCGCCGCCCCGTCTTGCTTGTGCCATTAGGGAAAGGCTGCTCGACCACAAAGGGGGTGTGACCATCCGTGAGCGCGGTCGGCACTCCGGGGCCCACCAGCCGTCCGGGTTTATTGTATTCCCCCCGACGCAAAATATAAGTTGGCGAAGGCTGCCCTCGATCCCACAAAGCACGAATGGCAACCGGCGCTTCCATCCTGCCCTCCACCCGACCAATGTCCCTCGCCACCTCCTGAAGTAATTGCCGTGCTAACAAAACAGCTTCAGGTTGATCGGAGTCCGGCAACAGGTCGGCACGTAAATATTTTTCCACCAAAATTGCCTGCGTCCGGGTGCGTTGATTATCGGCCTTTCTCAGTGCAACAATGGTTTCCTTACGATCAGCTTCTGGCTGATCAGGGAAGTGCTGGCGCATCAAAGTAAGCTGGGCCTTGCGCACCGCTTTGATTTGTCTGGACTTGAGTTTTTTGAGCTGGGCCTGGTAAGCCGGATTGATTTCGCTGATCCGCTTTTTGTGTTCCAAGGTAGCCACATTCAACGAGCGGGTTTTAAAACTCATCCAATCGTGTTCATCAAAAGCCCCCTGGAAAACTGCCTTCAAGCGGTAATAATCACGCTGCGGAATGGGATCGTATTTGTGGGTGTGACAACGCGCACACTCCAGGGTGAGACTCATGATACCGGAACCGAGAACATTGATCGCATCCCCGATCACCCCAAGTCGCTCGGGGACAAAATTCATCGTGCGCGAGCCGGTCTGATCGATGCCCATGCGTAAAAAACCGGTGGCTACCAA
The DNA here is from genome assembly GCA_024277195.1 of Verrucomicrobiota bacterium. GTDB lineage: Bacteria > Verrucomicrobiota > Verrucomicrobiia > Verrucomicrobiales > DEV007 > JAADHD01. The sequence goes on along the minus strand of JAJRVS010000019.1, from coordinate 3,560 downwards.
ATTATCAACCATCTCATCAGTGATCACCGATGCGTTTTCATAATCGATCAGTTCATCACCAGCGATCTGTTCCAACAAAAAACGGTCGTAGGCTTTATCCTGATTAAAAGATTTGATCACATAGTCGCGATATTTCCACGCCACCTGACGAATGGTATCAGCGGACACACCCCCCTCCGAGTTTGCGTACCCGGCCAAGTCGAGCCAATAACGTCCCCAGCGCTCACCATAGTGAGGGGAAGCGAGTAGATGATCGATCATCTTTTTATACCAATCCGAATTTTTATCGCTGCGCCACTGCTGCCACTCGGCGAGGGCAGGAGGCAAGCCTACCAAATCAATGTAAGCACGACGGATGAGCGTATCGCGATTGGCCTCGTTTGAGAAAGACAAACCCTTTTGTTTTAATTTCGACAAGATAAACTCGTCGATCGACTTAGCGCCGGGCTTCGCTGTTGGTTTTTGAAAAGCCCAATGCAGGCGGTCATCCTCAGAAACCAAAGGGTCTCCCGCAGTCGTAGCCACATCCGGCGCGATATCGACCACCGGTGCTCCCGCAGTGATCCAATCACGCAGTATTTTTGTCTCGGAAGACGGCGGGCGCTTGACAAAAAACTTCAATAACAAATCGCGCGGCGGACAAGCCTGACTCTCGATGCGCTGGATCATCAAGCTGTCATCCGGTTTTCCTGCGATCAGCGCTGGGCCGTTTTTTCCTCCTTTCAACATCGCCGCCGGAGTTCGCAGATCAAGCCCTCCATCCTGACGGCGCGGGCCATGACAAACCGTGCACCTCAATAATACGATGGGTAATACGTCGTGTTGATTGAGCTTTTTTTCCACGATCTTCGGCGGATTCTGAAAACGTGCTCCGCCCTCGATCCAATGCCGGATCGTTTCAACTTGCTGATGCGAAAGCTTGTCGCCCTTCTTAGGCATCTCCCCCTTGTGAGTCAATTCATAGAGGTGACTCTGTTCGGGTTCACCTACTTTGAAAACCGCTCCGCTTTCTCCACCGCGCATCAGCGATTCCGCTGTGGAGAGATCGAGCTCCCCTTTACGTTTGTCCGGGTTGTGACAATCGGAACAGTGCTGCTTTAAAATCGGAGCGATGGCTATTTCAAAAAACATCGGTTCGTCTGCCGCATACAAATTCAGCCCACCTATCAGCAAGAAAGCTAAACCAAGGCGGAAAACACGCGGCAAAATGGGCAACATGGGGGGCATGAAAAAAATCGAGAGGGAATGCAATTTAAAGCCACAAAGCCCCTCTGTCCAAGCACAATTTGCGTAGACCTGATCCCTGCCCCTCGGTATCATTCCTTTTTGCACTTGCGAGCATCACCCGCGCCAGCCATAGTTTCTTTCCCCCTGCCTAATTGATTCGCTTCTTCCCCCCCACCTCTTCTATGAAATACTTGATCCGTCCCTTCGCCCTTATCTGCGCCATCAGCACTTACTCAGCGCACTGGCTTCATGCCGAAGACTGGCCCACTTACCTGCGCTCGAACGACCGCGCTGGAGCCACCACCGAGCAACTCAACTTGCCGCTCAGCTCGCAGTGGACTTTATCCCCGGCAGAAAAACCCACACAAGCCTGGCCTGGCCCAAAAAACCGCACGCTCGAAGGAAAAAAGCTGCGCCGTCGCAATACCTTCGACGACGCTTTCCAAGTCGCCGTGGTTGGACAAAAGCTCTATTACGGATCCTCTGTCGATCACGCCCTGCGCTGCGTCGATCTCGGAACGGGGAACCCCCTTTGGACTTTTTTCACCGAAGCCGCCATCCGCCTCGCTCCAACGGTCTATGATGGAAAAGTTTATGTCGGCTCCGACGACGGTTACGTTTACTGCCTGCAAGCTGACAGTGGCGAACTCGTCTGGAAGTTGCGCCCCGGCCCCTCGGACGAACGCATCCTCGGCAGACAACAATTGATTTCCCGCTGGCCGGTGCGCACCGGCGTCTCGGTCACTGCCGACAAAACACACGGAGCCGTGGCTTATTTTGGAGCCGGAGTTTTTCCCCATGAACTGATCTACCTCTACGCCGTGCGTGCCTCCGATGGTAAGGTGCTGTGGAAACTCGACAACATCAGCCAGCAACGAGCTGGTCGCAATGATCTCTCTCCCCAGGGTTACATGCTGACCAATCACGAACTACTGGTCATTCCTTCCGGACGAACCCTACCCGGAGTCTTTGATCGCAAAAACGGGGCGTTCAAATTCAAAAGCAATCACAGTTGGCGCAACGCCGCAGGCGGAGTGGTCGGAGGAACCCAGGCTCTGCTCGCCGATGATCAGATTTATTCCTGGGGAGCCCACCACATTCTGGCGATGAATCAGAAAGATGGCAAAGTCGGTTTCGGTTGGTTTGCTGGACGTCAAATGGCAGTTAAAGACAAAGCCGCTTTTGTCGCCAACGGAGAAAATATCGCCCGCATCGATCGTCAGGTCTATGCAGAGAACAGCCGTATCCGCCACAAACTCGAAGGCGAAAAAGAATTGCTTTTTCGCGAGATTCGCGGAGTCAAAGATGCCGCAGGGAAGAAAAAAATCCAGGATCAGATCTGGGCAAAAGCCGCAGCCATCGACAAAATTGCTGAGATTGGTTTTGTCTGGAAAACCCCCTCCACCCACCAAAGCCGCCTGATCGTAGCTGGCAATACACTCTTCGCTGGAGGCAAAAACGAAGTCAGTGCCTTTGACATCAAAAGCGGCAAGCAGACCTGGACCGCCAAAGTGGATGGAGATGCCCGCGGACTCGCCGTAGCCAACGGCAAACTGATCGTCTCGACCACCACCGGCGACGTTGTGTGTTTTTCCAGCAAAGGAAAAGCACAAAACCCTCACTCGAAAAAAATCGTCAGCGATCCCTTCCCCAAAGACGAATTGAGCGAAAAATACGCCGCCGCTGCTAAAACAATCCTCGCCACCACCGCAACCAAAAAAGGCTTCTGCCTGGTGCTGGGCAACGAAGACGGCCGCCTCGCCTGGGAACTGGCCAAGCGCTCCGATCTGGAAATTTATGCTGTAGAACCCGATGGTAAAAAAGTAGCCGATGCCCGTAAGCGTCTCACCCAGGCGGGGTATTATGGCAACCGCATCACCATCCACCACGGATCGCTCGCGGACATCCCCTACCCCAACTACTTTGCCAATCTGGTGGTATCCGATACCTTGATCAAAACCGGCAAACTTCCTGTCGGCTTCGCATCCAAGGACATCGCCCATTGCATCAAACCTCTCGGTGGAGTGATCGCCCTCGGACCCACAACCGACTCCAACAAAACCCTTTCACAGTGGCTGCAAAACTCCGGACTGGGAAGCGAAACCCAACTCAGCGAGAAAAATAAAATCGCCCTGCTGACCCGCGGCGCACTGCCCGGAGCCGGCTCTTGGTCCCATCAATACGGTGAAGCAGGAAACACCGCCACCAGTTACGACTACCGCATCAAAGGAGGACTTGGCGTGCTCTGGTATGGTGATCCCGGTGAGGACAAAGTGGTCAACCGCCACGACGGTGCGGTCAGCCCACTCGCTATCAACGGCCGCCTCATCGTT
>JAJRVS010000422.1 GCA_024277195.1 Verrucomicrobiota bacterium | reverse complement strand
GCAGCGCTGCTCAAACAGCTAACTCACAGGGATTCAAAGCAGCTGATTCGATCAATCAACAGTGGGATATTCAACACAAAGACCAGCGTCTCACAGCCAGCGGAACCCTCACCCTGTCCGGACGCCCCGGTGACAGCTTCCTACTATTGCGAGCACCCGCCACGCTTACAAAATTCCAAGGTAAGGGACTGCGTCTGACTAAAAGGCAAGTTTCTGGAATCGGGCTGGCTTACATCATCAGCATTCCGAATATTGAGGACAAAATCTTCAGCGACAATCCTTTTGCCGACGATCCTTTCAGCGACCTTGGTGATGCCAACGAGAAGTCGGGAAATACTGTCGTCAAATACCAAGCGAGCTTTGAGTTCCAAGTCGAAGCGGTGCAAAAAAACAAAGAAATCCCCGTGCTGACCGGCAACGCCGCTGTCCAGGAAATCCATCTCACTTACGATGAAGCGGGTTGGGACGTCATCAGTCCCAGCGCGATTCGCATTGAGCCTTTGAAAGCGGCAGCAGGAAGCACTCAAGTCAAAGTGCTGCTCGGACCAGGACAAGCGAAGCTTACTCTCACTCCCAAAGCGCGCGACGTCAGCATGGAGGACACTCAGTTTTTTGTCGAAGCCTCCAACCTCTACCTGCCCGGCCCGGGCGTGGTGGATGGTCGCCACCGCATCCATGTGCGCACCGCGCAGGGTCAAGTCAGTGATCTGCAAGTGCTCGTGCCCAGTGGTCTGACCGTAAGCGAAGTGAGCGGTCCGATCGGCTCATGGCAATTTGACGCCGACAGCGGTCAGTTGAAATTAGAGATCGAACCCGCCCAGTCCGCCGCCTTCGACATCATGATCCATACCCAACGCGGACTGGAACCCCTACCTGCCGACCTCACCCTCTCCCCGCTCAAAGTCCTTTCAGCCAACGGCGAACTCGGGCTGATCGCCATTGCTTTTGGTCCGGACGCGCAGCCAGAAAAATCCAGTTCCAACACTCTGTCAGCGGTCAACCTAGGTGATTTCGACTCCAGCCTTTTGCCTAACAAACAAGCCGTGCTGCACCGTGTTTATCGCTATGGCGCACAAGGCGGCGAGCTGGCGCTACGGGTCGCTGCCGTTGATTCTGAAGTTCGAGTCACCAGCAAACAGGTGCTTTCACTCGGTGATGAACGCGTGGTTCTCGGAGTCAACTTCGCCGTGGAAATCACTCGTGCCGGATTATTCCAACTGAGCTTCCCCCTGCCCGACGGACTCGAAGTGGAGTCGCTCACCGGAGCCGCACTGCACCACTGGGCGGAACTCAGTGAAGGCGAACAACGCCGTATCATTCTCCATCTCAATGGCAAAACCATCGGCACCCAGAATTTCTCACTCTCACTCACCGGAGCCGCGCCCAGCGACGCCGGAGATTGGCAGATCCCCCACTTCGAACTACAGGAGGCCAAACGCCAAACCGGCGAACTGGTGGTCAAACCCACCACCGGCATTCGCTTGCGAACCGTATCCCGACAGAACATCTCCGAAACCGATCCTCGCAGCATGGGCGGCAAAGCACAGGGTGCGCTGGCTTTCCGTTTGTTACAACGTGACTGGAATCTGGTTCTCGGTATCGAAAAACTCGACCCCTGGATCACTGGCCAACTGCTGCACGAAATCACCCTGCGTGAGGGGCAGACCCGCAGTGCTCTGATCGCCAACTTTCATGTCAAAAACGCCTCCATCCGCAGCTTGCAAATCGAACTGCCGATTTCCAGCGAAGACGAAATCAAAACTCTGCGTGCCAGCGGTGCGATCATCAGCGACCTGATCCGTAGCGCTCCCGATTCCAACATCTGGGAAATTCAGTTCAAACGCCGAGTGGTCGGCAAGATCCAATTCCAAATCGAATACGAACGCCGAGGGGATCGGGAAAATAACAAAGAAATCCTCAGCCCAGCGTCTTTCCCCCAGGCACGCCAATTAGCTTATTACTTCGCCGTGCGCGCCGGAGGACGGCTCGAAGTCACTGCACAAGCCTTTCCCCAGAATTGGCAAACCGCTGACTGGAACACCGTCCCCCAAGTCCTGCGCGCCGCTGGTAATCACAATGCCCCCGCCCTATCCCTGCGCACGGTCGCTCCCAGCACTTCGCTCGCTCTGCTCGTCACCCGCCATTCGCTGGCCGACGCGCTCAAACTGCGCGTGGCAGCAGGTTCGCTGACCACCGTGCTCTCACCCACCGGCGATCAACTCACCGCCGTGGATGTGACGATGGACGTCATCCAGCGCAGCAGCCTCAATGTCAAACTCCCGGCTGGCGGAGAACTGTTCAGCATATTTGTTAACGGAGAAAGCGTTCACTTTGTGCGTCAGGATGACCACTGGCAATTCTACATCCTGCCCGGCGCAGACGACCGCACTGCCAAGGTGCGTTTTGTTTACTCCGTGCCTGGTGAGCGTCTGGATAAGATCCAACTCATCAGCCCGCTGTTGAACGTGCCTTTGGAAAACATCGTCTGGAATGTGATCGCCCCCAAAGGCTTCAAGCTGACCGACAATGACGGCAACCTTGAACTCAAACAACAAAGCTACCGCCAGAACTACGATCGCAGTTCTTACCTCTCCATCACCAAAGACAAACGAGAAACCGAAGCCCAACAAGCTGCCCAACTGCTGGAACAAGCCAACCAACTACTGCAATCCGGTCAGCAGAAAAAAGCCAGCTGGGCCTTGAACAGTGTAGCCAACCGCTACGCTCTCGACGCCGCCTCCAACGAAGACGCACGGGTGCAATTGGAAAACCTGCAGACCCAACAGGCCGTCGTCGGACTCAATACCCGCCGTCAACGTCTCTACCTCGATAACAAGCGCAACGACCTCGACCTGCCAGCCAACCAGCAGCTCAAAACCGCCGCCAACCAAAACCAGATCCTGCAACAAGGACAACTCAACTTCCGCCCTCAGCAGCTCAGTCAATTGCTGATGGGCAATACCGCCGAAGACAACGCCATGCTCCAGCAAATCGCCGCACGCCTAGTGCAACACCAACGCGGCACCGAACCCGCCCCCCAAGCGATCACCATCACCCTGCCCGAAGAAGGCACGATTTACACCTTCAGCCGCAGCGTGCAAGTCACACAAAACGCCCCACTCGAACTCAAGTTACGCTTCGGCTCGCAAGCCAGCCTGAAACTCTGGCAAGCTGCTTTGGTATTGGCTTTATTATTAGCTATAACTATAATATTAGCGTTTCAGGGAACTAAACGAAGTGAAATATAAAAAATAGGGACAGGCAACCGAACCTCCACTCTGCCCACGCCCGCACCTCCCCACCCCATCCACCGAATTCCGGCTTTCTTTTTATTCCCATCTGGTTATACTGGAAAAACATTTCACGGCGTGTGTTTTCGCCAAACACACCTCAACCTATCCTTATTTATGACACTAGAATACGTAGCTCTTGGCATTTTGATCCTTGTGGTCTTATTTATTTTTTACGGGGTCATTGCCATTCATGACATCCCCTATGACATCGCTCGGCATCGCGACCACCCCCAACAGGATGCCATCCATGTGGCAGGTTGGATCAGTTTGTTTACCCTGCACACCATTTGGCCTTTCCTATGGATCTGGGCCACCCTCTATCGCAAGGATCGTGGTTGGGGCTTCACTGCACCCGACGGCAAACAAGAAACTCCTGGGGAAGCTCTGCACGATTTACAAAACCAACTCAATGAAATGCGCGCTGAACTCGATCAGTTAAAAGCTGAGGCTGGTATCAAAACTTCCAGTTCACCTGCTCAATCCGACTAAACTTACACTTATCGTCCTAGCCCATCACTTTTTCCAATAGCTTCACTGCCACCATCCAGCACCTCTAACATGGACATTTTATTACTACTCACCTACGCCGCTTTAGCCACAGCCATATTCAAAATATTTAAAATTCCACTGAATAAATGGACGGTGCCAACTGCCATTCTCGGAGGCATCGTATTAGTCGGAACCCTAGTGTTATTGATGAACTACAACCACCCGCACTCCAAAAGTGCGATTCGTGCTTTTGTCACCACTCCCATCCTTCCCAACGTCAGAGGGCTAGTTACGGAAGTGCTAGTGAAACCTAATACCCCCGTCAAAAAAGGGACGATTCTTTTCAAAATCGAAGACACCCCTTTTGCTGGTGCTGTGCGACAAAAAAAAGCCGTTTTGGCCTCTGCTGAAGCAGAAGCCAAACAACTCGAACTAGAAATAACACAACAAATTGCCGTCGTAGCGCAAATCGAATCCGAAGAGGATCGCACCTTACAAGCCTACCAGCGCTATCAGCAATCATCCAAAACCGGCGCCACCTCAGCCGTGGCTCTGGAAAATCATAAACAAATTCATGTGCAAGCCCTGGCACGTCTGGATGAAGCCAAGGCCTCATTGACCAGAAAAAAAATTGATTTTGAATCTCAGAAAAATGATGCCGTAGAACAAATGCGCGCCGAGTTAGCCAGGGCACAATTTGATCTAGACAGCACTGTCGTGCGTGCACCCACCGATGGTTACGCCACACATATCAGACTGAATCCTGGCATGATGGCAGTGCCTATGCCCCTGCGCCCCCTGATGACCTTTGTCTCTAAATCAGACCCCATCGTGATCGCCAATTACCGCCAAAACGCGATGCAGCGCCTCAAAGCTGGATACAAAGCCGAAGTGCTCTTCCCCGCCATCCCCGGGAAGATTTTTCAAGCAGAAGTCCTGCGAACCATGCCCGCTCTGGCATAAGGGGAAATGCAAGCGGCCGGCACCATGGTAGCAGCAAAAAACATGGGGAAGCGTGGTATGGTGCCTGTAATGATCAAACTCACAGACAACAAAATCGATGACTACATTCTGCCCGACGGCAGTTATGCTGAAGTCTCCATTTATTCTGACAAAATGCACCACGTTCAGATCATGCGCAAAATTCTGTTCCGGATGAAAAGTTGGGAAAATTACATCTATCTCGACCACTGATCAGGCCAAGGTTTGGAACAACATGGGAGGCATTCATCCTGATCCTGACACCCTTTTGAGCGAGTCACTCGCAAGGCGCAAAGGCGTTGCCTATTGACATCGCCAAAAACGGATTACCAATGTGGCACGCAATGGCATTGCGTGGTAGTGGGCATCCCGGATTCCCTATTCCTTTTCCTAATATTGCCACCTCTTTTAGCCTCACCCTCAAATTCTCCGCTTCCCCGCGCCCCCTACTTCAACTCCACCTCCAAGAACTTCCCAGCCTCGACAGTAAAACTGGTTTCACTCACTTTTTCCTCATCACCGACTTTCCTGCTGTAAATAGCCACGTACTCTCCCGTTGGTAAATAAAACTTTTTATTGTTGCCATAGCTACTCACAACCTTCTCACGTTCATCACCCTTAATCGAATCCACTTGCATGCTGGCTCCTTTTTTTTCTTTGCCGATCAAAGCCACTGTGCCCGCATTCAACACCAAGCGATCACGGGTTACTTTACCCGCCACCACCTCTATTTCTTTCTCTACTTTTACTTCTCCCCGCCATAAGATCACTAGGTAACTCCCTGCAGGCATCACGAACGCCGGGCTGCCATAGCAACTCGTAACTTTTTTCCTATCTCCTTCGCTATTGGGCGCTGAATAGGCTGTCCAGCTCGTGCCTTTACTCACAACTTCGCTCCCTTCTGCCATCACAGCCTCTCCCTTCCAAATCCCTGCCTGCAAGGACACCTTGATTTCCGTCTTTTCTCCCGCAACAATTTCTACTTCTTTTTCCGCCAAAGCACTTCCCCTTTCCAAAGTCAGCAAATACTTGCCCGCCGGCACCTTGAATGTCGTGATCGCGTTATAAGTATGAGAAACCCGTTTCCTATCACCTTCCGCATCCACTTGACTGTATAATGTCCAAGATAAACCTTTCCCGACCTGCTCACCTCCATCGACAAAAAACGCCTTGGCCTCAAGCGTGCCGGCCCCAAACGTCAGTATCACTTCGGTTTTCTCTCCGGCCTTCACTTCGATCTCTTTTTTTGTCGAAGAATCCCCATACTCCACCTGCAACATATACTTGCCTGACGGAACTCCTAAATTAGTCTTAGAATCATAAGTGCTCGTCGTCCGCTTGTAGTTACCTTCACTGTCAGGTTCCGCTTGATATAAAGTCCATGACAGACCTTTCTCAATAAAATCGCCAGATTCGTTCATCTTTGCTTGAGCGACCACAAAGCCAGATCCTAATACGACAGTAAGCTCATTGCCTTTTCCTGCGACCATCTCCACCGCCTTATCCGCTTCAGATTGTTTGTAGCTCACCGTAAGCAGGTAGCTTCCAGGCTCCAAATCAAATACAGGTTCAGCGTTGTAGGAATCATCCACTTTTTCACCTTTAGCACCACTTTTGTTTTGATAAACCGTCCACGAAATTCCTTTTTTAAGCGGCTCTCCCCCTTCAACCATCACCGCCCGCAATTTCAGCCCCACCGCCTTAAATAACATCTCGTGGATGCCTGTTTTGCCCTCGGGAATCTGTAGCGTGCTCTGCTCTTTCATTTTTCCAAACTGGCCCGTCACCGTATATTCACCCGCATCGAGCAAGGTTTTGAACTCACCTCCCTTGCCTTGATACATCGGCTCCCCGCGAACTTCATCCCCCTGATAAATGGCAAAATCGACCCCTTTCAGCAACTCATCTTTGTCATTCTTACCACGTAGGATCAAGGTCGTTGTTTTTTTCATCACCGGCTTTTTCACCGGCTTTTTCACCGTCGCTTTCACCACTTGGCTGAGCGCACTTTTCAAACTCGCCGCGTCCTTGGCTTCGAGATAAAGCCCGCCCGTTTTATTCGCCAGACAATCCAATCCCGCATTTTTGTCACGACTGATATCAAACGCCACCACATGACAGACAAAATCAATGCCCTTAGATTCGAGCTGCTCGCCAACCTTACACGGGTCTTTGCCACAAGTTTCGATCCCATCCGAGATCAAAATAACCGTCGCTTTGTTCTCCTCAAACTGCAGCGCATCTGCTGCCATCAATACCGCATCACAGAGCGGGGTTTTCCCCTTCGGCACGATGCCCTCCACAGCTCGCAAGATAGCTGCACGATTGCCTTTCGATGGTGGCACCAATAGCTCAATATCTGAACAATCCCCTTTTCTACGATGTCCATAAGCAATCAAACCGATCTCTTCGCCGGCACCGATCGTAGGCAGCAACTCGGCGATCGCTTTTTTAGCAATATCGATTTTCACTCCACCAGACACCTCGCCCCACATCGAACCCGAAGCATCAAAAACGATAATAGTCTTGCCGCTGCCTCCCTCACCTCCCGCTTGCTGCGCCTGTAAATCGATCTGACCCAACGCAAACCACAACACCGCCATCACCGCCATCAATCTCCCGTTATAAAAGCTATTTCGTAAAATATTCATGGCGCCTATTCTATATTCCATTTCTTTAAAACCAAGTTTTTTTAACTCGACATCCCCCGCGCTTTATTCATACTGGAGCTCACACGAAAAGAGCCTCAACATAACCACGCGCCCCCCTCCATCACGCTTCCCGTGGAAACACAGAGCGAAGGTATTTCTCATTCGCCCGATAACTTTCCAGCATCGCTTGCCCACGAGGGATCGCCGATTCGATCTGCATCCAGCCGCTGTAATCAATATCATCGATAGCCGCCCTTACTTTCTGGAAATCAACCTTTCCCTGACCTAATAAAAACCCATTCTCCTTCATGTGGAATTCACAAATCTGCTTTTGTTTTCCCAACCAACGGATCTCTTCATAAATGTCGTAGCCCATCTTATTCGAGTTGGCCACGTCATAATATACCTGCACCGCACGAGAGCCCACTCGCTCAATAATATCCATGTGCTCTTCGGCGCTCAGCCAACTCTCGATGCCAAGAATCACCCCTGCTTTTTCCGCTTTGGGCGCCACTTCCTTTAAGCGTCTCACCACTTCATCCGTGCCTTTTTTATCGCCCTTGAGATCTCCCTTGGAAAAAAAAGCTAACAGCACCACCTTGCACCCCATGGTCTGACACACATCAATGCTATCACTCACCCATTCAATCGCTCGCACATCGCTTTTGTAAGGAATGCTATTAAGCTCACCAATCGCCAAAGCCGACACCTCAACTCCGGTCTTTTTGACCGCCTGACGATAAATCTGCTGAACCTCAGGACGACGCAATTTCATGCCGTCTTTCTCCGTCCCCAGGCTGACCTGGATCCCATCAAGGCCAATCTGTTTGCCGAGTTCAAAGGCTCCCACATCAGCCAGTTTACCAATCGACCAATCACAGGCACCGATCTTAAAACGCCGCGACTGGGGTTCTGCAAAAAGTTTGTGAAAAAACGAGGCACTGGAAAATACCGACGCTCCCACTACGCTCTGTGACAACATTCTACGTCTTGATAGGGTTTTCATAATTTATTAAAAACTGGCCTAAACTTAACTCTCTTTCGAATTCATCGGAAGCTGAACAGGTGAGCTGGATTTTTGATGAAAATATCATCGTAATATTTTTCTAATCCCATCTGCTGCAAATCCTCTTTGAAACTCGTCAGCAAAAAATCAAGCCCTGGGCTTCCGCCATAGGATTTCCAGTAACTGTGTTTGGCGGCATCCATTCCCATGGTGATTTGCTCAGGAAACTCAGGCAATAAAACCTTCAACAGTTCATACGTATTATTCTCCTGCCCTTGCTTCCAACGAAACGCACTGTCATACTCCACTCTCACTCCCGTCTGCAACAATTCACGGTGGAAGCCCAAGTCTGTTTCTTTATCCACATGAGAGATCACCACATGCGGCAGATCCGCGCCTAACCGGTCGAACAAGGCCACTTGCTCAAGAGCATTTGTCGCGCCCTTGCTGTGGGTCAAAATCGGAACACCCGTTTCCAGATGAGTCGACACCACCGCTCGAAAGATTTTTTCCTGATGAACAGTGAAATTCCCACCTTCTGTCGCCAACTTCACCAGACCTGCTTTGTGCGACGTCCTTTGCACCAGCGGCCCGCTGTAATCAAAAACATCAATCCCAAGCGTGACATCATCGATGAATAATTGGCTTAGCTGATCTTCTGAATAATGAAACTGCCAATGATTCGCAGGGTAGTAAATGGCCAAATGCAGACCTGTTGGAGCAATAAGGTGCAGCTTGCTGCGTCGTGAAACTTCCGCCAACTTCAGGACATTTCTGCCCGCTGCTGCAGGCATGGTATCCACCATCGTCCGCCCCCCTTTTTCATAAACTCCCTGCAATTCCTGCGAAATTTTATCCACGTCATTTAATAGAAAAAGATCGTTTTTCTCCGTCACATAGCCCTCTTCAATAACGACATGTTCATGGCTGTAGCAAAACCCCATTTCTGCCACATCTACATCTCCTAAAACTGTCCTGATAAATGCCATTCAATCTCCTTTGACTTCGCAACTCTTAATATTTCATTCAATCCGCACTCTTCCCCCAGCCCTCTCTGCTGATGTCAGCACACCCTTCCGGCAACTCCAAAACAGCACCCCTTTCAACCAAGCTCTGTCTCAATCTTTTCACATCCAAAGCCTTGGCACTTTCCCCAATTCGCAATGACTGCACCGCAGCCAAACCCACCGCCTGCCCCATCGCCATAGTCTGAGCCATCGAACGGCAGGAAGCGTGAGCCTCATGGGTTGCCGAAAAACAGCGCCCCGCTACCCATACCTGCTCACTATTTTCAGGAACCGTGGTCTGATACGAAACCCCATACACACCACTCTCGGGAATGTACTGCCAATAGGTTTCATCCTCCCCATTCGCCCCCTGTCGATGATCTTCGATCGGCGCGCCACAGAGGAAAATACTGTCATCTGCCACCCGCCCACTCATGCAATGTTCTTTGTCCAAACGCCCTTCCCCATAAACCCGCCGCGTCTCTCTGACCCCTATTTGGTGCGAAAGGCCAATAATACTAGCGCCTTCATAACCAGGTACATCATCCTGAAAAAACTTCTCGAAAATAAAAGCCTGTCTGCGCCCCTGCTCTTCCGCACGAGACATCTCAAACACATCCAGAGGATCCAATTGCCCTACCTTCACCGCCACCGTTGATATACATCCGCTCTGACACATCGCGTGAGCCGAGCCCTCCTTACGCGGCAACGGGTGCCTCCCCTGTTCCACTGCCAAGGCCATCTTCTGCTTCAACATCTTTTTACCCCCGGCCAACTCAAATCGCTCCAGATCCACATTGCTCATCCTAAAGGTCGTGGTCATGCTCTGCGCAGCTTCCGTTTCTCCCGCTTTTTCATAAGCGTAACCCGCCAGATGACAAAAATCCGCATCCCCGGAAGCATCGATCACCCGTTTGGCTTTCACCTTGTAAAAACCCGACTTGTGCCAGACCACACACACGATCCCCTCTTCCTCCACCTTCTCTACCGCCACCAGAGAAGAGTGCAAAGCCACCTTCACCCCTGCTTTTGCCAGCAACTGATCCCAAAGCAACTTGAGCCGCTCGGGATTATAATTAACTCCTGTGCCAGCTCCGTAAGTGTTCGCTCGAAGGAAAACATCGCCGCTTGCATCGAGAGCATCCACCACCTGCCCCGGCAAACCCTCCACCACTTTGCGAGGTTTCTCACCCGGAGTGAAAAACCCATAAAAAGTATCCAGCACCTGAGTGGATGAACCGCCAAGAAAACCATAACGCTCGATCAACAGCACTGAAGGCTCGCTCTGTTGCCCTGCCGATATCGCAGCCAGACAACCGGCCGAACCTCCGCCAATAACTAGAATATCAACCTCCATCAAAAGAGGGATATCCATCTGTTTGAATATTTCAGCCATTGTTCTCTCCCACCTTTTGATAAAGTTTAGCCAGACGGTGAGCATGTTCGTCATAAGCTGATTCAAAAAGCTCAACCGCTCTCTCCCTCCCCACCACCACCGCCGCGCTCAGCACCGTGGGAGGCTCTCCGGCTTCGGTCATGATCCTGGCTATTTCCGCTTTGATACAATTCACCACCATCACCCCGCCCACCGTAGATCCCGGCGCGACCGGCGTATCCAAATCGGGCACCTTCACCATCGCGTCACCTGCTGGAGCACCGGTATCCAGAACCAAATCGGCAAAATCAGTAAGCTTCAAGCCATCCTCACGCTTGCTGGTGCTGGCATCAACGTGTTGCTGGGAAACCAATGCCACCACCTTCACCCCACGTTTTTGGAAATTCTCAGCCATCTCTATCGGCACCACATTGCAGCCACTGGAAGAAACCACCAAGGCACAATCCGTGGTGCTCAGATCAAAATTTCGCAATATCCTTTCCGCCAGTCCAGGCACATTCTCCAAAAACATCGCCTGTCGCTGACCATTGGCACCAACCACCAGATTATGAAAGGTCAGCGACAATTCCACAATCGGATTGAAACCGGGAAAAGAACCATAACGCGGCCACATTTCCTCCACAAAAATACGACTATGCCCCGAACCAAACAAATGAACCATCCTGCCTGCCAAGATCGATTCCGCAAACCAACCAGCAGCTTGTTGAATCACCTCTTCCTGAGCGCCCACCGTATCCACCAGCCCCCTACATCTTTCCAAATATTCTTTTACCATCTCAATCGTATTAAACTTTTAACTTCTATCTCCACTATCTTTAAATGCAAAAGCGGCCACACCTATCGCTCCGGCAAACTCATTGAGTTCTGCTTTTTTGATCACAGTTTCTAATCCCTGCGGACGCCACTCATAAAGTTCCATGAACTCAGCCAAAGGCTTGAACAACGCCTCTCCTGCCAGCGCAATGCCGCCACCCAAAATAACCACCTGTGGAGAAATCACATTGCACAGAGAACAAATCCCTACCGCCAACTTGCGCACCGATTCCAACCAGACACGCGCCGCCTCTTGGTCTCCACTTTCATAAGCTTTCACCAAATTCTCAGTGCTTTTAAACTTCCCCCGTGAACGCGCCTCGAGCGTGGCATTGCCAATCGCATCCTCAAGACTACCCGGCGTACGGGTGATCCCCGGCGGCTCAGTTGAATCAATCACCATGTGCCCCAAATGCCCCGCACGTTGCCCATGACCCTGATGAACTTCCCCACCAATCATAATGCCCCCGCCCACCCCAGTTCCCAGAGTGAGCATGATCACATTCTGCATGCCCTTGCCCACCCCAAAGCTGCATTCCGCCATCAACGCCGATAGCGCATCATTGAGCACTGTTACTCGCTGCTTGTTTAAATAATCCCCCCAATGCAATCCCTCCAACCCCAACAAACGTCCCGGCATCGTCACAATTTTTTCATTGTTTTTATCCGGCAGTCCAGGAGCGGACAACCCCACCACCTCGACCCTGCGACCACCCTCCAGATCGGCCAGCATTTGCCTCACCACCTGCTTCCAATGATCTGCCGGCTCCTTACCACCCACCAATCTATCCTGCATCGGCATTTGCAGTGATTGCAACAACTCGCCGTCCTCCCGAATCAACACGCCTTTCACATTGGTGCCGCCGAGATCAATGCCTATGGCCAACTTACCCTTCATACTGTCCCTCTGAAACCGTCCACCCACCGTCCACCGTCAAAACCTGCCCGGTTATAAAATCCGCCTGATCCGACAGCAACAGCGAGACCATTCCATCCAAATCCGCGGGCTGGCCTATGCGTCCGCCCCGCAAAGGTTGTTTGCTTTTGATGAATTTCAAAATCGTATCATCTTCAGCTGCCCGCTGCGCCATTGGCGTTTCCACCAGCGCCGGAGCGATCACATTAACCCTGATATCATCACCAGCGTAATAAGCCGCTACCGATTTACTGAACCCAATGATAGCCGCCTTGGCCGCCGCGTAGGCATGGGTTGAAAAGAATTTAGGTGAAGGAGAATAAGCCAACACCGAGCCCATGTTTAGGATCGCCCCCCCTTCGCCCCGCTCTATGAATGCCTTCACCGCCGCCCTGTTGGACAACATGATGGAGCTCAAATTAAGTTCCAAAGTTTTATTCCAACCCTCCAGAGTCAATTCATGTAAAGGGCCGTCCCCTGCCTTGCGACCACTGCCCCCAGCCACATGATACAAACCCGTAAAACCGCCAAACTTCTCACGACACAACTCGATCGCCTTGCTTGCGGTTTCTTCATCAGTGGCATCACCGACAATCGCGACTCCAGCGTCGCTCAACTGTGCTTGCGCCGCCTCACAGCTTTCCGAACTCCTGCCAACCACCACCACCCTTGCCTTGCGCTTGGCAAACGCCAATGCAGCCGACAATCCTAAGCCGGTCGTACCTCCCACAATCACAATTTTTTTATCTGTCAGCATATTTCAACAAATCAAAAGATAGAATGAATTCATGTGAAAACTAAACCTTTTCCCACATATAATCCACAGTCCATGGTTTACCCCTTATAGATAAAGTCCTAATCATTTCAATCTAGGCGTTTATTGAGTAAAATTGGTATAATCTGCGCAACGGTCTTTGACTGTTACCCCCCATTCAAACTCCGCTCTGACTAAAGAGTCCCATCGGACGCAAAAAACCTCGGATCAACGGAATCGCTTCTGAATGCTTCATTCTGCAAACCCCTCTGCCGGATGACATTCCCGCCGACCATATAGCGACATCCCTCGCGCATATAAAGATCCTCTCTGCTCTAGCTGACACGACTAAGACCTCCTGTAATCTGCATCACCAAAAATTTGTAACGGTTTCCAATAACCTAGCGTCTTTGTTTTTTGACAACACAATCAACCCTAGGTGAAAAATTTCGCCCTACAGAAAAAGGAGAAAATCATGTTATTTGCAGATACTTTCAAAATACTCTTAATCGCCCTCAGTCTTATTATTGCCTACCCGGCTTTCTGGTTAGTCGCTCGAGCCCTCTGGCCAAATAAAGTCCGGCAAGCTTCTGAAAAAACCGCCAATCAGTCATTAAAATGTTTTCTCTGGGGAGTGATCCCTACAACGATCACAATGACGGTTGGAATCGCACTGCTTCAAGCAGGTGGCCCGGTCGCCTTTCTCGGTGGACTTGTTCTGGGCATCGGCTTCTTTTTCAGCCAGGTGGGCGTGGCCGGTCTGGCAACTTTAATCGGAGAAAGGCTCGGCAAAGAAGGTGAAGATATCTCAGCGTTCCGAGTCACTGGCCGAGGTGGCATCGCCCTGGTTATGACATTCCTGTTTCCCATCATTGGTTGGGTTTTGTTACCGCTAATAACCATTGTGATCGGATTCGGTGCAATGCTTCGAACCATTTTCTCGAAAAAAATAGCGCTTGAGCCTCTAGCAGGAGAGCACACCGTAGCAGAGCCTGAACCAAGCGTCTGAGAGGTAAACCGCCCTACACCAACCCGGTATCAAGATGAAAAAGGTCACTCGGCGAGATAGTCTAAAGGGAGCTGCACTAGCTGGCAGTACGCTGGCCCTGGCGAGTTGTGAAAAAACAATCAGCTCGGTGACCCGGCATTTCGGTCAAAAATTGCCGGATAAGGTTTTCGTAGCAGAGTCCGCGAACATCGACGACAGCCACCACCTGCTCAACCGGGCGGCCTACGGCCCATGGCCAGGTGACATTTCCCACGTGAAGTCTATCGGTGCCCAATCGTGGATCGAGCAGCAGTTGCAACCGTCGACCATCGACGATACCGCCTGTGAATTACGTGCACGACGCTTTGAGTCGGTATTTTTCCAACCGGGCAATGCCTATGAATTCAAAAAAACCGTATTAAGAGAAGAGTTATCGCGCCACACCCTACTAAGAGCGATCTACAGCAAACGACAGTTGTTTGAAGTGATGGTCGGGTTTTGGACTGATCACCTGAATATTGATCTGGGCAAGGGTGACTGTGTCTATTTCAAGCCATGGGATGATCTCAACGTGATTCGCAAACATGCCCTGGGGAACTTCCGTGACCTTATCCGGACATCGGTCACATCGCCTGCCATGCTGGTTTACCTTGATGGCAAAGAGAATAGAAAGCGGAAGGGAACCGATGATGTTCCAAATGAGAATTACGCCCGTGAATTGATGGAATTGCACACTATGGGAGTGCATGGCGGATACACTCAAAAAGATGTGAGCGAAGCTGCTCGCTGCTTGACGGGCTGGACTATAAAGAAAAAAAAGTCATTTCTCAACCGTGGCTCGGTTTATTTCAAACCCACACACCACGACGACGGAGAAAAGACCATTCTGGGGAAAACCATCCCTTCAAGAAAAGGCAACGATGGAGAAAAAGATCTCGAAGACCTGATCGATACCGTGTGCAAACACCCCGCTACAGCCCGGTATATTTCGTTAAAACTCTGCCGCCGTTTTGTCAGTTATGATCCTCCCGAAACCCTGATTTCACGGGTTGCAGCAGATTTCACAAAATCCAAAGGTGATATCAAGACCATGTTGCGAACCATCCTATTGTCGGATGAATTTAAGCAATCAAAAGGTCTGCGTTTCAAACGACCCTTCCGTTACATCGTCTCAACCCTGCGAGTGCTTGGTGCCAACACCCATGTCCACAAACCTCTCATCGAATACTTCAACCGCATGGGGCAAACCCCGTTTTCACACCCCACCCCAGATGGTTATCCCGAAGAAGAGATGCCCTGGATGGGAACCTTGCTGTGGCGCTGGAATTTTGCTTTCGGCGTGGTGAACGATGAAATTCCAGATGTGCAACTTCAGTTGGAAAAACTGGCAAAATCGATAAATGCCTTTCACGGAAAAGACATTTCCACCGAAACGATTGCAGCCTATTTATTCGGCAGGCAAGCGACAATAAATGAAATCAAAACGGTTGAGGAATACCGGGCGAGCTTTGATAACAAAAACAAACATCCAAAACAACAAGTGGAATTACTCGCAGTATTAATGGCCTCTCCCGCTTTCCAGAAATGCTAAGAAAATAGGATCATGAACCCAATCGCTGACAGACGAAGCTTTATTCAAAACCTGCTAACAGGGAATGCCATAGTCGCAGCCAGTAACCCGGAGCACACTCTGGTTTGTTTATTTCTCAGGGGCGGAGCCGATACCCTGAACATGTTTATTCCCTATGAGGATGACGAATATTATCGCCAACGCCCAACTATTGGAATAGCTCGACCAAAGAAAACCGGCAAGGACAGCGCTCTGGATCTGGATGGGCACTACGGCTTGAATCCAAAAATGGAAAAGCTCAAAGCGGTTTTTGACGAGGGCCGCCTCGCAGTGATTCAAGGAGTGGGTATGGACAATACCAGCGGCTCGCACTTTGAATGTCAGGATCAGATAGAACATGGAGAGGCCTTTGGCGAAACGATTGGCGGAGGCTGGTTGGGGCGACATTTAAGATCGCGCAGCGGAGGCCTCGCCACTTCACTTTCGGCTATTGCCATCGGTTCGATAATGCCTGAATCCTTGCGCGGAGCGCCGGCAGCAAGTGTTTTGCGGTCACTCGAAGATCTGGAATTAAAAACCCGGGCCAGTCAACCCGAGGCGGTTGCTCAGATACTTTCACGCTTATACGGAGCAGAAGCAAGCGCGCTAGGAAAACAAGGACGTGAAACCGTTGATCTTTTGCAGCGGGTTCGAGAGATCCGCAAACAAAAATACGTCCCTGAAAATGGAGTAGACTATCCCGACCATAAAATGGCAACGGGTCTCCGGGAGATTGCACGTCTGATCAAGGCAGATGTTGGCCTGGAAGTGGCCTGCGTTGATTTTGGCGGTTGGGACACACATTTTTTCCAAGGAGCACTGTCCAGCTTCCACGGCAAAAAAGTCGAAATACTGGCCAATGCACTGGCCGCTTTTGATCAGGATCTTAAAGCGGTTCGGCATCGGGTGACCACAGTCGTGATGACTGAATTTGGTCGGCGACTGTATGAGAATGCTTCGCTAGGAACCGATCACGGCCGTGGTTTTGCGATGATGGTCATGGGAGGGCGCATCAAAGGCGGAACCATACATGGCCCCTGGCCAGCAATGAAAAATGAAGCTGCCGACGGCCCCGGCGGTCTCCGCATCTCCTACGATTATCGCTCTGTACTGGGTGAGGTGCTGGAGGACGTTACCGGAAACTCCCATATCGACGCGGTATTCCCGGGAGCAAAAAGAACGAATCTCGGACTGATCGCCTGACAGACTTCCACTCCCACAAGCAAGCTTAGGCTTGCGGCAATTAGGCCGAAATATTGCCTCGATTAGACCTTTCGCCCAATCAATGCCATTCCAGCCCGACCCCACCTTTGACTATTTTGCTAAGTTTAAACTAAAAATCACGATTAAAGGTATGCAAAAGCATTGCCCCCGCCCCGCCGATCTGCCACCATTTCCAGATCATGTCCAGTCTCACTCGCGTCCATTCAGGCGCTCTCCACGGAGTCGATGCGCTCAGTATCGAGATCGAAGTCAACGAAGGTGATGGGGATCCCAGCATCGTCATCGTCGGCTTGCCGGATGTGGCGGTTAAAGAAAGCCGCGACCGGGTTTGGACCGCCATCGGCAATGCCGCCTACCGCAAACCGAAAGGGCGCACCACCATCAATCTCGCCCCGGCCGATGTGCGCAAGGAAGGTCCCAGTTTTGATCTACCTATCGCCGTTGGCATCATCGCCCTCAGCGAAGATCTCAAAGACGGTGCGCTCGAACAATGCTCCATCGTTGGCGAACTCGCTCTCGATGGTAGGGTGCGACCAGTCAAAGGCATCCTCTCGCTCACCCTCGAAGCCAAAGCTGCGGGATACAAAGCCATCTTGGTACCGGCAGAGAATGCGCGCGAAGCCAGTCTGGTCGCCGGCATCTACGTCTACGCCATCCCTGACCTGCAGGCCGCCATCCATTTGCTCAAAGGGGAAGGCAATATCGCTCCGGAGAAAATCGACCGGAAAGATTTTTTCAAACAACAATCCCGCTACGACATCGATTTCAGTGATGTCAAAGGCCAGATCCACGTCAAGCGTGCGCTCGAAGTCGCGGTGGCGGGCGGACACAACGCCCTGATGATCGGCCCTCCCGGCACCGGCAAATCGATGCTCGCCAAACGCCTCGCCACCATCATGCCACCGATGACCGAAAACGAAGCCATCGAAACCACCAAGATCCACTCGGTCGCCGGCCTGATCGACAGCCGTCACAGCTTCATCGCCACCCGCCCCTTTCGCTCACCGCATCACACCATCTCCGATGCCGGACTGCTCGGCGGCACCAGCCACCCCTCCCCCGGCGAAGTCAGTCTGGCTCAGAATGGCATCCTTTTTCTCGACGAGCTGCCCGAGTTCCGTCGCTCCACTCTCGAAGTCCTGCGCCAGCCTTTGGAAGACGGGCAGGTCACCATTTCACGCGCCGCCGGCACCTTCACCTTTCCCTGCGAGTTCATGATGATCGCCGCGATGAACCCCTGCCCTTGCGGATACCTCGGTGACCCCAAAAAACAATGCCGTTGCTCCAGCGGGCAAATCGAAAAATACCGCCAGCGCATTTCCGGCCCGCTGCTCGACCGTATAGACCTGCATGTTGAAGTCCCCACCGTCGATTACAAACAGTTGTCGAGCACAGATGACAGTGGCGACAGCTCCGCCACCATCCGCAGCCGGGTCGAAAAGTGCCGCCACATTCAGCAACAACGTTTTGCCGGACACAGCGCAGTCACCACCAACAGCGTCATGCCCTCCAAGCTCGTCCGCGAATATTGCCAACTGGAACCCGAGTCCCATGCCCTGCTCGAACAAGCCATGAACGAGCTCAACTTTTCCGCCCGTGCGCACGATCGCATTCTCAAAGTATCGCGCACCTTAGCCGATCTCGAAGCCGTAGAGCAGATCCAACCGCAACACCTGCTCGAAGCTATTCAGTATCGCAGTTTGGATCGTAACTTGTGGGCGTAAAAACTTCCAATCACCTTCAGTTTTTCACAAATTTTTAATTTCAAGGACTGACTCCTCCTCCCGTTGCGTGTCCACAACGATTACTGAATCACATTCGCTTTCAAATCTCGCAGTACCCGTAACCCCCCCCATTGCCCCCCCCGCCTCCTGCCTCCACCCGCCTTCCGCCGCGCCCCGAACTGATCCCTCTTGCTCTCGAAAAAATCATCCACATAGCGCTGACTCCCCAATACCGCCCCATCGGTAAAATACCTCACCCGACACCGCAAAGCCTCCGCCACCGGCAAACGCCCGCCCGATTCCAACACCTCTTTGATTTTCTCCTGACTGAATCCCCCTTTAGCTTTGTTATAACCGTCCACCGCTTGACCGCCATAGCCTTGGCGGCGGAGGTTGGTATCAGCCGTCACCTCTTCTCCCTTCGCATACAGCAAACAACGATACTCCTGCGCCACCTTCTTCCACGCCACCCTACTGCGCCCCGTCACCGCATAACACAGGCCTTGTCTAGCTCCGCGATTCCCCGCCACTGCAGCCGCATACGAACACCAACGGTAGCCCTCCGGCTCCTTTGCCAATCCCGCGCGAATCGGATTCAGATCAATATAAGCCGCCACCATGCGCAGCGCATCGCTGCTTTCACCCTCATCCGCTCCCTGTAACAATACGCTCTTAAATGGCCCCTCCCACAAAGTCCCGCAACGCCCATGTTTTTTGTTGTAGGCCAAAGTCATCTTCAACTTCAACTCCTTCATGAACATCGACAGATCAAACAAGCGCCCCTTC
>JAJRVS010000421.1 GCA_024277195.1 Verrucomicrobiota bacterium | reverse complement strand
GTTTGTCTACAAACCAGATGAATCCGACTGGTTTTTCTGTGAAGTGAAGGGGCCCAACGACACCTTGCGAGAAAAACAGGTGTCGTTTTTTCTATCGTTATCACGGGTGAGTAGAAAGCCTGTTCGATTGGTTGAATTTTCGGTACTTGTCCAAGGAGTTTTGGTAGGGCTAAAGCCAGATACAGCGGATAGGGCATTCTGACACCCTATTGAATTAGGCGGATTTTTGTTGTATAGTATTTGTGGTTTAAGGGCAATGGAGATGGTAAGGAGGGCTTAGGGAGATTACGTAGCGAAAGTTCCTTGAGAATGCAAATCTATAGGGTTCTGTGGAAGAATTCTTCCGCGAATTGTCCTATTTTGGAATAATGGTGGAAGATTCTCCGTTCGAACATTCCGCCGAAACATTCGAAGAGAAGTTGAAAGGGTCTGATTTCACACATGCCCCTCAAGCCCAATAAAGTTTTCGTACGACAGGCAATTCCGACCTACGAGCATATCGGGATGGTGATTCCTCCGAATGCAAAAATGTTGCCTGAGTTCAAGCAAGCCATCTCGGAGCGCGTGCCAGGATTTGAGCCCTCGCCTCCTTCTGAGCCTCCAACAGGCTTCACGTTTCATTACGTTGAAGCTCCAGTTGATCAATGTCTACTTATGGACGGTGCATTCATTGACAACGGGATCTATGAGTTTGAGGTTCGTGACGCTGTGCTGGGCGTCTTTGATTTACCAATATTATCTAAAGATGATGAGTTTTCCTGGTCATTCTCATCGACGTCTCAGTTAGCTGTCCTAGCTGCAATCAAGATCGGAGAAACACTCGATATTGAGTTCGATATAAAGTTTGACCGTGTCTTTCATGTCACGAAGTATCACTTCCTGCCTGGGTTTCCAGAGAGTGGATACGGCACGTTTCCGATTCACATTACGATTGATAACCTAACTAGCAAAGGTTTCAGGATTGTTAGCTCATATGAGCCCGATTCACCCAAGACTGATTCAAGGCTTCCGTTCCTCTTCGGGTTTCGAGTATACGGTCGATTTGAGGGAGACCCGGAGTTTCCGATTTGGCGAGAACTCCTTGCTCAGGCTGTCAGGCAGGTATTATTCGGTCGATGGGATCTTGGTTTGCTCTTTACAGCGTTCGCTGTTGAATCATTCATTGACAACCTGCTCTCTGCCAAGCTCTCTGTGGCTGGCTTAGGTGAGGATTACACAGAGCATGTGCTAAGGGTCGGCGAGCGAAGGTATGAGCTCTATGCGCTTAACTATCAGGGCATGGGCTTGTCCAAGAGCCAAGTAACAAAAGTGTACGAAAGGCTCAATAGTTTGATCTTCACGCCTCGGAACCACTTGGCTCACGGTAGGATCATGGGGGCTGAGATATCAGCCGAAGTGGCTGTGAACGCCATCAAAGCAGCTGTAGAGTTCATATGGGATTGGAACCCTGGTGCGCGCCAGTGGCTTCTGGCTCGCATGAAACTAATAAGATTCGAGGATCTCATTGACGATGATCTTCTTCGCGCATGCGGTGCTGAACCACATGCAGCCTAACACTGCGTGCAGCGGATAGCGGCTTGCGCCGATCAGATTCAAGCCACGCTAAGCCTGCAATAGTTCTGGTTGGCAAAAGCTCTGTGCCTGCCCCGCCGCAGCCGCTGATGAACATCGTGAAATGAGTTGATGTGAGTAATTGTTCACAACCTTTGTGAAAGTGAGTGAGTCAAGGAGGAAATTACCATGTTTCACCGAGACAATAATCTTTTAATCCTTGCCGCGATTCTTGTGATGTTGATAATTTCACTTGCATGTGGTGGTACTACCACTGTCGGAGGAAGTGCAGAGGCAACAGTGGCTAATCTGACAGAACCTATTAGTAATGAAATTACACCGCCCTTAACCGCTACGGACCAGAAACCAATTTCTAATACTGTGTCCCCTGCAATCCCAACTTTTACACCTTCCATCGTTCCTCCGACAAACACTCCAACACCCTCTGTGCCCCCACTGGAAGTAGTAGCAGGACGGGATTACATTAGGTATGGCTACTTGCATATAGTCGGGGAGGTAATCAATAACACAGATTATTGGTATGATTTCGTCAAAGTGGTTGCCACTTTTTATGATTCAGATGGTAAGGTGCTTGGCAGCGACTTCACTTACATAGAATTAGACGAATTACCTCCTCATGGAAAAGGTGTTTTCGTTCTTTCATCAGACGTGGGTGATGCTGCTGCTTCGGTTGTATCATATAAGCTGCAAGTACAAGGTAATCAAGGCGCTTCACCTCCCTACACTGATCTGAATGTAAGAGTAGACCGGGAGTATAGCCAATATGATTATTATCATATCGTCGGGGAAGTGACGAACACGGGAGACCTAGACTGTGAATTTACAAAAATAGTAGCAGGCTTCTATGACGCCGAAGGAAATATCATTGGAGCAGATTTTACATACGCTGAGCTAGATCGTATTCCAGCAAAAGGTTCATCACCTTTTGATCTCGCGATGGGCGACCTGGATGATGGCTACGATCACATTGAAGTATGGGTCCAATGCCATCCAGTTAGATGATCCTATGCGATTATTAACTCACCTGACAATGTATTCTCTGCACGAAAGGTTTTTATAATGGGTGTAAGTGATCCCCTCACGATTATTATTGCTGCATATGGGGCTATCGTATCTACTATACTCGGAATACGAGAATTGCGGAAAGAACGAAGGCAAATAAGTGTAATACTTGAGTATGTGGATGTGATGGAAAAGGTACAAGTCACCATTGTCAACTCTGGCTACCGTCCGATCACTATCACAGGCATTTCCATGGCGCTTCCGATGGCTGGCCCTAGTCTTGAAAAAGTGCCCTCAGGCATTTTATTTTCAGATGAATTGGATAAGTGGCCCTTCCCAGTAACATTAACAGACGGGCAGCATATCAGTCTGTTGCTATCTGATGATTTAACGGACTCCATTGTTCGTGCCAAAATGGACATTAAACTTAAGGTCTTTGATGCCGAAGGTAACATTTATTCTAAGTATAAGATAATGCGATATGACACAAAAGGGGGTGGGTATTATAAGTATTGATAGAACCTTCCATTTATAAAAGTTGCCGCCCTCAGGTTTTTTCTAATCAAATGCACTCAATAACCACTTCAACCGCCCCGCCTCCGGCGGGGAGTAAGCGGCGCGAAATTTGCTCATCGGGGCAATAATCAGGTCGTGGAGCACTGGCGGTCACCGGCGGGTGGCTGTTAGGCAGCGTAAGGAGGGCCAGATGGATTTGAAGGACTTTGAGAATACCTTTTCAGCAAAGTGAAAAAGCGAGTCTTGCCTACCCCGAGCATCTCTTGCAGATCAGCTTTCAGATTTAAACGGTTCATAATTGAAAGTTAGATGACAGGCTGGTGAAAGTGGCTTGACACCCCGGGGCATTCTGGCTATAGTATAGCCAGAATGAAGTACGAGATTGTATTTGCGCCGGAAGCGGTTCAGGACTTCAAACGTCTATCTGCCAGAGAACGGGCCACTGTCCGAGATGCTATCGAAAGACGGTTGCGCCAT
>JAJRVS010000420.1 GCA_024277195.1 Verrucomicrobiota bacterium | reverse complement strand
CAAAAGCAATAAAAAATTTCTCGAATCGATGAACACATAACCAGCTTACGCTGGTTTAGCGGGCGCTACCGCGCCGTTTTGCAAAAGTTGCATCTATCTGCTTGTGGGGACATCTAAAAGTTGATTTTTCCACGAAGCAATGACCTTGTGTGCTAGGATACGGGTGTGACGAATATGGGGGCGTACCGGTTTCGACGGGAGCGCCGCGAGGTTCGGTTGCGTGCCGTGGGTGTCGTTTCACCACGTTAATTTTGTTCGACAACAATCATAGTTGCCAACGACTACGATTACGCTGTCGCCGCGTAAATAATACGCGACGCCGCCATTTTAGCTGTTCGTGCGGGCTGATCTGGCGTAGGTAGCACGATAGGTTTTTGCAGGTGTCTGCTGGGCAAAAGCCGAAATAAAAAGCGGGCTGGCGATTAGGAAGCCTGTCTTCGGGCTAATCCTTTTGGCGAGACTTTAATCGAAGACTATGCACGTAGAAGCCGCTCTTCAGGGTTTTCGGACAGGGGTTCGACTCCCCTCGCCTCCACCATTCTTTATTCGTTATGCAGTTGTTTTTATTGTGGTTATTATTTTTCGCTACTAGCTTTTTTTAGTCTTGGGTTAGTCCTGAGATCAATTACCTTTCTGTTTGTAACTGTAACGTTTGCATAGAACTTTTGAAGGGTTGCCACGTTGTTTAGAGTGTAGTGGGATATCTGGGTAAAGCCCCATCCAGCATCTAATCTTTTCTTCACCCAAGAATGCCTGCCAAATTGCTCTAATGTGATCTCCGTGTACCCTGTCGCTTGCCTTGCCCTATAGAATATATTATTAATCACGTGGTGCGTGATAGCCTTGCCATTACGAGGATTTACAAAAATATAACTATCCGGCTGAACAATCCGATCCTTCAGAGCTTCTCTTACAATGGCTATATCTTCGGCATCCATCTCAAACTCTGCTCCAGCCCTACCTGCGACCTTCGGGAAGGGTTTGTAATTCTCTTCATCAAAAGCGCCATTTAGTTTGTATGTACCAGCCGAAAAGTCAAAATCGCGAACTCGAAAGGCTCTATTCTCGTTCGTTCGATGTGGTTTCCTAGCCGTCCATTTAATAAACGGCAACATTCCTGGATGCCTTTGCTCAAAGTAATCTACCAGCACTTGTTGTCCCGTTTCGTCAAGAGTCACAAGAGTTCTTTTGCTACTGCTCATCTTTGGAAATGTAAAATCTATAGTCTGCCTGTCACCCTTTCGAGCGGCAAAGCCCAATAGATTCCGCAGAGTGGCACACGCTTTGCGCTGTATGGTTGGCGAGGCTGGCAACCCGTGCTGGTCAACCAATCCATCGAGCCAATTTTCTATCTGTATCTCCTTGCTGAAATCCTTTATCGACCACTTCCCTAGGTAGTGTCGTCACGAGATTAGAAATAGTGTAGAATGCATGTCAAACAGCATGAGGCGTGACATGACAGCATCACACAGACGACACGATATATCGGATAAAGTATGGGCATTGTTGGAACAGCATCTACCTGGCCGCGCGGGCACTTGGGGTGGCGTTGCCAAGGATAACCGATTGTTTATCAATGCAATTTTCTGGATATTACGCACCGGTGCCCCGTGGCGTGATTTACCGCCCGATTATGGCGACTGGAAAAATGTTCAGCGACGTTTTTGCCGTTGGCGGGACAAGGGCATATGGGAAAAGCTCCTTGAAATTCTCATAGATGATCCCGATTATGAATGGCTGATGATCGATGCCAGTCACTGCAAAGTCCATCCCCATGCCGCAGGCGCGCGAGGCGGCAATCAGGATATGACCCGTACAAAAGGGGGCTCAATACCAAGATACATCTGGCCGTGGATGCGCATGGTATGCCGGTCAGAGTCATTATCACGGAAGGTACCCGAGCTGATTGCACACAAGCTGGCCGCTTGATTGAGGGGATCGAGGCGGAGTATCTTTTGGCCGATCGTGGCTATGACAGCAATGCCATTATTGATCAGGCCATGGCGCAAGGGATGACGGCTGTTATTCCGCCCCGAAAAAACCGCATAGTGCAAAGATCGTACGATAAGGATCTTTACAAACTCCGTCACTTGGTCGAAAATGCCTTTCTCCACCTCAAGAGGTGGCGCGGCATTGCGACACGATACGCCAAGAATACCGCATCATTCCTCGCTGCCGTGCAAATCAGGTGCATTGCGCTCTGGGCTGAAATCTCGTGACGACACTACCTAGTAGACCGGGTCTGTTTCGTGTACCATGCGCTGTTTGAAAAATTATAAATTGCTGTGGATAAACCTGACATGCCTAGAAAAATTCTTGTCATTGATGACGAAGAGGCGGTTTTGTCTGTGGCACTCAAATTGCTGAAAAGCGGAGGGTACACTGTCACCGGTGTGCTGACAGGCAACAAGGCGATTGAGCTTCTCAACACCGAACATTTCGACCTTCTCCTGGCAGATTATCATCTCACCGATATAGACGGAATAGAGGTGATAAAAGCGGCGAAGGAGATACATCCCGATATCGCATCCATCCTTTTTACCGGCGTGGGAAATCAGGAGACAATCATCACCGCCTTCACCGAGGGCAAAATCGATTATTACCTGACCAAACCTTTTACGATGGGAGAGCTTTTAAGGATGGTCTCCCTTGCGATAAAGGATGCGGATATCCGTATCAAGGAAAAACTTTTCACCAAAGAACTTGAGCAGAAAATCATGGAAGCGACCATGGAGCTCGAAGAAAAAAACAGACTGCTTGAGGCAAGGGAAGTGGAGCTGAAAAGACTTAACCTTCAGTTGACTGAAGAACATAAAATTCTGCAGGCTTTAAATGAGAAGCTGGAAAAGCTCTCAGTCACCGACGAGATGACCGGGCTGTATAATCATCGCAAGTTCATGGAACGGCTTTATGAAGAGTTTGAAAGGGTCAAGCGGACGAAATATCCAATCTCTCTTATCATGATAGACATTGATGATTTTAAAAAGCTGAATGATAAATACGGTCATCTTGCTGGCGATGCCGTGCTTGGTTCTCTTGCAAAGATTCTTATAAGAACCAGCAGGAAAGTTGATATGGCGGCAAGATACGGCGGTGAGGAATTTGCGATAATTCTTCCTGACGAAAACAGCGAAGGGGGGAGAAAACATGCAGAAAGACTCAGGCTGGAGGTAGAACGTTCTACCGTTCGCTGGCTCGAGCAGGATCTGTCGATCACCATATCGCTTGGGGTTTCCTGTTTCGACCAGAAGTTTATGAAAGAACCGAACGACCTGATACTCTCTGCCGACAAGGCGTTGTACGAGGCAAAGCGACT
>JAJRVS010000419.1 GCA_024277195.1 Verrucomicrobiota bacterium | reverse complement strand
CTTCGGGATACCCCCGAAAGCATTCCGGTGCTTTTATTAAAGGATTATTTATTTAAGAAAACAGGATCATGTCCAGAGTTTGCAGTATTACAGGTGCCCGTGTTACTAAAGGTAGAAAAATCCACCGCAGTGGTCTCGCCAAGAAAAAGGGTGGTGTGGGTCGCCACGTGACTAAAACCGTTAAACGGACTTTTTCTCCGAACCTCCGTGTGAAGCGGATCTGGGTGCCGGAGCTGAACCGTTTTATCCGTGTGAAAGTAACCGCACGGGCTTTGAAGACGATTGATAAAAACGGCGCTTACGTCACCTTGAAGAAGGCTGGCTTGATCAAATAAGCTTGTTTTTTGAATCGAGCGCCGTGAATCCATTGTGGATGGGGCGAGGCTTTCAGCGTCGGAATTTTATCCGCGATTAATTGGAGGGCAGTCGAAGGGCTGGCTGAAATGATCGGCGGGATTGGATAAACTGACAATATGAAAGGCTCCCTGAATCATGGCTTACAGCGTTCCCAGCAAAAAGTCTGGCAAAACTTATTATCTGCATTTGCGTGAACAGCCCCGGAAAAACGGGGGAATCACCAAACTCTATTATTTCGCTGGCGATGTGCGCCCTGGCGAAGCTCTCGATGACTTACCGGAGGGTTATCTGATCATTGAAAACGAGCGAACCGGTTTGCCATTTTTGAAGAAGAAGGAATAGGCAAGTGTTGGTGGCCTAGCTCAGGTCAAAATCGCTGTCGAAGTCGCTGTCGCCGCCGCCTTCAAAATCGACTTCGCGCACCCGTTTCTGGTCACGTAGGAGTTCGACGTGTTTGCGCACGTGTTCACGAACCTTGGCGACATTGCTGATGGCTTCGAGGGCGACTTTGGGATGGCTGCGGTCTGATGTTTCCAGGTTGAGGATGCCGAGGCCGAACATGCGGAGAAAGAAGGGTTGCTCGATGTTGGTGTCTTTGACGCGGTAGAGTTCGATCTCGTCGATCTTGCGGTTGAGCACGCCATCGTAAAGGCGTAATCGCTGGCTGGTGAGTTCATAAACCCGGCATTTGACGGCCAGCCATTTCCATCCGGCCCACAGCAGGGGGATGATCATGGCGGCATAAGCCGGAGGGAAGAAGGTGCCACCGACACCGATGCCGATCAAGAGCAGCAGGCACATGGTGAAGGTGCCTAGATTCAATAACTGTGAGGGGGAGCTTTTCCAGATAATGGATTCGTCATTCATGATGGGGAAGTATAGGCAGGGTTGCGGCTATACGCCATTGTAAGAATGAGGAAATTTTGTAATGGCGAGGGGGAGCAGATGTTCGGGCAACCGGAGCGGTTGCCCTACCATTGATGGGGAGAGGGGGCGATCAGCGTTGTTTAGCCAGCCACCAGTTGAAGATTTTTTTGACCCGTTCTGTGAGGCGGGTTTTGTTGTATTGGTCGCCGACTTTGCGGATGGCTTCGGCTTGGGTGGGGTAGGGGTGGATGACGCTGGCGAGACTGCCGAGCCCCATTTTGGCGTTCATGGCGGTGGTGATTTCGCTGATCAGGTCGCCGGCATTTTCTGCGACGATGGTGGCTCCGAGAATTTGGTCGCTGCCTTTTTTGACCATGATCTTGACAAAACCTTCGGTTTTGCCTTCGAGGATGGCGCGATCCACGCCGTCCATGGACTGGGTGTAGGTGGTAGTTTCGATGCTTAGTTCCTGGGCTTCTTTTTCGTAGAGGCCGACGTGGGCGATTTCGGGTTCGGTGTAGGTGCACCAGGGCATGGTGAGCGAGCTAAGCTTTTTCTTGCCTAGCCCGGCGATGGAAAAGAGGGTGTTTTGGATGACGATGCGGGCAGCGAAGTCGGCGGCGTGGGTGAACTTCCACTGCATACAGATGTCGCCAGCGGCGTAGATTCTGGCATTGGTGGTTTGCAAGTGGTCGTTGACTTTGACTCCCCACTTTTCGTATTCGACGCCGACTTTTTCGAGTTCGAGTCCTTCGATATTGGGGGTGCGGCCTACCGAAACGAGTAAGTGATCCACTTGTTCGTCGTAGGATTTTCCGTGGGATTCGACGGTCAGGCGGGCGCCTTTGCCGCTGCCGGTTTTGGCGAGTTTGAGTTCTTTGCCACAGCAGAGCAGTTGCACGCCGTCGGCGGCGAGGGATTCGCGCACGATTTTGGAGGCGTCGGGGTCTTCGCGTGGCAGGATGCCGTGGGTGGCTTCGACGAGCAGCACTTCCGAGCCGAGTCGGGCAAAAGCCTGGGCCATTTCACAGCCGATGGGGCCGGCGCCGATGATGCCGATGCGTTTGGGCAGTTCGGTGAGATTGAAGAGATTTTCGTTGGTCAGGTAGTCAACCTGGTCGAGTCCGGGAATCGGGGGAGCGTCGGCGCGGGCGCCGGAGCAGATGACGGCATTTTTAAAAGTCAGGTGTTGATCCCCGACGGCTACGGTTTGTGAATCGACAAAGCTGGCCTGACCGAGAAATACGTCGATGCCGAGATCGGCGAAACGTTTGACCGAGTCGTGTTTGCTGATGCCGGCGCGTAGTTTTCTCATGCGTTCCATAGCCGCGCCGAAGTCAACTTTTACGGCATCGATGTGAATACCAAATTCTTTGCCGCCGTTTTTAGCGGCGTGGGCGGCCTTGGCTGCGGCGATGATGCCTTTGGATGGCACGCAACCGACGTTGAGGCAATCGCCGCCCATCAGGTGACGTTCGACCAGGGCGACTTTGGCACCGAGTCCGGCGGCTCCGGCTGCGGTCACTAGACCTGCGGTGCCTGCTCCGATGACCACTAGATTGTAACGACCTTCGGGAGTGGGGTTGACCCAGTCGGGTGGATGCACATTGGCGACGAGTTGGCTGTTGTGCTCGTCGTTAGGGGGAATTTCGATGGGATCGGTATTCATGGGTTGAATGGGTTTGTTGGAATACTGTGCAAGAGGGTTTTGGGCGATTTCCTTTATGGGGCGAAGATCGCAACATGCACTTTATTTGTCCGGTCGGACAAATAAAGTGCATGTTTGCTGGCTGGAAAAATTTAGGATTTGAATTTGCTGATGATTTTTTTCAGAGTGATGGGGAGCAGGCCGAGGATGACAAAAGCGATGATCAGTTGCGGACTGATGATGCCGGAGAGGCCTTTTTCGTCGAGGGTTTTCAGGTCGGGCACGCTGGCGCCGGCGTAGACAAATGCCATGGTGCCGGGCAGCATGCCAATCTGGCTGATCCACCAGAAAGTGCGGGTGCGGATGGGGGTGAGTCCCATGACGAGATTGATCACAAAAAAGGGAACAACGGGAATTAAGCGTAAGGAAAAGAGGTAAAAGGGGCCTTCTTTTTCCAGTGCCTGGTTGAATTTGCCCAAGCGATCACCAAAGCGGTTTTGAATCGAGTCGCGCAGTAAAAAGCGGCTGATGACGAAGGCTATGGTGGCTCCCATGGTTGAAGCAAAGCTGACTAGAACGGTGCCGCGGCCAAAACCAAAATACCAGCCGAAGATCAGGGTTAATATCGTGGCGCCGGGGAGGGAGAAGCCGGTGGCGGTTACGTAAATGAGAAAGGCGGCCCCGAAGACGAGCAAGGGAGCTTGTTGTTGCCAATCCCTGAGTTCACCTTCTTTTTTGGCGAGTTCCGTCAGGTTGAGGGCGTCGCCGAAGTTGAGGTAGAGAAAAACCGTGGCGGCGATGAAGGTGGCGAGAACGATCAATTTGATCCAGGGGAAGGCCTTGGGGCTGGTAGGTGTGGACATGGGTGAAGAGGAAGAGAACCGCTAATGAACGCTAATGAACGCGAATAAGGAGAGAGGGGATTAAATTGGTGGGAGTTTTTTAATATTTTAAATTCCTACTGCTTGTTGAGGCTCCAGTCGTAGGAGGTGTATTTGACTTTGAGCTTTTTGCCTTTGATGTCGCTGGGGAAGAAGGGGGTGACGAAATCCTGGATGCTGCCGTCGGTGGTGAAGTCTTCGGCGAACCAGGAGAAAATGGGAGAGAGGTAGAGGGTGTTGCCATCGAGCTTGTTTTTATTTTTTTGCGCCATGAAGTAGCGTCCTCGATCGTTGAGTTGTTGGTCGAGGGTCTCAGGGAGAAATATTTGATTGAGCAGGGGCGGGCAGCCCATGGCGGCGCAGACGATGACAAAATGAACTCGGGGTTCTTTGTATTTGGGGCGTAGGATGTCATGTTCGATGTGGTTAAGGGTGGTTTTTTTGCCGAACAAGGTAACGGATTTTACATCCCAGGGTTGACCAAAAAAGAGTCCGCCGATTTTTTTGATACTTTTAACAGGGTAGTTGTCGATGATCAGTTGCAGGGTCTCGGCGTTGTAAACGTTGATCAAAAAAGCCAGGCGCTGATCGTGAGTCCAAGCGTTGAATTCGGATTCACTGATGGCTCCGGTTTTATCCAGATAGCTGTCTAGTACGCTGCGGTTCTTTTTGAGTCCGCTGTAGTTGACCATGCCTTTGTCATCGACGTATTTTTGTAACACTTCATTGAAGTCCGCGTGACTGTGGTCAAAGGCACGCACTGATGGCGCAAAATAGAGGGCGCCCAGGGCATACAATAAGAGTAGGGTCGTTTTCATAGCGGTGTAGTTAGTATTTTTGTTAGCCTTGTAGATGATTTGCTCTTAGGATGGCGAGGAGGATGGGTTTTAGCAGCAGTCGGATCCGCAGCATTCCGATGCGGTGGTGCTGGCGT
>JAJRVS010000418.1 GCA_024277195.1 Verrucomicrobiota bacterium | reverse complement strand
CGGCCCTGAGACCAAACATTGCAGCTTTTGCTCGCCATCACCATGGCGGTAATAAAGCCGCAAAGGGTGCCACCCCGCCGCCAGGCGCACACTGCCTGACACTTCGTCTCCTGTGTGCTTGAAGTCGTCATCGATCACTCGTGCATCGTGAAGAAAGAGTTCTGTGCCGCCATCACTGGACAGCGAAAAAACATACTCCCCTTCCTGCTCGGCATGGAAAAAACCAATAAAAGCCGCTCCTGTATTTTTTTTACCAAGCAAACTCCCCGTCCCGATCTTGCTGACGAGCTTCGAAGAAACCGTCTCAAGCACACGAAAATCCGGCACCCACGGCCACGCTCCCTCAAACAGCTCACATTGCAGCTGTCCCAGCTTCATCCCCTTCGCTTCGACTGAAAGCGCAGGCATCGCTGCGGCATCATAGGGACGGGGAGCCGAGGACTCAGGGCGACGCAGTTGCAACACACGCGCTTTCATCCGTGCCTGCACCGTCGCCATATCAGATTCCTTCGCCAAATCCCGCGTTTGCTGAGGATCTTTTTCAAGGTCAAAAATTTCAAAATCATCCTCTGCCGATTGCACGTTATAACGAAGACCACTATAACCACCCACCTGCACCACCTGCATTTGCTTGCGAACCCGAGCTTGGTGATTCGGTGCAAACTGCTTGTAGCGCGGACTCTTACCCCCATGAAAATACTCGATATAGATCGTGCTCGATCGCTGCTCGCCCACACCGGTTAAAGTAGGTAGCAAAGACACCCCGTCAGAAGCGGCGGGCACCGGCAAACCAGCCAGATCGGCAAAGGTCGCCATCCAGTCCCACATCCCACTGGGAACCCGACTAACCTGACCCGCCGGAATATGCCCCGGCCAGCGTACCAAGGTAGGTTCCCGCACCCCGCCTTCGAGAGTGTCTCGTTTGATCCCGTCAAACGGACCAAAGCCGTTGAAAAAAGTTGGCTGGTAGGGGTCTTTTTTTAAATAAGACTCCTGCGATGGTCCATTGTCCGATGTGAATACCACCAGCGTATTATCATCGATATTCAAATCCTTGAGCAATTGCAGCAGATCGCCCACGGCTTGATCGATGCGACGCACCACCGTCGCGTGACGTTTTTGCACATTCGGCCATAACACTTCCGGAGTCGCAGGATTCTGATCATCATCCCATCGAGCCCCGGCCACCTCCGGATCA
Source organism: Verrucomicrobiota bacterium (assembly GCA_024277195.1). Taxonomy (GTDB): domain Bacteria; phylum Verrucomicrobiota; class Verrucomicrobiia; order Verrucomicrobiales; family DEV007; genus JAADHD01. The sequence continues at coordinate 3,533 of JAJRVS010000418.1, read as the reverse complement.
CACCAACTGTCCACTTTACCGCCAGCCGTATTGATCATCGAGCCTGGTTTTCCAGACCATTGCAGCCCCCCATGAAGACCTCCACCTTTAGGAAAAGCGCTTGGTGGGTATTGAAGTTTGGCGTGAGGCGTGTCAAAAGCGAGGTAAATGAAAAACGGCTGCGCAGGATCTGCCGATTGATGATCAACGATCCATTTCTTAGATCGAGCCGTGAACAGATCGGTAGTGTAACAACCGTCCAAACCCGAAGACACCTCACGATCCATGTCCCAAACCTCTATTCCGTCCTCCTTAGGGTAATGATAATGCCCGTCGCGGTGACGCACATAACCATAATAATAATCAAACCCCCGCTTGGTTGGATAAGCAGGCCAGAGATCTGGATTGCCCGCTTTGGTTTCACGGTTTTTTTCACCCGAACGATTAGGCTTTCCATCCGCCCGCCCCTGAAGCCCCCATTTACCAAAAGCCGCAGTGGCGTAACCCGCCGCTTTTAGCACGGTACCCAGGGTGTGGTTATCGTCCAAGGCCTTATCGAACTGGTTGTCACGTATGTTGCTGTGCCCCTGGGTCACCCCCAATAACAACGAAGCACGTGAAGGCGCGCACACGGGTGCCGCGCTGTAGTGATTGCGCAAGATCATCCCCTCTTCAGCAAAGCGATCGAGCCGTGGTGTGGCGAACGCAGGCAGCGCCCGGTCATTTTTTGCCGCCCGCTGATTCTGAAAGGTCGGCCCGATGTCACCAAAACCTAAATCGTCTGCTAGAATAAAAATGATATTCGGCTGACGGGGTGCGGCTTGCGCCAGACTGGCAAACAAAACAATACTCGGAACCAAAACCCGCCAAGCGCACACCTTTGCAATAAAATAACCTTTCATGCCTTGGAATTTACCCAAAGCCAAGCCTTATGCACCTGAATTAAGGAGAAACAAATCAACTATCATGCCAAGGCTGATCTCAAGCCCGCCAGCAGAGCGTCCACATCCTGTTGGGTATTATAACCATGCAGCGCTATGCGAATACGACCGGCATGATGCATAACGTGAATATTGTCCTTTAACAAAGCTTCGTTCAATGCGGCTACCCGCTGATCGACAAAAGCGAGGATGCCGGAGCGACAATCGGGATCAAAGGCCGCCATCGGCTTGATTCCCAGCTCTGCCAATCCTTCATGAACCTGCTGCACCAGCGAGTCAGCGTGGCTGGCAATCTGCGCAACCCCGACAGCTTGAATATAATCCATGCCCGCGCGCAAAGCGTAAATCGCGGGGAAATTGGGCATGCCCACTGCAAAGCTCGCCGCACCTTGTTTGATCCCGGCCTGTTCAAAACGATTGGCATCAAAAGCGTTGTCGAGATGAAACCAGCCCCCGGCATGAGTCGTCAAGCGTTCCGCTTTGGCCTCTGGGATCGCCACCACACAGCCTCCATGATAAGATAGAATCCACTTATGGGTGCTGGAAATGATGCAATCTGCATCGAGACAATCCAACTCGACCCGTCCAAAAGCCTGGGTCACATCAACACTCAGAACAGCGTTCGGGGCGAGCTTCCTGACCAAATCCCTGAACGGTGCCCAGGGCAGCCGGTAACCATTGAGGAAACTCACCAAAGAAACCTGCACCAACTGGGTGCGCTCATTGAGCAATAACTCCAAGTCTCCCAAGTCCAGCGCCCCGTCGCGGTTTTCCCACAACTTCACCTGCGGCTTTTCTCTCGCTGCTAGCCAAGGCGTCGCTCCGGCGGGAAAATCCAAATCGCTGACCACCACCTCGTCCTTTCCACCCAATGCCAAGGCCGAACCCAACAAATTATACGCCTCCGAACTGCATGAGCAAAAAGCAATCTCGCCCGGCTTTTTTTCTAACATACGCGCCGCCGATTCCCGGCAGGCTTCCAGTTCGGCAAAGTGCCCGTCGCGCCCTTCCATGCCCTGCGACTTGTGCTGCCAGTATTTTTCCGCAGCCTCGTGCACCGCCAAAGGCGGAATACTCTCCGCCGCTGAATTCAAATACACCCTACCTGCCAAAGAGGGAAAATCCACCAATCTACTTTGTTCCTCCAACATCACTACTCAACTCTTAATCCTAGTTCTCTTCCTACAGCCCAAAAACCTACAGCCTCATCTCTCACTCATCCGCCATTTCAGCCATTCGTAAATGCTCGTGCCAATCCGGGCGTACCCACTTTCATTCGGGTGCACCCCGTTTATTTCCGAGTAACCGGTAAGCGTATCCAGATCGAAGGCCGTCGGCACGATGTAAATGTGTTCCTGCTCACGGCCGCCAAAATGTTTCAACTGACGCTCGACCAAACGGTATTGAATGCTACGCCAATTCGCACGAGTGTATTTCCCTTTATAGTTGGCGTAAAATGCGGATTCCCTCGAGTTCGGCGGGGTAGTCAGACACACTCCCAACTCCGCCTTCGGCAACGCTTTGCGAAAAGCAGCCAGCAAAATTTCCGCCTGCTTGATCATTCCTGTAAACTTGGCCTCAACCGCTGCCGAGTCTTCCGCCTTAGCATGAAAACAATCGTTGATTCCCAGCAGAAAAGTCACATAATCCGGTTTTTGCCCATCACACTTCTCTCGGATATAACGTTCAATATCCAACTTCGCCGGCGCCCCCTTCTCTGCCACAAACAAAAAAGGACTTTGATCCTTCCGTTTTCTGTCATTTTTCATCACCCACTCTTCAGGACCATAACGCTCATTAAAACTGCCCCAGGTCCAGCCGCCATAACCTTCATGCGTCACGCCAGGTTTCCCTGAGCGTGGTTTCGCCGTTCCCAGCATCGTCCACTTCGGGTTTTCAGGTTCGGACAACCATCGTCCCACTTCATTCGAATAATGGGTCGCCGACGTCAGGCTGTCGCCGACAATCAGCAAGGTCATCTTTCTGCCTTTACCCGCATCTCGCGGCACTACCCGTATCACAGTCGAAGCCTCATCCACCAGCTTTCCACTCGCATCGCTCAGTTTCATTTTCAGCACATGCTCCCCCACCTCGTCATCCGACGCCACCAAAGTCCAGCGTTGGTTGCCGTCCACGATTCCCAGCTCACAATCCACCTTGAACTGATAACCATCCTCCGGATCCGCCAAAACCGTATTGCGAAAATCAATATTCAGCGACACCCCCGGCACCGCATACAAAGCAGGCGGCAAAGTGAGATGTAAAGGAGCATCAGCCGCTGCCGCAGAAATTTGCAGCAGTAGCAATAAGCTCGCGATCAGGTAAGGCTTGGGATTTATTCGGAGAAAATTTTTCATCTTACTGGAAAGTGAACACAAGACGCCCTTTTAGGAAAGTCAATCATTACGACTATCCCTGATTGTATTTTTGCTACTTTACTTATTTAACAAATGACGCACGCTATCCCTCGTGAAGACGTCAGCCCCCCCGCTATAACATTTGTTTTTTTCATTCGAAACAGCATTTTCAACCTCTTTGGTGTCACTAGCTATTACCCCCAGCATGTTAAATTTAAAATATCTCATCTCTCGTGTTATCCCCTATTTGTCAACT
>JAJRVS010000417.1 GCA_024277195.1 Verrucomicrobiota bacterium | reverse complement strand
TTGCAAGGCATTGCCGGTCACTCCCTGGTTCATCGCGATGCGCAAATCGCCCTGCTGGCGTCCTTCGACGTTCCAGACGCTCCAGAAATCGGGGCGAACCCGGTCGGAAACGGACTCCATGCCGCCGTTTTTCGGAAGGCCCTTGAGTTCCAACGGCGGAGGCGGGCCGAGTCGATCGGTGGCTCCGACAAGCCGGTTGAGATAAACCGAAAGCCAGGCAGGGTAGGTGTCGCCGCGGATGGTACCGGCCCCTTTCATGTGTGCGCCATAGGTGACGCTGTCACCGAAACATACCACCACCTCACCGGGTTTGAGTTTGTCTTTGAATACTGGCACAAACAGCTCGGCGAGTTTTTGGTAGCCGATCGCAGTCAGGTGGACCCCGTCGCCATTGCCACCGTTGGCAGGCACCCGGATCAGGGAATCTTTGTTGTTCTCTCCGCCACCAAATTGCTTGCAAAGAGCGCGAAGATCGACCAGCGGCAAGTGGTTTTTCGCCGCCAAGTCGCGAATGATGGTATCGTATTGGAGCAGATAGCCGTTGAGATCTTTTTTGGCAGGATGATCGCCCGCGCGTTGTTCCAGAGTTTCCTGATGGATCGGATTCGGAGTAATTAGAACAGTGTTGGTAATTCCCGCATTAACTGCCTTGTCGATCAGGCTTTGCATGTTTTGGCGGAAACTTTCGGGATCGGTGCGGCGCCTGGGATTGAATGCATCATTCAAACCAAAATAGAGGATCAACCAATCCGGGTGGACATCGACCACATCACGCTGGAAGCGTTTTAATCCGTCAGCCGAGGCATGTCCACCGACGCCCTTGTTGATGACAAAGACTTCCTTGTTTTGTGCGATGCAGTTGGCGGTGGCAAGCCAGCTGCATACGGTGAGCACTAAAAATTTTTCAACCATGGGGATTCGGTGTTGGCGAGGGAGCTAGGGGAAATTCCCAGCGTCTCATTCTCCTAGCCATTCCTCAAGTGGTTGAAAGAGGGTGGCGGTGTGTTTAGGTTTGTAAGCGAAACCGACGAAGCCTATAGCGCCGAATTTTCTAGCAAGAGAGATCTGTAAGGCTACTTGGGCAGGGGCGGTCATAGTGCCGCGTCCGCTGGCGATACCGATTCCCTGGGCTACTGGGAAGCCGGCAGGTAAAGCGTCGCGGTGAATCTCGGTGCGTTTGGCGAACAGTTCATCGTTCAGGGTGTAGTTCATTGGGCAGACAAAATCGAGCCAACCTTCTTTGCACCAGCGTACCCAGTCCTGTCCGACGGCCTTGCGGCAGTCTGGCCAATCCCGGAATACGGCAGCACTTATTTTTATTTTGGGGGCCTGTTGGCGAATCTTGGTGGAGATGCGTTCGACGATGGCGGAGATTCTACGGCAGCGAAATTCAGTCCACTCGTCGACCAGCGGTGGCTTGTTCAGGTCTTCCGGCCAGTTGGCAACTTTGTGGCCGGTTTCTTTCTCAAACAATGCTCGGCAATAGTCGTCGTAGCATCCGTCGCTGTTGTTGTAACGAATAAAATCATACTGTACGCCATCGACGTCATAGCGGGTGGCGATCTCCAGCATGATCGCTTCCATAGCCGTCAGATTGACCTCCTGCGAGGGGCAGAACCAGTTGATGATACGACCGTTCCTGCCGACTTGGAGTCGTCCCGCATCGCGTAGTTTTGCCAAGGTTTTTTCGGAAGTGCGCCCCTCAACCACGCAGTTATTGACGTAGGGATGGAGGCTGATGCCATTGGCCCGCGCCTCCCGGCTGGCGACTTCGAGCCAGTCACCGTCCGGTGCCAGAGGATCCTGGATATCGGGCTGCACCTTGGAGGCAAAAAAGGCCGCCGTGCCGCCGGCGATGCGGAGCATCGCGGTGTTGAGTCCTAGGCGTTTGAGTTCCGGCATGACTTTTGTCGGGTGGCGGTCATTGCCCACGTGCAGCCATACTCCGCGCATTTCCTTTTCTGGTGGGGTTTGATTGATAATATTCAACAGAACTTTGCCCTCTTTCCTTTGATCACCTGAGCGGGCGAGGATAGTTAATGTTTTCTCAACCTTAGCGGTTCGTGCGGTCGGTACCGAGATCACAAAAGAGCGCACCCATTCGGGCATTTTGGTATCGGCGGGGGACGCATTCACTTCGGCATCGGGGCATTCCACAGTGACGCTTTTTCCGCCGGGAAAAGCAGCGGTTACGGTGAAGGTTGTAGGGAAACCTGCTACCGTAGACAGGCTGTCCACAGAGATTTCGAGCTCGGGTTTTTGGAGAAAAGCAGACAGCCTTTGTTTTTGTGTTACTTCCGGCTCCAGCCATTTTAAAAAAGCCTGTAGCAGCTTCAAGTCGTTGCCCTTCGGGGGCTGGCTGCTCCGGCCATTTGGCATGGCTAGGGCCAGACCGGTGCTGATGACTTTGCCCCGGCCCAGTTTTCCGGCAGCGGCGACTATGTCCCCAGCATCGTTTTTCAATAGAGGGGTCCCGGATGGCCCGACTTTTTCGATGATGTGATCCTTGAAAGTAGCATTAAAATCAGCAATACCGTCGATCGCCGGGTGACCCGGCACTACGGCCATCCGTCGGCTGTCAAAGATGCGCTTTACTCCGGAACCCACACCGAGAGAGAGGTGGTGATGCCAAGTCTGCAGTACACTGCCACCCGACTTAACGTAGCGCTGCAAATCCTTGCGCCAGTTTTCATGAACACGCCCCGGGCGTTGCATATCCGAAAGGTAAACGAGGTCAAAACGAGCCAGGGAAAGGGGCTTCATATTGGTGAAAATGTCCACTTGATAGCCACTTTCGCGCAAGCCTTTCACCAAGCCCTGGCAATCCGCTCCATCACCGCCGGCTTGGTGAACGCCAAAAACACCGATTCTCATATTGCGTGGCTCTGCCCACAGTTCGGGTGAGAGCCAGCAGATGGAAATCAGAACAACGAGAGCAATTTTGTATGGGTTTTTCATAGGGAAGTTCTTTTGAGAAACAAGGCACGTCGTTGCCGAGCAGGTCAATTAATTTCACCACGCATGAATTGCTGCCAAAGCTAGCACATAACAATTTTTGTTGGATTAGAAATTTGGGTTTCGTATTTAAGGGGGAATTTTCAAGACGTAGCCGCATGGTCTCGAGGCGGTTGATTAATTTTAACAGGTTTTTACTCTAGCATGTATAGTGAATGTATAGTTGTGTATAACTATGAATTATGCTAGGTTTTCAACCATGAATAATCATGGATGGGCAAAAAGGGTGATCAAGAGTGCGGTTTTGGTTTTATTTCTGGAAATGACGGGATTTAGTTTTGGCGAACAGGCTTTCACTCTGGTGGGATTGATACGTGATGATGAAGCTTTGAATCGCGCGCATGATGTAGAATTACAGGGTGGCATTGCTTTTGTGCCGGGTAAGGGGGGCTCGTTGGCGATCATCGATGTGAGTGATGTGACCAAGCCAAAGCTGTTGTCTTCATTGTTCGGGTTGGAGGCGATGGAAGATGCAGAGACGGTTTTGCCGGTGGGCGATATACTGCTCGTTGGAACGCGCGATTTTCTGGCGGTGGATGTCAGTGATCCGACTAAGCCGAAGATTGTGAAACGAATTTCCGATCGTCCCAGGATTGACTATATCAACGGCATGGCTAGGCGCGAGGATGTGGTTTTTACGGCTAATAAAAGTGGTTATGTGGGGGTGTTTGATGTGAGTGATCCGGCAGATCCTAAATTGAAGGAAGTGCTCGATGCGAAAAAGCATGGAGGTCTAAGTAAACCGCATGATATCGCAGTATTCGGGGATCATATCATTGTGGTGAATGCGGGCCATGAGGATGTGAATCATGCGCAGATCTACCGAGTGGCGGATGAGAAAACCCATAAGCTACTACCAGTGAATGAATGGAAAATTGAAAGCACGATCACAGGGAATGGTAAACTTAGTGAACACCTGGGCGGAGCCAACCGGGTAGCGATCACTGGCTCGTATGCAGGCATCGGGGCATTCATTGCCAGTCGGGTGGGGGTGGTTGATCTGAGCAATCCTAAAAAAGCAAAGCAGGTTGCCAATTTGCCTGCGGCTGATATTGCGGCAACAGGGATGGCCGCGGTCGGGCAGATTTTATTTGTAGCTGGCGGCGAGGGGGTGGAGGCGATTGATATTTCAGATCCAGCGCGGCCGGTGTCGATCGCGCAATACCGCGCAGGAAAATTGTTCCCCACGCGCCGCCTGATGTTGGGAAAAATACCACGTTTTGATAATGCGCATGACTTGGTCTACCGCGATGGTTATTTGTATGTGACTGCTCAGAATGATAATCAGTTGGGGATTCTGAAAGTGAATGATGTTCGGGTATTGGAACTGGTGGAGAAAAAGATGGAGTGAACTATGGTTCAGCAATGAGAAGCAAAATTTTATTAGCAGTCATCCTGTTTATAATGCTGCTGCCCGTGAGTTTGCCTTGATTTATCATGGCAGCGATCTGTTGAAAGTGGATGTGATCACAGGAAATATCGTTAAACGAATTTCGATCGTGGAGAATATTGCCGCGCGTCTGCATCGGGAGGATGGCTGGGTATCATCAAGGGTGTCGATGAAACATCAGGTCAAGGGGCGTTTGATCACTCAGCAGTCAAATATATTGGTGGGAGATTTCAGCTATTTTCGTAACTATATCTTCAATTATCTTGGCCGGGTGAATCTGCTTACCGATGAAGTAGAATACTTGCAATTGCCAGTACAACTGATGCGTGAAGAAGGTAAAGAGGGTGAGTTGCTTTGGTCAGCCGAGGGATCGATTGAGCCGTGGGGAAAGAAAAAGAAAAAAGGAGGGTTGAAGCAGAATTACTGGTCACTGGTGCACAATCAGATGAAAAACTCGCGTGGTTTTGAAGTGATGGGGGACGAACGTTCGCGCGGCAATGGCTGGGGCCATGTGGCGACACAAATCCCTACGGCGATCGGTGATTACCTGTATGTGCCGGTGATGAATGGCACGGTGTATGTGATAAAATGGAAGGCGGATAAGCTCGATGAGAATGCCTTGGTATCGATCAATGATCTGGGGCCTGCCGGACAAGCTTGGACCCGAGCCAGTTTGAGTTTTGCCAACGGCCGGATCTACGTTCACACTATCAAAGCGGTGATTTGCATCAAGTAGCCTTTACTTTTCAATCACCAGGCCTTTATCAGGATCTGGTTTGGCGATCATTACGCTGCCACCTCTTTTATCACCTTTGCCAGATCCTCGGGCGATCAGAAATTTCCCCTTCGAAACCCCGATAATTCCCATTCTGCAATCGAAACCGTAATACCCTTCAAGTTAAAAATCTTTGCTGGTTTTGAGCAGTTGTTTTCCATAATAGCCAAACCCCCAATGTCCGTCGTGGTAGGCCAGGGTCTGCACGCCGAGTTGGGTATAACCACTTTTAAAGGGGGGGGCAATCGGCGCTGTCTAAGCAAAAAACGAGTTATCATCGCTTAGCTGCCATTACTGTTGCTGTTTGATCTTGCATAGTTTTTCACGTTCCCATAAACATAGGTTCATGAGCAGAAAGTCTTTAGTGAGTGTGATCATGGTTCTAGTGGCCGGTTTGGGTTTAACTACGAGTGTTTTTGCTATTGATCTGGATCAGGTAGTTCGGCTCAGTCAGCAATATCTTGCGAGTGGGGATGCAGTGGGCAAAATAGCACTGAGCAAAAAAATCGACGCTGCGAGCGGCGAATGGCAACAGGTGATTGACCGTCTTAGCACGGCTGAACATAAGGAGGTGAAGCCCGGCTATTACGCAGAGCAACATTTCTCCGATCCGGCTTTGAAGCAGTCACGTCCAGACGATCTGCTATATTTTATGGTGCCAACTTCTTATCGAGCCGATAAGCCGTCGGCTTTGGCGGTATTCATGCACGGCGGCGGCAAGGGCAGTCCGCGCACTTCTCCGGCGCGTTACATGAAACCCTCGGACGATGAGACTCCGACCTCTGTGCCATACATCGGGGGCATATTCGAAGATGCCGGCATGATCGGGGTAGCTCCTTCGGCTCCGTGGAATCCGGAGGATCACGGTCGTTGGAACATGCGGCAGACGGACGCTTACATGGTGGATGTGATTCTCGAGTGCAAACGGCGTTTTAACATTGATCCCAACCGGGTGATTCTGGTGGGGCATTCGATGGGTGGGTTTGGGACTTACCAGTTGGCTCAGCGTCAGCCGGATCGTTATGCGGCGATTTTTGCCAGTGCCGGGTCGTGGACGCTGGCGCAATGGTCGACGGTGCGCGGCACGACTTTTGCCATCGTACACGGGAAGATGGATGCGGAACACGGCGTGCGCGCCCGCCACACAGATTTTGCCTTTGCCCGTTACGCTGACCAATTACTCACCGAACAAGGCATCCCGCATTTTTTCCTGCAGCATCCAGGTGGGCACCCGATGGGCTTTGCGCGACCGGTGATTCATGATTTTCTGCTGGCTCACCCTGACTTGCGTCGCGACCCTTATTTCCCTCATATTGCTTTGGCCTCGCCGGTGGGTTTTCGAGATGAGCGTTCTTTTCCATTACGTCATAAGCGTTGGCTGACTCTGGATGAATCTACAGATGGTGAACTGGAATTTGATGCGCTCAAAAGTAGTGGCAAGGGCTCCGGTGAAAAAGAGCCGATTGAGGATTGGAATTCGTGGCGGTTGAGCCATTTAAAAGTTAAGCGCAAGGCGGCGATGATAGAGGCGATCAATCAAGGGGGGAATCTTATTGATGTGACGACTACTAATGTCTCAAGTTTTACGCTGTGGCTGCATCCAAAAATGGTCAATTTTAGCAAATCGGTTCGCGTGAAAGTGAATGGTGAACTTGTTTTTGATAAGGAAATCCAAGCTTCGTTGCTCACTGCGCTGGAGTCTTATGAAAGACGTCAGGACTGGGGGATGATTTATCCAGTGAAGATCACTTTGAATGTTCGTGACTAGTCTCGCTGTGTTTAGCGGGGGCTTTCTGTTGAGCCTTGTGGTGGAAGAGCAGGTAGCGCTGGTAATCAGCTTCCTTGTGGAGTTTTTTCGCCGCTTCCTTATGGCTGTGTAATTTTCCCTCGGCCTGCGCAGAATCCAGTTCTTTAATAAAGTGTTTGAGAAGAAATGTTTGGTTTAACAAATCTTGATTCTCTGTATTCAAGGCGAACTGGTGAGTTTTCTCGTAGGATTTTTCGAAAGCGGAGCGTGCTTTCACATAGCGCTCGAGGTCGAAGCTTTCCACGGCTTCTCGTGCGGTTTCCATCGCGGCAAGAATTTCTCCATAATGGATGACTTCCTGATTTAGACCCTTCGGATCAATATTCAGACTGGATGAAAAGTTGGAACTGGCCGTCATGGTTTTGCTCACTCGTTCGACGGTTCCTGGATTGTCGTAAGTGATCGTTGTGCTCACCTCGATGTGTTCGCCTTCACGGTATCCACTGGGTTGCAGTCCGAGCAGCAGTCCGCCTCGTTCGCCTGCGCGAAGATTGCCAATTTCGATTTCATAGGATGATTGAGGACGTTCCAAAAACCTGCCGTAAATTTTACGAATTTTACCACCCTTTGTTACGGTGATTTTCACTCGAACATTCTGCGCGACGACTTTCAGCAACCCTTGCAGCTCTGTTTGGAAAGCGGTGGGTAGTTCTTCTGCAGAGCGAACATAGAGGTAACGCCCTCCCCCCGCTTTGGCCAGAAGTTTGAGGCGGCTCTCATTGAACTCGGTACTGCAACCGAGGGTGGAAATCCCAATTCCACCGGCAAAAGCATTTGCTGCAATTTTGCGCATGGGTTCGGCTTCCAGGATGCCACGATTTGCCTTGCCGTCGGTTAAAAGCAATACATGGCGAACCTGGCCGGTTTCAGTTTTGCTTTTGATTTGTGCGATCCCTTCCAGCAGTCCGGCGCTGATATCGGTGACTCCGCCGGGAGAGATTTCCTCGAGCCGATGCATTAGAAAAGCCTTGTTCACAACATGGCCAGCAGGTGAAAGCACTACGGCTCGTTCGTTGAAGGTAATGATCGATATGACATCGCGTTCCGACAGGTTCTCTATGACGGAGCGAGCGGCACCCATGGCATGCATAAATTTGTCCTCATTACCCATCGATTTAGAGCGATCCAAAACCAAGGCGATGTTCAGTGCTGGTCGCTTGTTGGTGAGCGCATCGGTAGCAGTGAAGTCTACTTTCAGCAGCAGGTTTACTGCTGAGCCGGTGTTATACAATGCCTGACTTAAGGAGGAACGTAACCGGACAGGCTCACTGGGAGTGGTGATTTCTTGCGGGGGAGGAGTTGCTTCCTGGGCAAAAAGGTGTGGGCTGAAAAAAAAGGTCAATGCGAGAACGCCGTGAAACAAGCGGGGCATAAAAGGTTTGGATTTCAATTTTGGTCACCTTTTCCTTTCTCCGCATGATGATGTCCGGACTCGCTTTCATGTGAGTGAGATGCCGCGACAGGAGCCGGGGAGGGGGCTCGAGAGGCAAAGCTTTGTTGGTCAGTAGCAGTGGACGTTTTAGGGGCGAGTTCAGGCGTAGGTTTGGGCGTAGGTTTGGGCGAGGTTTTGGATTTTACCGGCAAGGCCTCTGGAGCCTCATCGCTTGATCGTAATGTGCGAGGAATGAATAAACTTCTAGGCGGCACGGATTCGTTGTTGGAGTTGTGTCCGTGGGCAGATTCTGCTCCAGAAGCCGGGTTCCTCTGTTGGGTCACCGACGGTGCAGCAGGTGTGGGCCTATTGTTTTGAGTGTGGCTGTGTCCTGACTCCTGAGTTGAGCTTGAGGATGAGTGATTTGAATCCCCTTGATATGAGGTTTGAACATAATTGCGCGAGGGTGTGCTGGAGGATGTGTTGGAATAAGGTACGTTGTAGTAGGGTTCTGAAGGGGTGAAATCGTAATACTGGTTTGAAGAATAGTAGTAGGGATAGGACCAACTGCTGTAAAAAGGATTCAACCAAGAAAATAGCCCGAGAGAGTAGTGATGGCCGTAACCGTGTCCACCTCCGTAATACCCATATCCGCCACCGTAATATCCGTGTCCGCCACCGTAATATCCGTGTCCGCCTCCGTAATATCCGTGTCCGCCACCGTAATATCCGTGTCCGCCACCGTAATATCCGTGTCCGCCTCCGTAATATCCATGTCCTCCACCGTAATATCCATGTCCACCACCGTAATATCCATGTCCACCACCGTAATATCCATGTCCTCCACCGTAATATCCGTGTCCGCCTGAGTAACCATGCCCGCCTGAGTAACCATGTCCGCCTGAGTAACCATGTCCGCCTGAGTAACCATGCCCGCCTGAGTAACCATGCCCGCCTGAGTAACCATGTCCGCCCGATGAACCGTGTCCACCTGCGTAAGCATGTCCACCCGATGAGCCATGTCCACCTGCGTAAGCATGTCCACCCGATGAGCCATGTCCCCCACTGCTGCTATGGCCTATCGAATGGCTTCTACTTGAATGCCGGGATCCTGAATGGCTCCTACTTGATCCTGAATGGCTTCTACTAGAATGGCCGCCGCTGTAAGAATGGCTTCTACTAGAAGAGTGGGATCGACTTGAAGAATGTCTGGAACTTGAGGAGTGCCCTCTGCTCGATGAATGACTGGATCTTGAGTGACTGCCGCCGCTGCTGCTGTGCCCGCCGCCGCCGCTGTGCCCCCCTCCTCCATGACCACCGCCATGTTGCGCAAAGATAGGGGCGCTTGGTAATAGGGCGATTAATAATAAGGCGGCGAATTGGAGTTTTTTATTTTTGCCGAATGCTGTGTGCGTGCCAGCATGAAACGGGGGCAGAAGAGCAGCAAATAGTTTTGAGCCATTAATAATTGACGGCTTCTTCGTCAATAGCTTGGAGTTTGTGTGCTGTGAGAGCATATCTAATCCCGCCTTCTAGTTAAAATGTCGTCGCAATTGTGCGATTTGTCAATTTTATGGCAGGATTGGGGAATTTGATGATGCCGTCAGGGGCACCCGTGATCTGTTTGATCAATTATGGCATCTCATAGGCGCCGATGTCGTATGCTTTTCCCCGGGGTCGCGTGTTTCCATCGAAATCAGAGCTGGGAGCTTTTTCGGCGGAGCCGCGGTCGATGGCGGGAGAATCTTTTTGCAGGCGGAAATCCGCCTTGGCTGCATTGATGAATTGGGGGTCACCTTTCAGTGTATTTTTTCCGAAGGTGTGGATCTTGGAGGCAGGGCCGAACAAGTTGTGATCCATGGTCAGGTCTTCTTCTTTGAGACTGCCAAGGTTGGTCGCCGCTCGGCCTTTGCCGGAGAAGATGTTGTTGCGAATGATCAAGTTCGCAAAATTCTCTTTAACTTCCGTCATGCGAACTGCCAGTTCGTTGTTGTGAAAGGTGTTGTTGATCAGGCTGATATCTTTTTTTAAATGAGTTCCCGGCTTTTCGTAATGATGAATCGAAAATCCGTGGCGGTTGCCATAGATCAGGTTGTTGTAAATTTTAATATTCGTCAGGCTGCCGCCGAGTTCGGTTGCCAGACTGATGCCACTCTTGGCGTCGTGAATGGTGTTCTGGTAAATCTCGATATTTTTTCCTTCACTGCGGCTGGAGTCGATATAAATGCCCACTGCAAATTTGGTGTAAAAATCATGTACGTGGTTGTGATGGATTTTTCCATTTGAGCTTCCCTCTTTGGCATCGATGCCTTCTTTGTGGATGTGATGAACGTGGTTGTTCATGATCTCGAAGCCGTTAACACCGCAAAGTGAAATCGCTTCCTGACTGCCGCTCATATTGGTCTCAGTGATCTCGTTACCGTCAATGACGATGTCAGAAATGGTCCAGCGAGCTTTATTGAACCAGGCATGGACGGCGCTGGAATGGCACTTATGGAAGTGATTTTTTTCAATCGTGATGTGTTGGACATCACCTCTGATCTCGATGCCGAAATAGGCAGAGTTGGTGAAGTTCAGTTCAGAAATTTTTATATAGCTGGTGCCATTGATATGAAAGAGTCCAGCCCAGTCGTAGGCAATGCCCGCACCATCGATGGTGGCACGTTCACCGGGGTAAGAGGTGTAAGTGATATAGGCTCCCGGCTTGCCGGAGTTCTTGGGGAGCACTCGTTCATTGTAGGAGCCTTCTCTGATGAAAACGGTGTCGCCGGCGATCAGGGTGTCGGCGGCGTGCTGGATGCTTTTCCACGGTTTAACTTCTGAACCGGGGGCGTTGTCATTCCCCTGCGGAGAGACATAATAATCAGCGGCATTTACAAAGCCGATACTGGTGCTTAGTAAAAGAAGAAGAGTGTAGGGCGGGCGGAGCACCCGCCCTAGAAAGGCTGTCCATGAGGCAGGGAGGATTGTAGCGCGAGCGCTTCGCTTGCCTCGATTGGGAGTGGGCATCATTTGGATTTTTTCTTTTTTTTGCGTGGTTTTGATTTGGGAATCACCGGTGGAGTTAGTCCGTCATCAGGCTGATTCCACAAACGGTAGGGGTCGTTCAAGCGGCGTTGTTCGCTGAGCAGCAGGGCTTCCATTTCGGCGAGTTTGTCAGCGTAGGCAGGATCTTCGGCGAGGTCGCGTTGGTTTTTGTTCGGGGTATTGCCAGTGAGCTTAATCGTCGCGGGATCGTGGTGTTCGGCGAGCAATTCGTTGGGGTTCTCTGCCAGGTTGAAGAGTTGGGTTTCCCGGACGGCACCATCCATGACGTCATATTTGATGAGTTTCCAATCGCCCTTTTTGACACTGCGCATTCCCGGTTTGGTGCCGCCGCAGTAAACGCCGTAGAGCACGTCACGAACGATGTCTTTTTTGCCTTCGAGCACCGGTTTGAAACTGAGGCCTTCGCTGCTGTCAGGTTTGCTCACTCCGGCGAGGTCACAGATCGTGCTGAGCACATCAAGCAGGTAGATGTTGCCTTTGGCGCGTGATCCCGGAGCGATGCCAGGGCCTTTGACGATGAAGGGAACACGCCAGGTGTGTTCGTAGAGGTTCTGCTTTCCTTGCAAACCGTGACGTCCGATGGCGATGCCATGATCGGAGGTGTAGAAGATGTAAGTATTGTCGAGTTCGCCCATTTTTTTGAGTTGCTTGAGAACTCGTCCGATCTGGTTGTCGATATTTTCAGCGCAGGCGTATTCACGACCGAGTTCATTGCGGATGGTGCGTTCGTCGCGTTTTTCCCAGACGCCACTGACCGCTACTTCGTCGCGCAGTTCGGGGTGGCCGTGATGGAAGGGGTGTCCGGGCAGGTAGTTGACTTGCAGGGCAGGTTGTTTGGGGTTGGCGGCTGGCAGCACGTTTTTGTCGGTGTGATTGCTGGCACCATACTTTGCCAGTAACTCGGGTGTGCCGTCGCGGGTATCGTGCGGGTGGGAGAAGCCGTAGTAGATCAGGAAAGGTTTGCGGTCTTTTTGTTGGGCGCGATCACCGAGGTAGTCGATGATTTGTTCGCCGTGCCAGGCGCTGCCGCTTTCCGCGGTGCCGCCACGTTTGGTGGAGTCATTGCGGATGGTGAATTTTTTGTTGGCGTCTTCGTAGGAGTTGCCATTTTTGCATGTGCGCACGGTATCGTAACCTGCGCGGTTGAAGACCGCTGCCATGGTGTGGTTGGCGAGGTCGGTGGGGACTAATTTAGGTTTTTCAACATTTGGATTGTTGATCCTGCCGCGTTTGTCCGGGATGTGCCAGACAGATCGGCCGGACATGATCATGTGGCGTGACGCGGTGCAGACAGCGCCCACCCATGACCCCATTTGATACGCGCCATCAAAGGTCATGCCTTGTGCGGAGAGCTGATCGAGGTTGGGGGTGTCGAGCGGGGATTTGGGGTCGTAAGATTTTAGATCATAGGGGGATTGGTCATCGACGAGGATGAAGAGAATGTTGGGGCGCTCGGCGGATTGCAGGGAGGAGAGGGATAGTTGAATTAGAAGGGCGGTGAGCAGGGTGAGGTGTTTCATGGTTTTAATTGTTATTAAATTGGTGGGGTGGGGCGTAATGGTATGGCGCGGGTTGGAGGTGGTTCGGGGATACACGGATTGCCAATCCGTGTTACGTGGATTTTAGTGACTGCGGCCGTTTTCGATCAAACTGGCGAGTTGTTTTTTTAGACGTTGTGCAACATCCGGGTGTTGTTCGATGACGTTGTGTTTTTCAGCTGGGTCTTTTGACAAATCATAGAGTTGAAATTTTGGCACCGGCGTGTTTTCGAGTTGTTTGGCAACTTTTAGATTGCGGGTGCGTTTTTTGTCGTGGCGTTGCAGTTTCCAATCTCCGACAAGGAAGCCGTAATTGCCGGCGTTGCCGTTGTCTTGTTGGATGAGCGATTTGCGTCCTTTGGCGTCGGCTTGTCCGAGTAAGGCGGGTAATACGTTGAAACTGTCGAGGTAGGCATTGTTGGGTATGGGGGTTTGGGTCAGTTCAGCGAAGCTGGCAGCGAGATCGATGGTGCAGACCATTTTGTCTGATACTCCGGGTTGAATTTTGCCTTTCCAGCGAGTGATGAGCGGGGTGCGGGTACCGCCTTCATAAACACTGTATTTGCCACCGGAGTAAGGACCGGATGCGCGGTGATCTCCGAGTTTTTCAAGCGCAAAATCCTTGTAGCCGTCATCCATCACCGGGCCGTTGTCGGAGCAGAAAATCACCAGGGTGTTTTCTGCCAGATTGAGGCGGTCGAGGGTTTTCATCAGCTCGCCGACTCCCCAGTCGAGTTCGACGATGGCATCACCACGGAAGCCGAGCGGGGTTTTGCCCTGGAACCGTTCGTGCGGCATGCGCGGCACATGCAGGTCGTGCGAGGCGAAAAAGAGGAAAAAAGGTTGGTCTTTATTGGCTTCGATCCATTCGACCGATTTTTCGACCCATTTGTCGGTGAGGTCTTCATCACGGAAACGCGCGGCGTGACCGCCGGTGTAAAATCCAATGCGGCTGATGCCATTGTGGATGGTTGAATTGTGGCCGTGTGACCAGTCCATTTTCAGGGTGTCGCGATGGCTGATGCCGGTCGGGTGATCCGGGCTGGGTTTTTTTTTGCCGACCCACAGTGGGTCTTTGGGATCAAGGTTGAGAACCCGGTGGTTCTCGACATAAACCTGGGGCACACGGTCATTGGTAGTGGGTAGGAGAAAGTTGTAGTCAAAGCCGATCTCGCGCGGACCGGGTTTGAGCTCGCCGTTCCAGTCAGGGCCTTCTTTGCCGCCAAGTCCGAGGTGCCATTTGCCGATCACTGCGGTTTGGTAGCCTGCATTTTTGAGTAGGTCGGGCAGGGTGAAAGTGTCGGGAGGAATGATCAGCGGACTGTTGGGGGCGGCGATGCCCTTGCCTTTTTCGCGGAAAGCGTAGGTGCCGGTGAGGAAGGAGAAGCGGGTGGGGGTGCAGGTCGAGGCCGAGCAATAACCGCTGGTGAAACGCTGGCCCTCGGCGGCGAGTTGGTCGATGTTGGGGGTTTTGAGAGCGGTGGCTCCGTAGCAGGAAATGTCGCCGTAACCGAGGTCATCGGCCATGATGACGATGATATTGGGTTTGTCCTGGGCGGAGAGAAAATGGGTGAACGTGAAGATCAGGCTGAAGACAGTGAAAAATGGTCGCAGGTGAAGCATGCGGCTAAGCTATCGAAAGCTACGAGCGATTGCAATTAACGTGATTGCGGGGGGACGGATGGGGTAAAGGATTTAAATTTGCTGTTTGGTGAGCCGAGTTTTAGGATTAGACAGTTTATGTCAGAGACGTCGCATAGGTTTTCACCACCGCCCTTACCGCAACCTGCTGTAAATAAGGTTGCACTTAAAGTGGTACGCTCGTTCAGCCTGGGGATTTCTGCTTTGGTGTTGTGGGTGGCAGTGGCTTTATTACTGGGGTTGTATGTGGTGAGCCCACCGGAAAAAGAAACGGCAGAACTTCGCACGCTTTGGGAGGTGCTGATGGAAGATCATGCGATGGTGTTCATGTTAGCTAATAGTTTTTATTTTTTGATATTAATTCCGGCAGGAATAATATTCATAGCAACAGGAGTGTTGCGCCTCCCTTGGTGGAGCTATCCGCTTTTTCCGATATTGTTAGCTCTGGGCATGGTGTTGTTAACCTTGATTTCTTAATCCGAGAAGAGTTATTTTTCCTCTTTTCATCTGGAAAAACCCGATTACATATATCGCGCGGCGTAAAAAACAGGCGCGGCGACCATTTTTATCTGTAAATATTATGTCTTTAGAAACCACACTTATCCTTCTCAAACCTGACTGCGTGACTAAATCTTTATGCGGAGAGGTGGTCAAGCGCTTTGAAGCCGAGGGTTTCAAAATTCGCGGAACGAAGATGATCAAGATGTCCGATGCGTTGTTGAATGAACATTATGCGCATATTTCCGACAAACCGTTTTTCCCCAGTGTGGTTGAGTTCATGACTTCGTCGCCAATCAT
Organism: Verrucomicrobiota bacterium; assembly: GCA_024277195.1. Classification (GTDB taxonomy): domain Bacteria; phylum Verrucomicrobiota; class Verrucomicrobiia; order Verrucomicrobiales; family DEV007; genus JAADHD01. The sequence goes on along the minus strand of JAJRVS010000417.1, from coordinate 16,271 downwards.
CGTCATGGCTTTGGAAGGTGAGGATGTGATCGGTCGCGTGCGTGACTTGCTCGGGCCGACGGATTCGACCAAGGCGGATGCGGGAACGATTCGTGGTGATCTCGGTGTTGATACCCAGAACAATGTTTGTCACGCTTCTGATTCGCAGGAATCGGCTGAAGTTGAGCTGAAGCGCTTTTTTAACGAAGGCGAGCTTTTTTCATACTAAGTAATAAGGACCAGCAGGGTTAAAAGAAGAGCGGTTAATAGGTCCAATAGTGGGAACTTTAGCCGCGAACAATCGTGATCAGGAACGGAGCCTTGGCATTATCCGAGGCGGACCGGTGTTGCGTGACCGTGAACTGATCGCTTTTGAGGGTCTGGCAGAATGTTAGAATCGCGTCAGCTTCCTCAGAGCCTCCGGCATGTCCGATGTAGGCGACGATGGTAACGATGCCGTTGGGCAAGAGCAGATCGAGGGCAGATCTCAGGGCTTGGAGGGTGGTTTGGGCTTGAGTGATCACTTGTTTGTCGCCGCCGGGCAGGTAGCCCAGATTGAACATCGCTGCCTGAATGGGGGTTTGGACCCAATCAGGTATTTTTTCGTGACCGACATGGTGCAAGTGAACGTGGTCGAAGTCACGGTCGTGGAGCTTTTGTTGTGCGGATTGAATGGCTGCGCTTTGAATGTCAAAACCATCAACACGGCCTTTTTTACCCACTAATTCGGCGAGGAAAAGGGTGTCATGGCCATTACCCAGCGTCGCATCCACCACATGGTCGCCTGCCGCTACGTGTTGGCGGATCAGCTGATGCGCCCGCTCTGTGGGGCGCACAACAAGTTTAATCATATGAGGTCTGACCCCATATGATGAGTCGGCTGGTTGGGGATTGGAGTGGGATTCGGGCATGATTTGAGGGGCTTAGAAGTTTTTTTGTAGATCGACGGATTCTTCGATGGGGTGACCGTGGACGAGATGGTTGGCGAGCATGGCGGAGAGGAAGGGGCCGTTGAGCACGCCTTTTGAGCCGAGTCCGTTGAAAAAAGCGAGTCCTTTTTTGCTTTTGTCGGGATGGCAACCGAGCAGGGCTTTGCTGTTTTCGATGATGGGGCGCACGGCGGCTTGGTGATCGGTGATTTCAAAAGGCAAGTCGGTCATGGCGCGGATTTTGGCGCTGATCTTCTGACGTCCGGCATCGGTGGAGCGGTTGTCGAGTTGTTGCCATTCGTAGGTCGAGCCGGAGCGGAATTTGCCGTTTCCTAGAGGGGCGATGAAACCTGAGCGGTTGATGATGTGTTTTTCGCTGAGATCCGGGCAGCGGATCTCGAGCACTTCACCTTTTGCGGGCTTGAATGGCACCCAGTCAAAGAGCGGATTGCTCTTTTTGCTCCAGCCTTGGCAGAATACGATTTGTTGGTAAGTCTGTTTTTGTTGATCCTGCCGCCAGTGCCAACCGTTGGGAACCAGTTCAAGGTCTTTGTTTTTTAAATCGCCGGATTGATAATATCCACGTTCGGTGAATATCCGCCGAGATGCTTGGAGGAATTGGCTGACATCGAGGTAGCCACCTTTCATCACAAAACCTCCGAAGCTGGCTTTGAGTTGGGAGGGATCAGCGAGGCTGGTTTGCAAAACATAATCAGCGAAGCCGGGTTCGCTCATGCGGTGGTTAAATTCGTCCTGCTCTTGTTTGTTTTTGAATAAACGTTGGATGGGCTTTTCGAAAAACAGAGAGCTAGAGGTTTTATTTTCAATCCAGCGATAGAGTTCTAGGGCGGCAGGAAAAAAATCGTCTAAGCGCCAGGTTTTGACCATGCGCATACCGGTGATTGGGGTGACGATGCCGCCGGCGACTTTTGAAGAGGTCAGTCTTTCTTCGCGGTCGACGATTTGCACACTTTGACCGAGGCGGATCAGTTGCCACGCCAACAGGGTGCCCGCCAGTCCCTGGCCGATGATTAAAACGGGCGCTGGTTTGGATGCGGTCATCGCATTCGGACTTGATCGGCGCTGTGGATGATCCTTTGTTGGGTGCCGTGAGCAGAGGAAAGTTCGAGGATCATTTCGCCATTGTCAGCAAAACCGATGACTTTACCGGTTATTTTTTCGGCTTCAAGGGTGGCGGTTATTTCATGTCCGATGAGCAAACTGCGTTGATGCAGTTCTTTGGAAACTGCTGAGAAGTCCTGTAAAGCCCGAGGGTAGAGCTGATCAAAATTGGCGAGAAAGGCGGCGGCGATCTGGTGTCGGTCCACCGAGTGCTGGCATTCTTCGCGCAGGGAGCTGGCGGTAGATTGCAGTTCGGCGGGGCGCTCGCTGTTGAGGGAGTTCACATTGATGCCCACACCGATGATGTAGTGGGAGCGGTTGGAAATGCTAGAGCTTTCGATGAGAATACCGGCGACTTTTTTGCCTTTAACATAGATGTCATTGGGCCACTTGAGTTGGCTCACTATTTCCGGAAGGATTTGATCAAAGGTTCGAGCAATAGCGACGGCAACCAGATGAGGCAATCGCATGCTGCGTTGAGCGAGGCTCGATTTGGTGAGATCGGGGTAGAGCAGCAGGGAGAACAAAAGATCCCGGCCGGGGGGGGCACTCCATTGGTTGCCACGTCGTCCCCGTCCGGCGCTTTGGCTTTCGGCAAATACGACGCTTTTATTTTTGGCCATCGAACGAGCCAAAAACGAGGCTTCGTCGTTGGTGGAGGAAGTAGCGGAAAGAACATGGACTTCGCCCACCGCTGATTCAGCTTGGAGATCAAGGAGGGCGCGACGAAGCTGGCTGGCGTCGAAAGCAGTGAGGTTGGGGTCGGCGCTGGAGTCAGGCATGGCTTTGCAGTTCTAGCGAAAGATCGACAGCCCGCACGGAGTGGGTCAGTGCGCCGACTGAGATGAAATCGACATTGCTGGAGGCAACGGCGCTGATGGTGTCGAGGGTGATGCCGCCGCTGGCTTCGAGTTTGATCGTGGGCGCAACTTGGTCGCGTAGGCTTACAGCCTGGCTTAGCGTTTCTGGATTCATATTGTCGAGCAGGATCACATCAATGCCAGGGATTTTGAGGTAGGTATCAAGCTGTTCGAGGGTGTCCACTTCGAGTTCGATGGTGATGTTTGAGAATTGCTGGCGGGCCTGCTTGACTGCAGCGGTGATGTCCGCGGGTTCTCCGCCGGCGACAAGGTGGTTGTCTTTTACCATGATGGCGTCGTAGAGCCCGATGCGGTGATTACGCCCACCGCCGGCTGCGACGGCGGATTTTTCGAGAGCTCGCCAGCCCGGTGTGGTTTTACGCGTATCGAGCACTTGCGCTTTGCTGCTGGCGACCGCTTTGACGTAGTCCGCGGTAATAGTGGCGATACCGGATAGACGTTGGAGAAAATTAAGTGCGGTGCGTTCGGCGGTGAGGATCGACCGGGTTGATCCGCTGATGCTCATAAGCGAGAGACCTGGTATTAGGTGCTCACCGTCGTGATGCAAAATTTCGATGTCGAGATCGGCATCGACGGTGCGAAATACGGCGAGTGCGGTTTCCGTGCCGGCGACACAGATGGCTTCGCGGGTGACGATGTTGGCTGTGGAGCGGTGCGCGCAGGGAATGAAGAGCTGCGAGGTCACATCTCCGCGATCCGCGAGATCTTCTTCCAAGGCGAGAGCGATGAGTTGGCGAGCTGGGTCTGGAGTGGAGTCTAGGGGCGGCATGATGTTTGATTCGCTGGTATCAACCTTGGTATTATGGCACTGGAAGAGTGAGGCAAGTGGGTGTATACTTAAGGTTTCTTTATTAATTTTTGCTGGCAGTGTTATTTATAAACTGAGGCAAAGTGACTGTCTGACTATTTTTAATGTTTTTTTTCCAAAAAAGAAAGTCTGAGCCTGGGGACGATGCAAATCAGGAGATTGAAGAAGATGACTTCTATCTGTTGGCGCGTACCCGTGCGGCGGCGAAAAAAAAATCCCCAAAGAGGAAAAGCTCCGCTAAAAAGAAAAGTGCTGCACGCAAAAAAGCCCCGGCAAAAAAGAGAAAATCAGGCGTCGCGAAGCGTTCCAAAGCTAAAAGCAAGCGCAAAACAAAAGGCAAAAACAAGCGAGGTTGCCTTGGACGGCTGGTGCGCTTGTTGATAATGGCGGGCATGCTGGCGGGTGCGAGTGGGATTTTATTGATCTTACTGGGGGCCTGGTATTTTGATCATCAGGCAGCTGATTTTGATATGAGCAAGGTCGGCAGTATGCCGCGGGAATCGATCATTTATGACCGTCGTGGTGAGGAGATCGGGCGTTTGCAGGCTGATGATCGCATTGTGGTGCCTTTGAAACGGGTATCGCCCTATTTTCTGGATGCGTTGTTGGCGCGTGAAGACAAACGTTTTTACGAACATGGAGGGATTGATTATCGAGGGGTGGCGAGGGCGTTTGTGCGTAATGTGAAGGATCGAGGAGTGGTGCAGGGCGCCAGTACTTTGACGATGCAATTGGCGCGTAACAGTTTTGAGCTGCGGGAGCGTAGTCTGAAGCGTAAATTTCTCGAGATGGCGCTTGCCCGGAGGATCGAAGCTACTTATTCGAAGGATGAAATTCTGGCTTTTTACGTGAACCGGATTTTTCTCGGGTCAGGTTTGTTCGGAGTCGAAAGAGCCGCGCAGGCATATTTTGGCAAACCCGCTGCTGAGATGACTTTAGGGGAAGCTGCGATGTTGGCGGGCATCATAAGAGCTCCCAATCGCTTTTCTCCTTTTCGTCATTACAAGTCAGCTTTGGGGGAACGGGATATGGTTTTGCAGCGGTTGTTGATCGAGGGGATGATCACAGAGCAGGAAAAAAAGCAGGCCGAGGGGCAGGGGGTGCGGGTTAAAAAACAAAAGCGAAAATCTTTATTTTCGTGGTTTAAAAAATCGACGGAAAAAGCCCCGTCGACCACGGCGGCGGTGATGGGGTCGGTGCGCAGGGAACTGCGGGCGATCATGGAAAAGAGTGAATTGGAAAGTGGAGGTTTGGAGATCCACACCACTTTCGATTTACGTTTGCAGGCGGTGGCGGAGCGAGCGGTGGAGGCTCGCTTGCAGGCGATTGAGCACAGTCGAGGTTATCCGCATCGGACGATGAAGGAGTTCGAGCGTCGTTGGTTTAAGAAGAAGGATGAAAAACCGGATTACCTACAAGCGTCGTTGGTGATGATCGATAATGAGAACGGCGCGGTGCGGGCGATGGTTGGGGGGCGTAACTACCAACATAGTCAATACAACCGGGCATTGGTGGGAAAGCGTACGGTGGGTTCGGTGTTTAAGGCATTGGTGTATGCGGCGGCTTTTGAATCGGGCACATTTCCCGGCACATTGATCAATGATAATCCGATTCGTGCGGGTGAGATCAAATGGCACCCGGGTAACTGGAGTCCGCGTAACTCGGATGGCAAATACCTGGGTTTGCAGAAAGCGGAGCTGGGATTGATCCGATCTAGAAATACCATGAGCGTCCGGGTGGGGGAACGTGCTGGCATTGATGTGGTGAAGGAAATGGCGGTGCATGCGGGCTTGGCGGGCAGTGGGGGAAAGATCGAGAAGTCACCACAGCTTTATATTGGAAATATGACGGCTACGCTGGAGTCAATCACCAGTGCGTATTCGGTTTTCCCTAACCAGGGTTATCGCTTGCGCCCCTATTTAATAGAGAGCATTAAAGATCGCCGGAATGACATGGTTTATGAAAACCGGCAGGTGGGCTATCGAGTATTGACTGCCGAAGCGGCGTGGATCACTTCGCGGATATTGGAGAAGGTGATGGGTGAGGGAGGTACGGGATCATCGGCGCGCAAGTTGGGATTTAGTGCACCTAGTGGAGGCAAGACCGGCACCACCAACGACTATCAGGATGCGTGGTTTTTGGGTTACAGCAATCGTCTGACTGGTGGGGTATGGGTGGGCTTGGATCAACCGCATAAGATCATCGATCATGGATATGGCAGTCGCCTCGCTTTGCCAATATGGGTGGATGTGATGAAAGCAGCTGCTGCGATGAAGGAGTATCAATCTGGCCCGCTGCCACAGGCGATGGATGTGATCGAGGTGGAGTTATGCCGCATTTCGGGAAAATTGGTAAATCAGGCTTGCCGTCAAAAAGGGCGGGCTTATCGCAGCAAGGTGCCGGATGCCTTGATCCCCAGAGCTGTCTGTGGAGTTCACCGGGGGGGGGCAGCTGCGCAAAAAAAGGCAAGTTCATCTGATCCGGGTTTTTTCACCAAGCTGAAGAAGATTTTTAAAAAGAAGTGAGGGGGCACGGTGTTATTGATGGAAGGGGGAAGTAAAGACTTTGACCGTGGGAGCTTTGGCGCTAAGATTTGTAAATATGAAAGCAGACTCCTCGATAAACTACATAATATTGAAATTTTCTTGCTTTGCCACCCTTGCGCTTTTCATGGTTGCCTGTGGTGGAGATGATCAGGCGGCTAAATCCGAGCACCAGGAGGAAGCAAAAAAGGAAGAGCATGGACATGGTGAACATGGTCATTCACAAGCGTCTGCAGACTTGGCTCTAAAATTGGATGGTGATAAAAAATGGCAGATGGATGAACACACCCGCACGATGTTTAAAAAGATGGAGACATCCTTTGCTGCATCGGATCACAGCAGCGTGGATGGTTTGCACCAAGCGGGAGCAGAACTGCAGGGGCAGGTCAATGAATTGATCAAAGGTTGCACTATGAATGGTACCGCCCATGATCAACTGCATCAGTTTTTAACGGGTTACATTCCAGCGGTGGAATCTCTTGCGGGTGCCAAGGATCTTGAATCCGGCAGAGAGCAAGCGATGAAAGTCAAAGCGGCGCTGGATGGATACGGCAATTATTTTGAGTAAGGGCCACGTGCCTCGGAGCTGCCGTTGTGCGGGGGAGTGAGCCTGCTAGGTTTCAGGCTCAGCGTGGGATTGCTTGCAGTTGGGCTTTTAACTGTTGGTAGGAGCGTGATTGTGGGTCGAGGGCGATCAGTTGCTCAACGTAGCCGAGGGCGAGTTCGATTTGTCCGGCATCGCGGCAGATGGTGGTGAGTCCGATCAGATATTCGGGATTACTGGTTTCCAGTTGATGGGCTTTTTGTAGTGCGGGCAAGGCTTCGTCGAAGCGTCCCATTGAGTTGAGGGCTACGCCGAGGAAATATTGGGTGGCGGCGTGTTCAGGCACCAGTTGAGCGGATTTTTTCAGCTCGGCCAGACCTTTGTCGTACTGTTTTCTGCGGATGAAATAACGTGCCAGAGCTTCGTGCGCCATACCGTTGGCGGGGTCGGCGTCGACGGCGGCTTGGAACACCTTGCCGGATTCTTCCAGACGCCCTTGTTGATAGAGGGTTTCGGCTAAATTGATGCGAGGAGGGATAGCTTCGGGTTCGATGCGGATAGCATCGTGGTAAGCGGATTCAGCTTTCTGGGGCTCGCCGAGGTCGGAGTAAAACAGAGCAAGGCGCATGTGGCCGGCGGCGCGGTCAGACATCGCCATTTGTGCGGCGATAAATTCCGCAGTGGCGCGATCCCAGGCGGGTTTTTCAGCTTCGTCGAGTTGTTGGTGAGCGGCGGCGAGTAGCCGGGCGGTTTCTACTCGCACAGCTCTGACCGGATCATTCAGCATGTCGCGGATCAGGTCTAGACGTTGTGGCGCCGGAGTGGATTCCAAAGCGAAAACGGCTTGTTCGCGAACCAGCGGATTGGGGTCTTTTAACTGTCCGGCGATGACTGCCAGAGTATCAGCGGAGGAGGGGTGGCGGGAAAACTCAGCCAATGCGGTGGCGCGAATGACGTCCGGATAGCTGTTGTCGGTGGCCAGGGCCATCAGTTTTTGCATACCTTCGCTGCCACCTTGTCGACCGGCGGCCATCAGTTCGCCGTAGTGGGCATTGCGCAGCCCCGTTTTCCCCCAGCGTTCTTCAAAGGCGGCGATGGTCCAATCGATATCCTTGTCGGCATGGTCGTGACATTGGTTGCAGGCATTGGGTGAGCCCAGTTTATTTGTTAGGTCGGGTCGAGGGATGCGGATGCTGTGGTCGCGACGTGCGTCGACCCCCATGTAAGTTTTGCTAGGCATGTGGCACTCGACACAGCGGGCACCGGCACTGTCGAGTTGGTGGAAGTGGTGCTTGGGGCTGTTGTATTTATCAGCGAGGTGACAGCGCACGCAGAGCGCGTTGCCCTGGGCTTGCAGTTTCATGGTGTGCGGGTTGTGGCAATCGCTGCAGCGCACTCCGGCGTGGTACATTTTGCTCTGGGTGAAAGAGCCGTAGACGTAAACTTCTTCATTGATCTGTCCGTCGGGGTGGTAGAGTTGCTCGCGCATAACCGAGGGGCTGTGACTGTCAAGAAAGGACTGCCCGGCGACAAATTCGCTTTGCAGCGGGCGGCGGTGGGCGTGGCAACGGGCGCAGGTTTCGACTTGCACGTTGGACTCCAGCGCGGGTGTGCGCTGGGGTTGTCCACTTTCGGCATTGATCGACCAGATGCCCTCTTGTGGTTCTTTCAAACTGACGACTAGGCCTTTGCTTTTGAGGTAGTTTTTGACTTCGTCGTCATTGAGCGGTGCGCTTGGGGCATCTGTGTCTGAGGCATTTGTTTGCTGGTGAGCCGCCCATTTGAGGTGTTCGGATGCGGGGCCGTGACAGGCTTCGCAACTGACATTCATTTCAGACCAACGGGTGTCGTAGCTGTCGCTGGCGACATCGAAGTTTTTTCTGAGGTTGGTCGAGTGGCAGTCGGCGCACATGAAATTCCAGTTAAAGTGACGTCGGGTCCAGTGCAGGATGTCGGAGGGCGGGACTTCTTCGTCGGGGTAGAGGTGGTACCAGCGTTGCCCGCCTTCTTCCTTGGGTCGTGAATCCCAACAGACTTGCAGGGCTTGGTAGCGGCCGCCGGGAAAGGGAATTAGATATTGCTGCAGCGGGTAAAATCCAAAAGTGTAATCGATTTTGTAGTCCTGACGTTGGCCGTTTTCATCCTCGGCGTTGACCCAGAACTGCTCGCCTTTTTTGAAAAAACGCCAGCGGTGTTTGAAGTGCTCGAAGTCGACGTTGTTAAAATCACCGAGCACCGTGTCAGCGGTGGCGGGTTCCATGGCTTTGTGGTGATCGGATTGTTTCCACTCTGCAAATTCTTTTTCATGGCAGGTTTTGCAGTCTTTGGCGCCGACGTATTTGGCATCCTTGATGGGGTGATAAGGGGAGCTGGCGCTAGCGGCAGCTGGCGGGTCTTGTTGTGAGCTTGGAGAGGAATCAGCGGATGCGCTGTCTTTTTGATCGCAGCTAGCTAGACCGACAGCTAGGGCTGCGATGCTTAGAATGGTTCGGATGCGGTTGGGCAAGCTCATGCGATTTTTAGCTCAAAAAAGGGTTCGACTGTTTTTCCTGGGCGACGGTGGTATCGGGGCCGTGGCCGGGGAAGACCATGGTTTCATCGGGTAAGGTGAGCACTTTTTCGTGAATGCCGCTGAGCAGCAATTCAGTGCCGCCGTTGGGAAAGTCGGTGCGTCCAATGCCGCCGTTAAAAAGCACGTCGCCACCAAATAGCAGCGAAGATCCGAAGCCGCCGTCACTTTCGCCGGCTAGATAAAAACACAAACTGTCGGGCGAGTGTCCGGGTACGTGTTTAAGCGAAAAATCAAGCCCCCCGATTTTGAGGTTTTTTTGCTCTGCGAGCAATTCGTCCACTTCGAAGTCTTGCAGGTTGGTCGGCCAGCCGATGGATTGGCTTAAAAAAGAGGCCAGGGTCAAATCGTCGTCGTAGGCGGAGTGGGCGAGGATGCGGCAGTTGGGCTGTTCGCTTTTTAGCAGAGCGGCATCGATGACGTGATCGTAGTGCAGATGGGTCAGCAAAAGGGCGTCGATGGTGATATTTTTTTCCTGCAACCAGGCAGCTACTCCTTCTGGGGCATCAATCAGGATATGGCCTTGAGGGCAGCGCAGCAGGTAGCCGTTGGTTTGGAAGTATCCTCCGGTGTAACATTCGATTTCCATGGTGGGCGCGGTGGCAGACTCGTTGTTTGTCATTCTATTCACAAGCTCCTATCATTCCTCCAATCCGTGCCAATGACAAATATCTTTAATCTCGTCTTTATTTGGTATATGTTGGCGGCGAACGAATTCCCCCTTGTTCTTTCACTAGAATGAGGAGAAATTCGCTTTTGTGGTCTTCAGGGCTGCCGAAATTAAAAAAAACCTTTTCTGATATGTTTACCGAATCCAAGTCCAGTCAACCGGCAGCCAAACGTTATTTGGCCTTTTTTGTCCCTATTTTTGCCTGTTTGGCGGTGCTGTTTGTTTCGAGTTTTACGATCAAGGCGAATGCGGCTGAGGCTAATTTCAACGAGATTGGCATGCGGGTGGCCAAAATGCTTGCGGAGGAGCACTACAGCCAGCATCCCTACGACGATGCAATGTCGGAGCGCACGCTTGATAATTACCTTCGTTTTCTGGATTACGGACGGCAGTATTTTACTCAAAAGGACATCGACGGTTTTTATGCGAAGTACCGCCACAGTATTGATGATGAGGTTAAAGCAAAAAATCTGACCGCAGCAGATGAAATCTATAAGATTTATCTCGAACGGGTGAGCTCGCGGATTGAGAAGGTGAAAGAGATTTTGGAAAAAGATGAACTCGATTTCAATTCGGATAAAACGATTCATATCAGTCGTAAAAAGGAAAAATGGCCGGTGGATGCGACAGCAGCTGATGAGCTCTGGCATCGTTTGATCGAGGGTGAAATGCTGCAAGCCACTCTGCGCAAGGAGATGGCTGATAAGGAAAAAGCTGAGAAAGCGGCTAAAAAGGCGGCAAAAGAAGCTGAAGCTAAAAAAGGGGCAGATACGAACTCAGGTGAGGGCAAGGTGCAGGTCAGCACCAAAATCGCCATTAAAGAAACTCCAGGACATAAGGATTCAGACAAAAAAGATTTGTCGCCCAAGGAGAAAATTCTCAAGCGCTACGATCGTATTCTCAAAAATGTAACTGAGAATGATGCCGAGGACGTTGCGGTGATGTTCATCAAGGCGATCACGCGTAGTTACGATCCGCACTCCGAGTATTTTTCCCAGTCCCAGTATGACAACTTTCGCATCAGTATGAGTAAATCGCTGAAGGGGATCGGAGCGATGCTCAGTTTGGATGAAGAAAGCGGTGCTGCTGAAATCCAGGGTTTGGTGGGTGGTGGGCCGGCAGCTAAACAGGGGGATCTTAAAATCAAGGATCGCATCGTCAAGGTGGGGCAGGGCAAAAAGGGTGAAATGGTGGACATTGTCGGTGAAAAACTCAGTGATATTGTGGATCAAATTCGTGGGGAGAAAGATTCTTATGTGAGGCTGGAGGTGATTCCTGCTGATGCCGCGGATTCTTCCCAGACCAAGATCATTATGATTTTGCGTGATAAGGTGGATTTGAAAGAGAGTCTCGCCAGTGCGGATCTTATCATCACCAAGGATGCGAATGGCAAGGAGCAGAAGATTGGTTGGATCTATTTGGCTTCTTTTTACAGCTCGATGGGCGATGGCCAGACTAGCACCACAGTGGATGTGCAGCGACTGGTTAACCGCCTGAAAAAAGAAGGCGTCGATGGTATGGTGCTCGACCTCAGGGATAATGGTGGCGGGTCTTTGGAAGAGGCGATCAATTTGACAGGATTGTTCATTCCTCGTGGGCCGGTGGTGCAGTCGAAAAACTGGCGTGGTGACATGGATGAAAAGTTTTCCCGCAACCGTTACGCTTTGTACGATGGACCGCTGTTGGTTTTGACCAATCGTGCCAGTGCGTCGGCCAGTGAAATTCTCGCGGCGGCTTTGCAGGATTATCACCGCAGCCTGATCATCGGTGACAAGTCTACTTTTGGTAAAGGCACGGTGCAGCAGTTGCGTCCGGTGCGCACCAACCGCATTCCTTTGCCGTTTCGTTCACAAGAGGTCACCAATGGGGCTTTGAAGTTGACGATCCAGACTTTTTTCCGGATTTCCGGGGGGTCAACGCAATTGAAAGGGGTGATTCCTGATATCCACTTGCCGTCTTCAAACGATGTGTTGGATTTTGGTGAAGGCTCGCTCGAATGGCCTTTGGAGTGGGAGAAGGTTAATCCGGAGAAATATTCGATCGTCAGTTCCAGTCCGCTGCCGACTGAAACGTTAAGTAAGGCCTCGGCTGAACGGATAGGGAAAGAGCAGGATTTTGTTTATATTCTCGAGGACATTGAGCGCACTCAGAAACGCATCAAGGACAATTTGATTTCACTGAACCGGAAAAAACGTGAGGTGGAAGTGGAGACTCTTGAAAAGCGTAGGGAGCAGCAGATCGAAGAGCGCAAAACGCGTTACACTCGGATTAAAGAGGAAGAGAAGGGACTTTATACCATCTACGGCTTGACCCAGACCAATGTTGATGACGAAAAACTAACGTTGAAATCAGAGCTCAGTACCGAGGATACTACCGGTATGCAGACTGCAGCAAAAGAGGAGGAAGATCCCGAGGTCAAAGCTTTGCAATATCCGCATGGTTTTAACCCCTACACGCGTGAAACCCTGCACATCCTGCAGGACTACATCGCGATTGAGAAATCAGCCAAGCCCGTGGGCATTTCGGCTAACAAATAAGATTATTCGCTGACGCTTTTGCGCAGCTGTGGAAACAGCACGATGTCGCGAATGGACTCGGCTCCGGTGAGCATCATCACCAGACGGTCGATGCCGATTCCGATGCCACCGGCGGGCGGCATGCCGTGTTCAAGCGCGAGAAGGAAGTCTTCGTCGAGCTTCTGGGTCTCTTCTCCGGCCTGATCTTCGAGGCGGGCGCGCTGGCTGTCCGGGTCGTTGAGCTCGGAGTAGCCGGGGGAAATTTCCTGACCGTTGATGATCAGTTCGTAAACATCGACCACGGAATCATCGTCGGCATTTTGCTTGGCCAGGGGAACCAGTTCGCGTGGCACGTGGGTGACGTAACAGGGGTCGAAAGTTTTTTCCTCGACCAGTTTTTCGAACACTTGTTGGCTGACTTCGTAGTCTTCCATTTGTTCGGAGAGTTCGACTTTGAGCTTATTGGCGCAGCGCTCGCGGCGTTGTTCACTGGTGATGTCGAACCAGTCATCGCCGGCAGCTTGTTTGACCAGGTTGTGAAAAGTTTCGCGTTTCCATGGACGGCTGAGGTCGATGGTGCGGATAGGTTCGTCGTTGGCGTCTTTGTGTTCGATTTGCAAACCGCCGCAGAATTTTTCCGCCAGATGACAGACCATTTCCTCGACCAGGTCGGCCATTTGTTCGAAGTCGGCAAAAGCCCAGTAGGCTTCGAGCATCGTGAACTCAGGGTTGTGACGGCGGCTGATGCCTTCGTTGCGGAAGTTGCGATTGAGTTCGAACACTTTGGTGAAACCTCCGACCAGCAGGCGCTTGAGGTAGAGCTCGGGAGCGATGCGCATGTAGAGATCCATGCCGAGGGCGTTGTGATGGGTTTTGAACGGTTCGGCGGCAGCGCCTCCGGGCACGTCCTGCAGCATGGGGGTTTCGACTTCGATGAATTCCCGTTGACCGAGGAAGGCGCGGATTTCGGCGACCATGGCGCTGCGTTTGAGGAAGGCATCGCGGGCGCGTTCGTTGGCGATGAGGTCGAGATAACGTTGACGGTATTTGATCTGAGGATCGACCACACCATGCCATTTGTCAGGCAATGGCCGTAGCGACTTGGACAAAACAGTGATAGCCGAAGCTTTCACCGTGGGCTCTCCCATGCGGGTGGTGAAAGTTGTGCCTTCGATGCCAATCCAGTCACCGATGTCGAGTTGTTGGAAGATTTCAAAAGCCTCGTCGCCGATGGATTTGGGATTGAGGAAACACTGCAGTCGTCCGTGAATGTCAGCAATGTCAAAAAACTGGCTTTTGCCCATGTCGCGATGCGCTACGATGCGTCCAGCGACTTTGACTACAATTTCTTCTTCGAAATTAGCTCGCAAAGCAGCGGGTTGGTGCGTGGTTTCAAATTTGCCACCAAAAGGATCCACGCCGAGTTCGCGCAGCTTGTCGAGTTTTTGACGACGAAACTGGATCAGTTGGTGTTCGCTGATTTCTTCTTCGCCCGTGGTTTCCTGTTTTTCTTGTGACATGGATTTTAGATAATAAAAACTGTAAATGAATACCGCGCTTGCCCCCTGCACCCTACGGCCGCGGAAGGTAGGGTGAAATACTCCACCATGCACGCAAATTTTTACAGATCAAGCTGTGGCGGGTTTGTTGAAGCATAGGGTAAGACCGCTGATGAATATTCTTCAAAAATAGAGACGTCAAAACTTATAGCCCGTATGCAGCCAGGATGCGCAAGTATATTAGTGAACATGCATCTGATGAGGAGATTTTCATTCATCAAACATGGGCAATCGAGCGGACGATAGCGGGCATCACAGGTGTCATGCGATTTAGTCGTGGTTTTATCTCTGCCGAGAACTTTTGAATTGTAGCATGGAAGCCTCTATCTATAATAATGGCTAAGCTATTGTTTCTTTTTTTCTTTTCAGTGTCGTCAGCCATGGCGGCGGAGTTTGCTGTTGCCGATCAGCAACAATTTGACGCTGCGGTAAAAAAGATCAATCCCGGTGAAACGATCATTTTACAGAATGGGATCTGGGAGAATTCACGGCTGAAAGTGAATGCTTCCGGTAGCAATGAGCAGCCGATTATCATAAAGGCGGAAACTCCGGGGAAAGTGATTCTCACTGGTGATTCACGTATCTCACTTGGGGGCAGGTATATAGTCGTTGATGGTTTGTGGTTCCAAAATCCTAGTGGTTCCGAATCGATAGAATTGCGAATCAGTTCAAAAAAACTTGCCTCGGATTGTCGGATCACAAATTGTGGGGTGACCAACGACCATAGCTCACCCGATAACAAACGCTCCTCACGGTTCGTTTCAATTTATGGAGCTCGGCATCGTATGGATCACTGCTATTTTTCAGGAAAAACCACTATGGGACCAACTCTTGTTGTTTGGTTGGCAAAGGGCAAAGAGGCCAAACATCGAATTGATCATAATCATTTTGGTCCACGACCACAATTGGGGGAAAACGGAGGGGAGACGATCCGAGTGGGTGATAGTAAGACTTCGATGCAAAATGCAGCCTGTATCATCGAGCATAATTTTTTTGAGAAGTGCGATGGCGAAGTTGAGTGCATTTCCAATAAATCCTGTGGTAATATCTATAGGAGGAATCGATTTGAAGCCGTTTCGGGCACCCTCACCTTACGCCATGGGAATAACTGTGTGGTCGAAGATAATTATTTTCAGGGATTGGGGACAAAAGGAAGCGGAGGTGTTCGAATTATCGGCGAGGGCCACACCGTTACAGGTAACCGTTTTGAAAACTTGATGGGGGACGACGCTCGAAGTGCGGTTTGTTACATGTTGGGAATCCCGGATTCACCATTGCATGGATATTTCCAAGTAAAAAAATCGAAACTCAGTAACAACATTTTTCTAAACTGTAAAAATAACATTGTGATTGGAATGGCATGGGATTCCAAGCCAAAATTGGCTCCCCTCGAATCTATCATTTCAGGCAATATTATTCAGAATAATAAAGGCGTGGCTTTCGATATTCGCTGTGATCTCACCGGCGTTAGGCGGCAAAATAACATCATTGTCAAAAAACGGCCATTGGATCTTCCCAACCTGCCAATAGCGGAACCTACGGGTCCAGATTGGGGGAATTTCCGCTAGTCGGAAAATAATCTAAAAAGGGTCAGACCTATAGTAATTTTGTTGTTGTGTGAGCTCTAGTTGATGTCTTTGCCGCCTCCGGGGAAGGGAGGCGGCACCTCAAGCTCTGTTTCGGGGGGGGCGATCACTCGATGATCAGGCGGTCGATCATGCGGTTGAGCTTGTCTTCGCTGATGCCAGGCACGCTGAGCACGTCATCGAAGGTGCCAAAAGGCCGGTGATTGATGAGACGTTGAGCCAGTGCGGGTCCGACTCCAGGCAGGCTTTGCAGCTCTGCCAAGTTGGCACTGTTCAAGTTGATGATTTCTCCGGAGGGTTCGCACTCACCGTGTTCGCCGTCGTTGTGATCCTGATCGGTCCAGGCTTCGCTTGGGCTGTCGGCGCCGTAGTGATGCTGGTTGTAGTGATCTTCATCTTCGTGGTATTCGTTCTGATCCTGGTGCCAGCTCTCATCATGATCGCCGGATTTATTCTCTTCAGCGTCATCGTAACCGGCATGGCCGTGATCTTCTTCTTCCGGATCCGGGTGTTCGGCTTCGTACTGGGCGACTTCGTGGGCGTGTAGCTCGGCTTTTTCTTCTTC
>JAJRVS010000416.1 GCA_024277195.1 Verrucomicrobiota bacterium | reverse complement strand
TTAACCACCTTTCTGACAGGTCAATTATTCAATCTTGTTATATTTATGCGTATCTTGTTCTTAAAAGAACTACCCCCCTCTGAGATTACGCAAATAACGCCTGATTTTTTCACTCAATAACCCAGCCAACGAACGTTTCTCGCTGTGATACACCTTCGCTCGCACCCTCTCACCCTCCGCCAACCGTTTGCCTGCCGCCTCCTCCAACTCCGCTCGCACCACAAAATGTGCTCGAGCCAATTCATACTGCTGCATCACTTGCTGCGAGGATACCACCTTTCCCTGCCCCGGCTCGCCGCCCTTCTTTTCACTAGTATTCCTGACCACCAAAGGCCCGCCCGCCACCGTCGCCAGCGCAAAATGTGGAATCTCCACTGTTGCACGCGGTGATACCCGCTGCAGAACCGCTGCAGAACGCCCTGCCCAGCCGCTCACCCGAAAACTAATTTCCCTGCCTTTGGCATCACGAAAAAACTCAATGCCCTCTTGCGGCACCACCAACAACAATTCCTTTTTCCGTTCATCAGCGATCGCCATCAACAAGGTGCCTTTTTGCACATACCGCCCCTGCAAATTTTCCAAATCCCCCCCGTAAACCCGCCCATCGCTTTCCGCTCTTATATCCAAGCTCGCCACATAGGCCTCCTGCTCGGCAATTTTAGTGGTCAACGCCTCCACCTGCTTCAACTCCGATTGATAAGAAGCCAGCTCCTCATGCTGATAATACAAATCGCGCCGCACCTCGCTGCGTCTGCGATCCAGCTTTAATTGCTCCAGCCAGGAAGATTGATTCAAATTACGCAAACTCAACAAGCGATCCCCCTTCTTCACCTGCTGCCCACTGCTCACATATACTTTTTCTATAAAACCCGGACAATCAATCCTGATCTCTTCACGTCCAGCGACTTCCACCACCCCTGACAACTTAACCGATGGCCGGATCTGAACAAAAAAACCAATCCCCACCAACCCTGCCAACATCAACGACGCCCGCAGCCCCACCCGCAAAAAACTGGTCTTCTCCGCTTGAGCCGCCCCCTTGAAATACTTGAACACCGAACGCCCCAAACCAAACAAAATCAGCCCACCCACCACCACCGCCAGAATCACCCCCGCGCCCTTGAACAAAGCCATCGCCATCAAGAACAAACCCAACATCACCAGCATCCGCCAAGCAAACGCTAAAATTCCGTAAAAACCTATGGTAAAAGCATGATCCTGCTCAGCTAAGGGGTATTTGGCCTCCTTGATCCCCAAACCGTAACGCTTGAAAAACCAAGTCACCATCTTCTGCCCCTTGCTGTAAAGATTGGGAATCTCAATCCAATCCGCCAGGATGTAATAACCGTCAAAACGCATCAGTGGATTGGCATTAAACAACAGCGTCGTCACCGAGGAGATCAAAATCACCTGCTGCAAAACCGCGCTCGCCACACTGCCTGAGTCGAGATAAGACCACACGATCAAAGCCGCCGCAGCGACAAACATCTCGCCATACATGCCCGCCGCCGAAACAAAAATCCGCCGCCATTTTGATGGAAAGGCCAAGCTCGACGAAGCATCCACATAACCCAAAGGCGTCACCAACATCAACAAAGTCACCCCCACCTCCGGCACCGCCCCTCCGAATCGCCGGCACACCAGCCCGTGCCAGAATTCGTGAATCACCTTCAAAATCACCCAAGCCACCCATAACCAGGCCAGATTACCCACCTGAAACATCCCGCTCATTTCATTGCGAAAACGCGGCCACTGCCCTGCCAAACTGACCCAGGCCCAGACCAGCACCGCCAACCACAACACAAAAAACACCGGCCCCGCCAGCCAGCCCACTCGCTTCACCATCGATACCAGCAAGCGATCAGGATTGCCCAAAGGCACTCGTAGAAAAAACAAAGACTGCCCCTTGCCCATCATCCGTGCCGTCTCCCCCTCCAGATGCACCTTTTCATACAGGCGCCCCGCATGATCCCCTCCCTCCACCTCCATCAATCCCATGTCCGCCAATCCCCTTACCAACGCCAAGGCCTCATGCTCATTCAAAGCCTCGTCCCCATCCCGCGCCGCCATCCTACCCACAATCGCACCCACCGTCGCCGAGCCGTCCAGCAACCTTACAAACTGATACTCCCGATAACCCAAGCGATAAAACTTCCCCCCCAGCGGATCCTCCACCACATAACAGGGTTTGCCCTGGAACTCCTGATACCCCGCCCGCAAATCATCCCGCAGCCGAGGCCGCAAAGCCCCAAGCTCCCGAATCGTCAAATCCCTCTGATGATGATCCTGCATATTCACCAAACACGCAGCCTAAGATAATTCCAAGCCCCGCGTGTCACCGTCCAGACCAACGGCTTTTTATCCCCATAAACCTTCGCTTTACCCTTCATCCCCGGCCTCAACCTGCCCTCTCCATTCCCCACCACCGCCTCAAGCAAAAAAACATTCTCGCCATCCTTCAACTCCGAACGCGGCGCGATTTTCTTCACCTTCGCCCGCAACACATCCCCCACATGCGAGGCCAACCTCACCTCCACCTCCATGCCCTCTCTCACTAAAGCCAGATCCGCCTCGGCCACCGCCAGGTCAATCCTCATCTCATCCAAGGGCCCCACTTCGAACAAAGTATCGCCCATCCGCAAAGCCACCCCCTGCGCTCGCTCCAAATCCCCCCGCAACACCAATCCTGCGATCGGTGCCCGTATCTCCAAATGCTCTTGCTGATACTGCAACACCTTCACCTCCTGCGCCTTCGCCTCCGCCTCCAAACTCGCCATCTGTTGCTCCGCCACATCCCCCGCACTCAGTGCCGCATCCGCTTTTTTGAGCGCCCGTGCATGATCCGCCAAAGCATCCGCCAAACGAAATTGGATCTCCCGCCCGTCCAGCTCCGCCATCACCTGATCTTTTTCCAAACGCTCACCCGGCTCCACCAGACTACGCAACAAGGTCGCATCAAAAGGGGACGACACCGTCCGTCGCACCACCGCCTGCAGCTCACAATCAGCCTTCACCGGATAAGCCACCGGCCAAGCCGCCACCGCCAGCACCAACACCGTCAACACTGCGGCAAAACGCTTCTGATTCGCCGTCGCTTTTTTCCACATGCGCTGCAACGCCCCCCGCATCCCTCGCGCCTTCCCTTGCTGCCACAACTTCACCTGAACTGCCACTTGACCCCGAATCGCATCCAAAAAAGCGCGTTTTGCTGCAAAGTCACCCTGCACCTCTTTCCAAGTAAACATCCACCCGCCCAAGACCTCGCCCTCGCCGCCCCGCAAAGGCTCCAACACATAAGCCTGCGGCTCCAAAACCCTCCGCATCTCCTCAATCGGAGCCGCCAACAACATCTCATGCTGTTTGCCCCCACCCTCGAAAACCATCGTCGCGTCCCGCCTGACCGCCTCGCTGACCGCCGCCTCCACCACCCCCATGACTTCCGAACTGCCCTTCAAATCATGCCTACCCGAAAGCGCCGCCAGCTTGGTACCATTCCAATGTTTCAGTGCCACCGCCACCTGGTCACAGCCCAGCAGCTCGCGCAAATGATTCACCAACACCTGCATCGCCCCCTCGAAATCCTCTGCCCCCGCCCCCATCCCCATCAACTCCACATAAGCAGAGGTGCGCAAAAAGCTCACCCGGTCCCGCTCACAACGCTCACGTAAATCACGGAAATAGATCACCTGCGCCACCGATTGCATTAAAGTCACACTGGTCTCCGGCAACGGTTTTTTGCCATCCCCCACCAGACAAATCACTGCCCGCAAACGATTGCCCTCGATCACCGGCAGCGCCATCACCACATTTTTCTGCTTACCCTTGGCCAGATGCCGCAGTTCAAAAACCCGGCTCTCCACCGCATCCGCCACCACTTTGAACGCCATCGCCAACAACTCGTCCACCCCGCCAGGCACCTCCTGCCACGCCTCGCTCTCCCCACTCACATGCATCAGCGTCAGCAACTGCGAACTCTGCTCATCGACCACTTCCTCATCCAAAGCATCAAAAGCAAACAAAGCCAGTGGGCGCACGATCTGCGCCAGCATATCCAATCCACTCGGCACCAACTCAGCGGTCGGCAACTGCATCAACTTACCCAACAAAGCCGGCGGGATCACCGGAGAACCCACCAGTCCCGCCAAACCACGATCAGATGATGAGCGCACCGAACGCGCGGAAACCGATGGCCCACTTTTGGCTGATGTTTTTGAAGACGACAAAGCAAGTCACTTTAACTGGCTTGGACAAACTTTCAATCCCCGCCTTGCTCCAACCGTCTTGGCAACGTTAAAACTTCTGCACGCTTCCTCTCCCATCCCCCTTTCTGTGCCCTAACCCCCTACAGGCTAAACCACTACCCACCTTCCCCTACCAAGCGTAACTCACCTTCGCCGACCCAAAATGCTGCCCTGCATCCGTGCGAAAAAATACACCTTCGTAATCCGCCAAAACCAACCAGCCTTGCCTGAGTTCAAATTTCACCCCAAGCCCCGCACTCAACCAATCCGTTCCCACCGTCGTGCCTTTACTGGTCGCCGTATAACCTCCAATGCTGCGTGCCTTGCCACCTGTCACCAAAGATTCAGCCGCACGTCGTGACTAACACTATAGGTATCCCCGCACTCTCGATCTAATGGGGTGGATATTTGGTGTAAAAGCTGAGCTCCAGTATAAATTGGCGAAGAAGTAGCTCGATTCAACACGTTGGAGTGGAAAATGGGGCGTAGACAGGTATAAAACAATGAACTAATAGGCGTAATTATTCGTGCGCTTGAGTTTTATTAAGTTGAATGGATTTTTTATTCAAGCTAGCTTGAGAAAATGAAATTTTTCATCTGCTATTTATTACTGAGTTCTGCTGTCTTTTTACAGGGAAATGAAATCACGCTAACGGAGTCTGAACAGCTAAATTTAAAGCTCAGTGAGGCTTTCCAAAAGAGACCAACAGGGGAAGATGTTGCGCAGTTTGATCAGGCGCTTTTGAAAAGTGCTGCAGCAAAAGGACATCCCGATGCACAATATTTTATGGGGAAAATTGCCTACGAAGCTAAAAATTATCAAAAGGCATACACCTGGTATGAAAAAGCTGCGGACCAGGAGCATCTAGCATCAATCAATAATTTAGGAGCGATGCATGAGAATGCTGAAGGGCGAAAAAAAAACCTGAAGAAGTCGCGTGAATTTTATGAGAAAGCAGCGGCTAAAGACTTCACACCATCGATGCGAAATCTAGCATGTATGTATCGCGATGGAGTTGGCGTCGATGTGGACAAAGAGAAAGCGGCAAAACTATTCACGCAGGCTGGAGAGCTGGGTGATCTGGATGCACTCAATGATCTGGGACGCTGTTACGAAAAGGGGGACGGAGTGAAGGAGGACAAAGTGAAAGCCTTTGAGATTTATAATAAAGCCAAAGAGCAGGGTAGCAGAATCGCAATCTCCAATGTGGCGGCCTGCTACATGAATGGCACTGGTGTAGCCCAGAACGAAAAAAAAGCCGTTGAGCTGCTCAGAACATCTGCCGCAAAGAAGTGTCCGCATGGCACACGGATGCTAGGTCTTTGTTACGATGTAGGCCGAGGTGTGAAGAAAGATCTTGGTAAGGCGAGGAAATATTACAAAGCAGCTATCGCGCTGGGCGACAAGGAGGCGGAGGCACTTCTAGAAGATCTCCGCTAAACGCCCTCCCCTACCACTCATAGCTCACTCGCGCAGATCCAAAATGCTGGCCTGCATCGCTGCGAAAAAACACTCCTTCGTAATCGACCAGAAACGACCAGCCTTGAGTCAGCTCGCATTTGATCCCTGCTCCAGCACTCAACCAATCAGTGCCCACTGTCGCACCATCACTGGTCGCGGTGTAGCCACCAACGCTACGCGCCGTGCCACCTGTCACCAAGGCAAACGGCGAGGTCTGCAATGATCCACTCACCGTGCCATTCTCCGGCATGTATTCATGCTCCCATGCCAAGCGCACTTGCGAAATGATTCGTCCCCAACCCGTGTTGTTCACGTGACTCGCCTGCCATCCCACACGACTGACCATCGATTCAAAATCGGTGCCAGCATAATCCAAAGCTCCGACCGATCCACCACGTTCGCTGTAAGGATCGACATTGCCCGTTCCGTAACGCAAACCTGCCACCGGCCCCGTGCTGATACTTTTTCCAACTTGAAAGTTGTGCCCCAAATTCAAACGCACATTGTGACTGTCACTATCCGTATCTCCACGCGCCCGCGATCCCAGTCCCGTATTACGGCTGATATCGTTATTGAACGATCCGTAACTGTAGAGCAAGTCCGCCCAGCTCGAGCCAAAAGTCGCTGTAGTGAACACCGAAATCATGTTGCCTTCCAAGTCCAAATTACCCAAGTTAGCCGAAGCATTGGTATCACTCTGCACGTAGCTCCAAGCCAGCCCCGCTTTCAGCCACTGATTCAAACGGTAATCAAAACCAATTGATCCCGCATAAGTAGTGGTTTCAAAACCATTGATCAACTTGTTGAGCGGATCCTGATCGTAAGCGCTGAAATCTCCCGAAACAAACATCCGCCAATTTTTCGCTGGCGCCATTTCCACCACCGCCTTAGCATCATCGATCACCGCCTTGCCACCACCCGCTTCGACAATCTGCACCGTCGCCGCGCCACCGACCATGGGGATACCCATCATCGCGTAAGGCAACCCTCCGCCGGTCAAGGTGCTTGCCACCTCCACGATGCGCTCTTCGGGTTCAGCTAAGCCGAGAGCCACTTTGTAAGAAGTATTCTCCCCCTGCATGAAAGTAAAATAACGCAGCAGGCTCGATGATCCATCCGCAGAAGCATCCAAAGTCGATGTCAAACCAGCGTTCCCAGCATTGCCCGCGCCGATCACTCCGGTATCAAAAAGCTGACCACGCAAATCACGCAACACCGTATTCGCAGCCCCTTGTGCTGATGATTGCAATAGATGCCCCATCATCATCCCGCTGCCTTCGGCGGAAGCGATCGCACTGTAGTTGGTGGTGCGGTAAGAGCTTACCACTCGACGCCGACCGCCGACGGTAGTTACTACCGTTTCCACCGGTGCAATACCGATGATGAAATGCAAGACGCCAGGGATGATTTGCAAAGTCGTGCCAGGAGTATAGCGATCAAAAAAAGTTCCCAGTGTGGTCGCAAAGATTGCACTTCCTGAAGCCGTAACTTGAGAGTTTGGCATAAAAGAAGATCCTATTACATTCATATATAAAGCTTCAGTAGAAGTTGGTCCTGTCGAATAAAGTAAGCTGGTCGTTACCGTACTTCCTGTGCTTCCTACCAGCAATGTAGACGTTACTGCATTCACAAACACATTTTCGTATAGTGCGCTACTAACCCAAGATGCAGGAGGCGTATCAGCATATAATGGTCCTGAAAACGTAGGAGTACCCACAAACCCGTAAGAATTTACAAATCCTCCTGCTATTGCCCCCGTCGTCGCCGATCCACTGCCCGTCACCACCGTATTGCCCCCCTGCTGTTCAAATTGTAACTGAAGCTGCGCCTGACTCGGCAGCGCACTGAACACCAAAATTACTAAAGCAATACCTCTTGAGAGAATCGATCTTATTTTCATAATCGTCGTAGAGTTTCATATCAAATCTAAATTCAGTCAACTCTAAAATCCCCAGGTTTAACCTTGCGCCCAAAAGCTTTCATTATATCTTGCCAACTACTATGAAGTATCTTCCACCATCACGTCTCTCCTCTCCCTCCAAATCCGAACACCTGACCTCGTCGCCCCTCCACTCAACTAAGCCGCTTCTCAGCTTGTTGTTATCCGCCCTGCTACTCTATTCCCCTGATACTGCTCGCGCTCAAAATCAAACAGCTCCCAGCAAAGCCCAACTCATCGAACAACTCGAAACCACCTACGCCTTGTTGGAAAAAGGCGACTACCCCGCAGCCTCAAAGTATTTCATCTTGCCTCCCAATTTCACCCCTGACATGCTGGCAGCCATCATCCAGCGCAAAGAGCTCTCTTTGCCAGGCATCCTCGTCTTGGAAAAAGGCGCCAAGTTTGGCAAAGCATCCATCCTCTTCGGCAATGAAAAAGCAGCCGCTCTGGCAAAGCGCGCCAGTGTTGATGTGACCCAATGTTATGGCTTTTATCACCAAACCCCACAAGCCACCGCTGAAGTGCTGGCGCTTTGGCAAGACGGAGCTTTTAAGTTCGTACGTCTAGATGATGTGGGAAAATTGCAATCCACTGCTAGTGCTAAAGCGCCAAGCAACCAAGCCGATCCAGCTAAGGCCGCCGCCCGCTTGCCCGAACTCGAAGCTGCCGTACAAGCCAACCCTAAAGACGCCAGTAAACGAGCCACCTACGCGATGGTTCTCTATCAAACAGGAAACTACCCCGCCGCTTGGCAACAATTGAGGATCGCTCATCAGCAAGACCCCAAACACGGAGGCATCGCCAAAGGCATGGCGCAAGTCTTTGCTAAGTTCTCTCGAGAAGGACTGTTCACCGTCGGCACCCCCAAGGAAACCCTGATCGCGCTCTTGGGCAAACCTGACAAAGAAGCCGAGCTAACAGCAGACAAACAACGCCTACTTTATGCCTTTTGGGCCATCGACTTGAAAAAAGGAGGCGTCCACGAAATCATCGACCTACGCGGGGTCACCCAAGCCACATTCCAACCTTCAGAAACCATCGCCGTCACTTTAGATGATCGAAACTGGCATTGCTCCTTTCGCACCAGAAACCGCATCAGTGGTAGCGCCATCTATACCCCACTTGGGGAGACTCCCCAACAATGGAATGAGCAAGTCGAAATCCAACGCTACATCGGCGGAGCAAAAAACGGCAGCATCAAAAAACTGAGCCAGATCATGATCCAACAAATCGAACAACGCCGTCCCGGCTTGACCCACAGGATCCTAGACGAGAACGAAAATTCGCTCATCGCCTCTCTAGCCTACCCTGCCAACCAAGCAGGCAAACGTCAACACGAGCTGATTCGCTTGTTTTTAGGTAAAGAAGATTTGCACCGCCTCTCCTATCGCATCGTGACCGAGCAACCCTCACAAGAAACTCAGAAAAAATGGCTCGCTATTTTTAAATCCTCCAAACTCAATCCAGCCAAAAGGGCGAAGTAATCCAAACGTTCAAACGATCACTTATGCTGGAAAGTGCCCCCCGTTTTCTCTTCCAACAACTCAAACATCTTATCACCCGCCATCGACCACATGGTGGAATTAGCGTGACGTAACCCCGCCGTCATCTTGCTGGAACCTTCTTTATAGGTAAAAGAAACCTTCTCCGCAGCCTGAGCGGTAACTGGAAAAGTCGCTAAAATCTTGCCCGCCTCCCGATCATAGACATGCACCGCTAACACCACTCCACCACGATCGTAGTTTTTTGCATCCACCATCTTTGCGGGCTTGAATAACAGCGTCTGATAAATCACAAAATAACGCAAAGCGAAAGCAGCCTTTAATTCATCCTCATATCCCTCCAAAGCCTTTTGATCCCATTTCGCCCATATATACAAATTTTTGACATCATTACAATAAAGATTCAAGCCCTTCTCCTTATCTATTTCCGCATTAGGGTCCTTGAGCTGTTCCAATACAGTGATCAAGGTGTTTGACTCCGCCAACTTACTTTTCACAAATTTTGGCAGCGGATCCATCGGCTTCGCCAGCTCAAGATTGGTAGGCTCCCGCGGTATGGCTTCCGCCGCTGCCAGCATATCCGCCTGCAACTTAGCCAAACCCTGCTGATTTCGATCTGCTATCTTTGAATAGCTCTCGCCACAAGAGATCACGAAAAACAATAGTGGTGAGATGAGTAGGAGATGACGAATTTTCATAATGATAAAAAGGAAGAATGACACTGATACCAAACTAAATAAAAAAATACACCTTTCAAGTAAATTCCATTTTGCACGTTTCAGCATTGCACCGCTTACTTCCTAATGCTTAACTTTCAGTCATCTCCTATGAAAACGATTACCATCCAAGCGGGGGAACGAAAAAAAATCATTTCTGTTCTCAGCAACAGCATTCCAGCCGATTATCCTTTCCGCGCCGAATGCGATAAAGAAAAAAAACTCACTGGAAAGATAGAAGTCTGTGGATCTCAGTGGCTATTGCCTAAACCTCCTATCCTGTACGATCTAAAAACAGATAACCTAGTTCACAAAGGAGCTTGGGATAGTATTTACAGAGTATATGTGGCTCCAGATGTCGATGTCACGATTTCACTGCCAGGCTTCCAGCCTCGCAAGAAATGGCTCTATTTCCTGCTACTCACCATCAGTGCCATCATCGGCATCGCCATGGCAACGATCCTTTTTTTGACTTAAGCCGCCTCACACTCTATAACCCTGCCCCTAGCAACATGACAACTCAAGCTAAAGACCCCATTGATGCTAACCCTGCTAAAGTTCGAAAAGTATTTCTTATGTTATCTCTACTTATAACCATTGCCGCCCTGCTAGCAGGTGCCTATGTGACCTACCGCAATTATCAATTCCTCCAGCACTCCCAACTCTCCGAAGCGACGCTGAGCGATATCGAAGAGGATGGCAGTACCGATCAAATAGCCTACCGTCCCATTTTTAGATTCACCACTCCAGATGGTAAAACCCACACAGCTGCCAGCAAAACCATTTTCACCAAATTCGATTACCTTATCGGCAGCAAAATAGCCATTCGCTATAATCCACAAAACCCCCGAGACTTACGCGTTGACAGCCATTTTTCCCTATTCAACATCAGCGGCTTCCTGTTTTTCACCGCTGGCATTTTCCTCGTCACCTTCCTAACCCTGTATTTCAAACAATTACCTGCTACTCTTGAAGCGAACTAGCAAAAGGTCACCCCTGAATCCACTAAAAACACCAAGTCGGCAAGGTAAGGGCCGCGGCAATTAATAGATACCCCAAAATGCGCAACATTTTTGATTTTCATCAAGGCGAAATTCTCTCAAATAGCAAGCTATTTGAGAGAATTTGAACGTAGATGGAGATCAAAAAGGCAAGTAGTGTGGAGTATTTTATTTTTGCCGTAACCCTAACACCTCAAAAAAACATTCACCCACATACGGCTTCCTCCGCATTAACAAGCCCCGCCTCCAAATGAAATTCATCTACGCTCTGCTGCTAACCCTCCCTCTCACCCTCCACGCCCAACACGCCAAGTCCTTCGAGCGACTCACTTTCCACCACGCGCCCAAGCCTTTATCCAATCAAGCCACAACCTCCGACTGGCCACGTTTTCTCGGTCCCAGTGATAACGGCCACTCCCCCGAAACCCACCTACTCACCGATTTCCTCGACCGCTACCCAAGCCGCATTTGGGAAGTCAAACGCGGACACTCCCACACCGCGCCGGTCATCTCTGGCGACCACCTCGTTTTCATCCACGAACTCGACGGCAAAGAAACCATCGAATGCCTGCACCCGGAAACCGGACAACGCTATTGGAAAATCGATTACCCCGTTTCCATCAAACAAAGTTACGGCATCACCGACGCCCCACGCAGCAGCCCGGTCATCGACAAGGCCTCTGGCCTGGTTTTCACCCTTGGAGTCAACTCCCTGCTGCAAGCGATCGAGCTCACCAGCGGCAAAATCGCCTGGAAGCTAAACCTCGAAAAAACACTCGGCAAAGCACCCTTCTTTTTTGGTCGAGGATCCTGCCCGCTGATCTATGGAGATCTGCTCATCGTCAATGCCGGCGCCCCCGATGCAACCGTGGTCGCTTTTGACAAAAAAACCGGCAACCAAGTTTGGAAAACCAAACACGATTGGAACGCCTCTTACTCCTCCCCCATCATCGCCAAAATCCACGGCAAAGACCGCCTGCTCGTTTTTGCCGGAGGCATGACCGATCCCCCACACGGCGGGCTGCTCTGCATTGACCCGACAAACGGCAAACTCGACGACGCCTTTCCCTGGCGCTCATCCATGTTCGCCTCCGTCAACGCCGCCTCCCCCGTCATTTGCGGCAATGACCAGGTCTTCCTCACCGAAGGCTACGACCGCGGCGGAGTAATGCTCAAATTTTCCCCCAGGATGAAAATATCCCCACTGTGGAAAGCTCCAAAATTCGCCAGTCAATTCCAAACCCCAGTTTATCATGACGGCTATCTCTACGGTTTCTCCGGCAGCTCCACCCCTAATTCCGAGCTGGTCTGTTATGACGCCAAAAGTGGTGAGAAAAAATGGAGCGAAAATTTTCCCGAGCTCGGCCTACCTTACCAAGGTCGCGAAGTCCGCGTTCTACTCGGTCGAGGATCCCTGCTGCATGTGGATGGCAAATTCCTCGCCCTCGGTGCCCAAGGCACCCTGCTCTGGTTCGACTTGCAGCCCGACGGCTTGCGCCTACTGACCAAAAGCCAGCTCTTCCACAGCCCCGACACATGGGCTCCACCCGCCCTCAGCCGCGGCCTGCTCTACGTCAGTCAAAACGGCCCCGAACCGAAACTCATCTGCTACGACCTGAGAAAATGAAAAGAATCATTTAGATTCCATGACGCGGTAACTGAACAGTGCTTCCAAACCACTCACGACCGCACGCTCTTGAAATACAGCAGGATTATTAACAAATTCCACTAACTTTGGGTTCTGCAAATCAGCTCGTGAATGGTCTGCATAAATAACGACCACTTGTTTTTTTGATACCTTTGCCTCGCTTAATATAACTTTTAACGCATCGAGAAGCCCCTCATCGTCCATTTTTGACAAGCTTCGGATAAGTGGGTCATAAGTGCGGAACTGGTGAGCTCCACTGCCAAAGGCGACCGTCACTAGATCTCCACCGCTTTCACCAAAAGCACTGAATTCAGCACCTCGCGCCACTGCAACCACTTCACGCAAAGGTTGTCGAGAGTGATCGCGCATAGCGTATCTCGGAAATGCAGTCAAACTCGAATACAAAGCAATAAAAACAATGGCCACACCTATTTGCACCTGTTTGCGTCGACTCTCTTTGCTAATCCAGCTAGTGCAGAACTCCACGGCAAGAGCAAGGCAAACAGCCATCCCTATCAGCAAAAATATTAAATACCAAGTGAACATGTAAGTGCCTCCCCAACTATTATGCGCATAGGCAAGCAAACCTGCTAACCACGGAGCACCCGCAGCGATCCACAAAGTAGGAGAGCGCTTGGCAAACAATCTCAAAACACCCAAAACACACAATAAAGGCAACACTCCGAAAAAGAACCAATATTTCAGAGGTGAGCCCTGAGTCATCTCTAACAAGCTCAAATAGTAAGGATTGGAAACATCATCCATACCCCATCTCACTCCTGCAGATAAGTGACACCAAAGATCGTTCACCCAATCGCCCCCCATGGTGCCACGCCGTTCTGACTCACCTAATTTTCTCGCTATTTGTCGGATCGATGGCCCCATCAATTGAATGAAAATCATCGCAGAAATAACATTAGCCACCAACCATCGCGCCGTGAGTTGATAACGATTTTTCTGATCATTCTTACTTGGCCATTGAATCGCTAATAATGCACCAAGGTTCATCGTAACTGCTAAGTAAACGGAACCTGAAAAACTCCACATCATCATGAACTGAAAAAAACCAAATAGCAGCCAGTATCGCCATTTACCAATACGAATAGCTTGTGAAAGAGCCATCAGCGCTAAAATAGCAAAAAGTATTAAAAATGAATAGCCGCGAGCCTCGACAGAATAACGCAAATGCCAGGGATTGAGCATCAAGAACCAGGCCGCCGTCACTCCCGCCAGGGGAGAGCCGTGAATACAGAGCAAATAACCAATGGCTCCAATACTCAGTAATCCCGCGATAAAAGAAGGCAACCTTTCTGCCACTTCGTTATGATGATCATCTGAATTTCCCAATAGTTTAGTTTGCCCCTCCAAGCTCAATCGAGCAGCCACACTTTGAGCCACATGATTATTAGTACCAGTGTTGAGAAAAAAAGTTTCTTTCCACTTAACCTGCCGATACTTAATATTATCGTGGTCTTTGGTCTTGTAATAACCGTGCACAAAATGTCGCATCGCCCATTCCTCATCATTACCCCAACTGTGATCTAAATAGGGAACCCTCCAATACGAACCCACGACCATGGCTAACAGAATCAGCACCATAGGCAAAATGGCAGCGCGATGTTTTTTTTGCCCCTCAGAGTAAACTTGCAAACGAGTATTCCAATAAGGCTCTGTGAAAATAAGCAAAATCACCAAGAAAAGATTAGCTAACGCAGCCCACCATAACCCGTCGCTGATATAGGAATCGAGCTGCACTTTATTGCCCGCCGCAATTTCTTCACCAATATTCAAACTCCATGGCTTGGTGGACAACAATAGAAAAGCCACCAATAGAACCCCAGGAACAAAAAGCAGCTTACGCAGAGTCACTTTTTGCTTCAAATATTGAAAATTAAAAAAGCGCATTAACTTATTTTAAGTGAGAAAAATAACAAACCCTGCTCAATGTATGGTTAAAACCCCATTGCAGAGTATTTAACAAAACTTAACAATTTGCTACTATTCTCCAAAAAAACAAGTAAATAAGGGCCGCGGCCCTAAAACTTACTCACACTCTGTCTGGCATTTTCAAAAAACAGGAAGTTTTTGATCCCTTATCACATCTTCTCCGTGATTCTCTTCAAATAATCATAGCCATACAAACCCGAGCTGTGGCTGTCACTGAACTCAAACGCCACTGCATAACCCCCCACCATCTTCCATCCCGTCACAGTCACCCCCTGATACTCCTGCCCAGGATTGCCCCCCATCAGATTGCCAAACAGATCGTGCTCCCCTTGCGTCTCCGCGCTAGGCGAAGCTGCACGCAGCAGATCCATCGGATAAAAATCCTCCGAACCATCCTGCCAACGAATGGCTACATCATTTCCGATCACTTGAATCTCTTCTGGAGCTAACATAACTCTACCAAAGCTGTCCCCGCAATAATTTCAAACTCCAAGTGAACATATTCCACCGCCCCCTCGCACTATCTTCCTTCAAAGCCCCTCATTGACCTCCGTAGCTGAGAGCAAAAAAGGTTGTTCGATATTGGACATCCCCCCTCCTCTCTATCGCAAAGCTTTTTACAGAATAAAAAAAACTTATTTTAAAAATCTTTATTCAGCCTGTTTTTATCCATATTTTCCGCTAAATTATTCCCATGATCAAAACCACCACCGTAGGCTCTTACTCCCAAATCGATTGGCTGATGCAAGCCGGCAGCGAACAAGCCGTGCTCGATGCCACCTCCGTGGTCATCAATACCCAAGTCCGCGCCGGCATTGACCTGCCCACCGACGGCGAGCTCTATCGCTACGACCCCAGTCATCCCGACACCAACGGCATGATCGAGTTTTTCACCCGTCAGATCGGCGGTATCGATTCCACTATCGGCGTCACCGACGCTCGCCACTTCCGCGCCAAACAAGATTTCAACTGGCGCGCAAAACCTGCTGGAGTCATCCGTGAAGCCTTACACGAAGGCACCCTCGATCTGGTCGAAGCCAGCTCACGCTCCAGATCCGTCGCTGGCAACAGTCCTCTCAAGTTCACTCTCACCAGCCCTTACATGCTGGCGCGCACCCTGCTCGACGAGCACTACCACGACTTCGATACCCTCACCCTCGCTATCGCCGAAGTACTCGCCGACCAAATTGGTGACATCGACTGCGCCTGTGTGCAAATCGACGAAGCCAATATCCCTGGCAGCCCGGAGAATGCCGCCATCGCCGCCGCCGCCATCAACCGCGTGCTGGATCGCGTCAAGGGAGAAAAAGCGGTTCACTTTTGTTTTGGCAACTACGGCGGTCAAACGATCCAGAGTGGAGCCTGGCAACCCCTGATCGAATTTCTCAACTCACTGCACTGCGATCATCTGGTGCTCGAACTGGCCCACCGTCCCGACGACGACTTGCACGCCCTTGCCGAAGTCGACTCACGCATCCAGCTCGGGCTCGGCGTCATCGACATCAAGGTCAACCACATCGAAAGCGCTGAAGACGTCGCACGGCGAATAGAGAAAGCTGCCGACGTGTTAGGACAGGAACGCATCGCCTATGTACATCCTGACTGCGGCTTCTGGATGCTCAAACGCAGCATCGCCGACCGCAAAATCGAAGCCCTGGTCAAAGGGCGGGATTTGTTCGAAGGGAAGTGAACCCCCTAGCTGCTACAAATGCTTTTTAATAATCGCCTCCAGATCCTTTTTCGAAACTAAGCCCAGGCTTTCATCCACTTTCTTTCCAGCTTTAAAAAACAAAATCAAAGGAATCCCCTCGTCCACATATTTTTCCATCAACGCCTTGTTGATCGTCTCGTTCACATCCACCTTGCCTACTTTCACTTTACCTGCATAATCATCAGCAAGCGCAGAAACTGCAGGTGCCAGCTCCAAACAGGGAGGGCACCACGGTGCCCAGAAATCCACCATCACCAGTTGATCACTCTCAATCACCTGCTTTTGAAAAGTCTCCGTAGTCAGATTCACCAAGTTTTTACTCTCGTCTTTTTTCACCTGCTCTCCACTTCCCTCTCTACTTGACTCCCCCTGCTTGCACCCATTTAGCACCAGCCCTAAAGCCATCGTCATGGCCAAACCATATATCAGTCTCATTTTCATGTTTCTAATTTACTCCACAATCCCCCGCCGTCCATCT
>JAJRVS010000415.1 GCA_024277195.1 Verrucomicrobiota bacterium | reverse complement strand
ATGATGCCCATCGTCTGTCCCATGATCTCATGACCAGTGAGCCGTTTCCATTCCCCCTGACGCGCCGCCGATGCGGTCTCCACGATCGTCTTGGTGATCCCCAACAGCAGCCCAAAAGTATGCTCTGCCACCGTGGTGTGATTGACCCCCGGAGTGAACAACACCGGAATCTTTTTTTCCGTCGCGTAAGCCACGTCAATTTTATCCAAACCAATGCCGTATTTGGAAAGCACCTTCAGCCGTGGCAACGATTTATCGATCACTGCCTGAGTGATGGCATCATCCCCACAAAGAAAAGCATCAAACTCCCCCGCCAAGTCCAACATCTTGTCTTCCGGCAGTGGACCGCGTTCACAGACGACTTCATAGCCCTGGGATTCCAGCAGCTCGTGATGCGGGCCGGGTATGTCTTGATAGGATGTGGTAGTAAGTAGGATTCGAGTTGTCATATGCGGACAATAGGATTAGCGGTGACTTGACGAGAATCAACCAAGAATATGAGCAGTACGCCAAACGAAGAAAATCCCATGGAACAGGGAACCCAGCCGCTGGACGCCGTGATGGAGGAAATGAAGCTCTCCAATCACGATCTGGTCGAGGCCAGCAAACAACAACTGACCCATAAAACCGTGGCCAAAGCACGCAAAGGCCGCCAATTGACCAAACGCAGCCAGCGCAAGGTCATCGACGCGATGAACGAACGGCGCGGTGGACGCGAACCTTATCAACTGGGAGATCTCTTCACTTACCGCGGGCGATGACTCAAAACCAACCATGAAAAAACTCCTCAAGCTATATTTTTTAGCCTGCTTCTGCTTTGTAAGCCCCCTATTTTCCACAGAAATCACATCCCCCCTGCTACGCGCAGTGGATCTGGATATCGGAGAAAGCGTAAAAATCAAACTGAGCGACGGATCGCCGGTGACGCTCAAACTGCTCTCCATTAAAGAAACCACCGATACGATGAGCAAAGCCGTTCGTCGCGCAGAGGTCGCCGTCGAAGTGAATGGTGAACGGGTGAATCTGATCTCAGCAACCTATCACCTGCCGACCACTGCCGCAGGAGTCCAGATCGACTGCCCCATCACCCAGGGTTACGTCGCTAATTCCGGAAGCGATGCCTGGGGACTCAAAAAAGCCGCTCGCCTACGCTTGTGGCCCGCTGATTCGCCATGGGTGACACCCGGCACTTTCCAATACCCTGCCAAACAAAGATGGTTCGCCACTTTAACCCAGATGGCCAACGAGCCCACTTTCGCCGACGGAGGAGACCAACCCTCGCGCAAAAAAATCTACTACCATTACGGCCTCGACATCGGCGGAACCGAAGGTCTGATCGACATTGTTGCCGCCACCGCCGGACAAGTCGTTTCCCTCGGCGAGCAAGTCATGCCCGAACACAAGGACTCTCCCGCTCACCCACGCTATGATGTGGTCTATGTACTCGATGACCGCGGTTGGTATTACCGTTACAGCCACCTCAATTCCATCGACCCGGCGCTCACTCTCGGCCAACGCATCAAAATAGGAACTGCCATCGGCGTGCTCGGTAAAGAAGGTGGCAGCGGTGGCTGGACGCACTTGCATTTTGGAATCAAATCCAAGCAGCCGTCCGGCGAGTGGGGCACTCAGGAAGGTTACTCTTTTTTGTGGCAGGCCTACATCAAAGAACATCAACCCAAGGTGCTTGCAGTTGCACGCCCTCATCATTTTGTGAAAGTCGGCGAGCCCGTCCAACTCGACGGATCAAAATCCTGGACAGCAAAAGGCGCTGATAAAAAATATCTATGGACCTTTCACGACGGCACCACTTCCGATCAAGCCCAGGTCAACCGAAGCTATCAAAAAGCCGGCGTTTACAGCGAAATCCTCAAAGTCAGTGATGCCGATGGTGCCTCCGATTATGATTTCAACATCGTGCAAGTGATAGACCCACAACATCCCGAACAATTGCCCCCCACCGTACATGCCACCTACGCCCCCACCTTCGGCATCAAAGCGGGCGATGAAGTGACTTTCAAAGTGCGCTCATTCCGCACCACAACGCCCGGAGAAATATGGAATTTCGGGGATGGCAGCCCGGAAAAACACGTACAGTCCGATGGCAATGCCGTGAAATTGGCCAAAGACGGATATGCGGTGACCAAGCACCGTTTCGCTACCGCCGGACACTATATCGTCAGTGTCCGCCACACCAACCAAAACGGTTTCACCGCTACCCAACATCTGCAAGTAAGAGTAGCCGAGTAAAAAAATGCCCACCCGCCCTTAACCACCCCCATGCGCAATTCATACCAAAAAAAGCCAATGAGTTACTAGCGACAATCCAACAAACACAGCATAACTTATAGAGTATAGTTCATTTGAACCCCAAATTCTGTCTGCTGTGAATACCTGCTCGCTTCTTTCCCTACCCCTCGTTTGTGCTTTCACCTTGAGCCTGAGCGTTTTTGATGCCAGCGCAGCGGATGGCAAATCGCCAAAGCTCGATTTCACCAAAGACATCCGGCCGATCCTCTCCACCGCTTGTTTTCACTGCCACGGCCCCGATCAAGAAAACCGCGAAGCCGACCTGCGGCTCGACACAGAAAAAGGAGCCTTCGCCAGCCTCGACGGCGGGCACCACGCTTTTGTCGCCGGCAAACCCGAGCACAGTGAAGCCTATGCGCGCATCACCAGTCAAGACAAAGACGAGCTGATGCCGCCCGCAGACTCGGGCAAAAAGATCACGGCTACGCAGATCAAAATGATTCAACGCTGGATCAAACAGGGTGCCCAATGGGGGCAGCACTGGGCTTTCACCCCCCCCAAACGTCCCGAAGTCCCCCAACTCGCCGCCAACGACCAAGCCCCCGGCGGTGCTGCCGCCCGGATAAAAAACCCCATCGACAATTTTGTTTTTGAACAACTGAACCTCCAAGGCCTGAGCCCCTCCGCCCCGGCCAGCCGGACCACTCAATTGCGCCGCCTGAGTCTCGACCTGGTTGGCCTGCCGCCAACTCCAGCTGAAGTGGATAACTTCCTCGCTGATAAAAATTCCACCGCCTGGGACAAACAAATCAACCGCCTGCTGAAATCCCAACATTTTGGTGAGCGCTGGGCACGGGTATGGCTGGACGCCGCGCGTTACGCCGACTCCGATGGCTATGAAAAAGACAAACCTCGCGAAGTGTGGTTCTACCGTGACTGGGTGATCGACTCGATCAATCAAGACAAAGCCTACGACCAATTCATCATCGAACAAATCGCCGGCGACTTGTTGCCCAATGCCAGTCAGGATCAAATCGTCGCCACCGGTTTTCTGCGCAACTCAATGATCAATGAGGAGGGTGGCATCGACCCCGAGGAGTTCCGCATGATTGCCATGTTCGACCGCATGGACGCAGTAGGCAAAGCCGTGCTCGGATTCACCATGCAATGCGCCCAGTGCCACTCCCACAAATACGACCCGCTATCGCAAAAAGATTATTACCGGGTATTTTCCTACCTCAATAACTCCTTCGAAGCCCAACCCATCGTTTACACCAAACCGCAAAGAAAAAAACGCGACGAACTGTTTGAAAAAATTGCTCAAATCGAAGATTCTCTGAAAATAAAATACCCTGATTGGCTCGCCCGCATGGCCGCCTGGGAGGAAACGGTGAAATCCAACCCCACCCACACCCCCGAATGGGAAGTGCTGGAACTCAAAAACAGCTCCGGCAACAACGGTCAGCGTTATTACCAGCAGTCCGACGGCTCCTATCTCGCCCAGGGTTACGCCGCCACCAAACTCACCGCTCCTTTTGCGGCCACCACCCAGGCCAAAGAAATTCGCTCGTTCCAGTTGGAGGTGCTCAACCACCCCAACCTGCCCGGCGGCGGTCCAGGGCGCGGTTTGCTGGGACGCTATTCACTCAGCGAATTCCAAGTGAAAGCGGAAAGCATCAAAGATCCCAAAAAGAGCATCAAGGTCAAATTCACCCGCGCCAGCGCCGACTATGGCAATCCCAAAACCGCGATGAAATCGCCCTACCTCGATAAGCGTGATGGCAAAAGCTCGGGACACACCGGCCCTATCAGCTACGCCATCGATGGGAACAACAAAACCGGTTGGAGCACCGATGGTGGCCCCGGTCGCCACAATGGCGAGCACCGCGCGGTTTTTGTCGCAGACAAAAACGTCGCTTTTCCCGGTGGCACCAAACTCACCGTGACCATGATCCAACGCCAAGGCGGTTGGAACAGCGATGACAACCAAACCATGAACCTCGGCTGCTTTCGCATTTCGATCCGCGGTGACGAAGTCGACGCCGACCCACTACCAACCGAGGTCAGGAACATCATCGAAAATGTCCCAGCCGCCAAACGCAGTGCGCAGCAGCAACAAACAATATTCGCCTACTGGCGTACCACTTTGCCGGTATGGAAGGCCGCCAATGATCAAATCGAAGCTCTCTGGAAACAACACCCGCTGGGCACCACTCAGTTTGTTTATCAGGAAATGAAACAAGGTCGCAAGACCCGCCTCTTAAAACGCGGCGACTTCCTCAGCCCCGAAAAAGAAGTTACATCAGGAGTGCCCTCCTTTTTACACGCCATGCCGGCCAATGCAGGAACCGGACGTCTAGCTTTTGCCCGTTGGTTGGTTGATCGTCAATCGCCCACCACAGCGCGCACCATCGTCAACCGTATCTGGCAAGGTTATTTTGGTGCCGGACTTTTTGAAACCGCCGATGATCTCGGTTCAACCGGCGCATCTCCTTCACACCCTGAGCTACTCGACTGGTTGGCCGTCGAGCTGATGGAAAACGGCTGGTCACTCAAACACATCCACCGCCTGATCACCCAATCAGCCACCTACCGGCAATCATCGGTGCTCAGCGGAAACCTCGCCAATCGTGATCCCAACAACCGTCTGCTCGCCCGCGGCCCGCGTTTCCGTGTCGATGCCGAAATCGTTCGTGACATTTTCCTCTCGGCCAGTGGACTGCTCAATCCCAAAATCGGCGGCCCCAGCGTTTACCCGCCGGCTCCCGCTTTTCTGTTCGAACGTCCCGTCAGTTACGGCCCCAAAGTTTGGAATCACAACAGCGGCAAGGAAAAATACCGCCGTGCTTTATACACCTTTCGTTTCCGATCCGTGCCCTACCCTGCCTTGCAAACTTTTGACGCACCCACCGGTGAATTTGCCGTAGTCAAACGAGTTCGCTCCAACACCCCTTTGCAAGCTCTGACCACTCTCAACGAATCACTCTTTGTCGAATCAGCCCAAGCCCTCGCCCGCCTCGTGCTCAGCCAGGAAGGCAAAACCGACGCTCAGCGCCTGACCACTATTTTCCGCCGCTGCGTCGCCCGCCACCCGAATACCGAAGAAACTGCTTTGTTAAGCCAAATGTTAAAAAAACAAAAACAGCGCTTTCAACAAGGCCAACTCGACCCGCAAAAAGTGATCACTCCCCCTGACAGTTCCGATGGCAAAAAAGCCCCCACTCCGGATCTGCCCAAAGGTATCACCCCCTCCCAACTCGCCGCCTGGACCGTCGTCAGCCGGGTGATATTAAACATGGATGAAACCATCACTAAGGAATAAAAAAGTTTCCCTTAATCTCCGAATGATCGATGCCAGTTCCAACGCCCCAAAGGGGCATCCCTATACCAGCCCAGGGCATCGCCCTGGGTTCACACAGAAATCATTATTTAGCCCTGAAAGGGCGGCACTAAAACGAATGCGAAATAATACCGCCCTTTCAGGGCTGAATACATGTGATTCCAACATACCCAAGGCGATGCCCTGAGCTATCCCATTATCGGCCCTTCTGGCCTAAAGAGACATATAATTTACCTGACCTCGATTTCCTACCCCCTTTTTACTGCTATGAAAAACTCGCTCACTTCCCGCCACGCTGCTGCCACCAACCTTTCCCGTCGTTGGTTTTTGAAAGAATGTGGAGTCAGCCTCGGATCGATCGCCATGACCCAGTTATTAGCTGATCAAGGTTTTGCTGCTTTGCCCAAAAATAACACCCCGGTCGATCCGCTAGCGGTGAAAAAATCCCACTACCCCGCCAAGGCAAAAAACGTCATTTACCTCTTCATGGGCGGCGGCCCCAGTCACTTGGAAATGTTCGACAACAAACCCTTGCTGAGCAAATTCGACGGTACCCTGCCACCAGCAGATTTACTTAAAGGTTACCGCTCAGCTTTTATCAACCCCAACTCCGCTCTGCTCGGCCCCAAATTCAAATACGCCAAACACGGACAATCCGGCACCGAACTGTCCGAGCTGCTGCCCAATCTCGCCACCGTGGTGGACGACATCGCGGTGATCAAGTCGATGAAAACCGACGCCTTCAATCACGCCCCCGCGCAGATCCTGATGAGCACTGGCAATACCCAGTTCGGCAAACCCAGTCTCGGTGCCTGGACCACCTACGGCCTCGGTTGCGAAACCCGTGACCTGCCCGCTTTTGTGGTTCTCAGCTCTGGCAGCAAAGGCCCCAGCGGAGGCAACGCCAACTGGGGCAGCGGATTTCTACCTACCGTGCACGCCGGAGTTCCCTTCCGCGGAACCGGTGATCCGGTGCTCTATTTGTCCAACCCCAGCGGCATCGACGACCGACTGCAACACGACTCCATCCAGGCCGTCAATCAACTGAACTCCATCCGCCAAAAAGCAGTCGGTGATCCGGAGATCTCCACCCGCATCAACTCCTTCGAAATGGCCTACCGGATGCAAAGCAGCGCGCCGGAATTGATGGATTTCTCAGACGAACCGCAACATTTGCTCGACCTCTACGGAGCCAAACCCGGCGAAGCCTCTTTTGCCAACAACTGCCTGCTCGCCCGACGCATGATCGAACGCGGCGTGCGCTTTGTCGAACTCTTCCACGAGTCCTGGGATCAACACGGCGGCTTAGTCAAAGGATTAAAAAAGAACTGCGCCGACACCGAACAAGCCAGTGCCGCCTTGATCAAAGACCTCAAACAACGTGGCTTGCTCGATGACACCCTGATCGTCTGGGGCGGGGAGTTCGGCCGCACCCCCATGGTTCAGGGCAGCACCGACGGACGCGATCACCACCCCAACGCCTTCAGTATGTGGATGGCCGGTGGTGGCATCAAAGGCGGCGTCACTTATGGTGAAACCGACGACTTCGGTTTTAACACCGTAGAAGACCCCGTGCATGTGCGCGACCTGCACGCCACCATTCTACACCTGCTCGGATTCCATCACGAACGCCTCAACTTCTCCTTCCAAGGCCTCGACCAACGCCTAACCGGCGTCGAACCCGCCCATGTCATCCACGATTTGATAGCGTAACTCTTACTGTTTTTGCTCTTTGTCGCAGCTCGTATCAAGTGGGGTCGCTTTACCCACTTGTTCAACCGGGTGGGTGAACAAATAGCGCCACACGTTTTCGTGGACAAAATTGCCTTCGGCATCCTTCCATGCGCTGCCTCCCGGTTGTACCGATGAATGCGCTCGCCTCACATTTCCTTTCACATCAAAATCGGTGATCAATCGTCGGCTATTCTCAAAGGGTGGCTTGGACTGATCCACATTCACAATCGGCCCGAATTTATTCAAGCCGATCAACTCCCATGAGCGGCAATAGTGATCTGCCGTCCAGCCTCCATCAAGCACGTGAGAAAAACCAAAATAGCGATTCTCCGGAGTCGCCGATGGCAACTTTTGCCACACCTGGTGTTGATCCCTTGGTCCGCACAACATCACCACCCGACTGACTTTTTTATACTTGGCAAATCGTGCCGAAGTGGTCGAACCGTGGGAACTGCCCGCCATGATCACATCATCCCAACGCAAATCCTTGCCATCAGCGGTGAGAAAATACTGCCAGCCACCCTGGGGGTTTTCCTTCGCCAACCACATCACAAACTGCCTCGCCCGCTCCATCATGCCATCCGGCTGGGCAATCGCCACATCCTTACTAAAATCCTCACCGGTCGCTGCCTCGATCCGAATATTGCCACGGCAATGCTCGCCAACCGGCTTCTCCAGACAGACTTTGCCAAACCACTGCTTGGCATAAGCAATCTGAACCGCATGCAGGCCATAATCCGCCAATCGCTCGAACAATCGGCCATTATGGCCCATCATCCAGATCACTAATTTGCCACGCGGAGCGACACTGGTATCGACAATCGCATTCTCCAAATCGCCGGGTTTTTTATCATCACCAAAAACAAAACCAATCTCGGGATATTCCTTCGTTCGCGAATCCAACTTGCTCGCCCGAGCAGAGAGTTTATACCTTTGCGGTTTGGCATCTTTGTATTCAAATTTTGCCGAGCTCGGCAACTGCGCCGCAATGCTCTTCGCCACCTGTCCACCTAACACTACGTAACCACTGCCCTTAAAATGCACATCCTTGGGATTTTGAAATTCAGCCAGTTTCGGCAACATCAAAGCATACAAATCATCAATCACGACGCCCTGCTCCTTCATCACTTTAGCCGCCACCCGATTGCGCTCCACAATCGACTTTGCCCATTTTGCGTCATCCTGCCAATCCTCGGGAATCGGTGTGGTGCTGGCCCAGATCAAAATTTCGCCTCTTTTTTTCAGACGCTCAATAAGCGTATTCAAGCGTGCCTCATAATCCTTCAATGGAGTTCGGCGATCATGAATGCCAAAGTTGAAATGGATCACATCCCAATCCCCTTTGCCCAACCACACATCCAGTTTTTTCAACGCCGTCGCCGTAGGGCCACAATTTTCCGGAGCCCGGTGCACATTGGTTTTACCTGCCAGCGCTTTGCGAGTTGCTGCGGTGTAACCTCGCGAAACAGAATCTCCGATCAATAACACCCGTGGCAGCGACGGGTCATCTTTCACATAATCCCAGGCAGTCGCGCCGCCCTTCACCTTCGCCCGTTTATAGATCGGCAAATAAAATCCACCCAGGTTTTCCTCCAAAACCGTCTCCCATTGCTGCTGCTCAGCAGGCAATCCCGCTTTCCAAGTCGCAAACTTCTTATTGGTGATCTCATCCTGCTTGGCTTTTTCCGTTTTTTGCGCTGCCGCCTCCTTGGCATTAGTGGGCTCGCCGACACTGTGACCAGTGATGGAAAAAAATAGAAAGGCCGCAGTAAAATAACAAAAGGTGGTTCGAAGGTTCATAAAAGGTATTTGATTTTGATACGGTGACAAAAAAACACCTGCCCTTCAAAAGTAAAGGGCCACGGCAATTAATAAATACTCCGAAATGCGTAGGATTTTTGATTTCCACCAAGGCGAAATTTCTGATAATAGCAGGCTATTTAAGGAAATTTGAACGTAGGTGGAGATCAAAAAGACAAACAGTTTGGGATATTTTATTTTTTGCAGCGGCCCTGAAGGACGGGTGTTGTTTGATTTTATTTTAAGCTCAAGCGATCAATGGTCTTCTTTGTGCTTGTCGTGACACTCCTTGCACGATTTGGTCATGCCCTTAAAAGCCGTCGCTGCCGCTTTAGCGTCTTTGGCTTGAGCTGCCGCGATCACCGCATCGCTGCCATTGCGCAGCGTTTTTGTTGCCGCATTGGCCCACACCGCGTCCGGGCAACGTTTGTCATCCATCAAAATGTAACTCGTTTCATTCAAAATCTCGGCATGCTCGATCAAAGACTCCCAGTCATCATCCGTTTTCGGACCAGCTGCGATTTCCTCTTTTAATGCCTTACAATGAGGCTTGACCACATGCTCCATCCAGTTCTCCGTGCTCAAAGGACGCTTCTCGCCTTTGGTCACTTTAGCAATGCCGTTGGCTATCATGCCCATTGTTACAACCGTCACTCCAAGCAGAGCCATCGCCATCCATTTTTTGTTATTTTTAATCATTTGTCAGTGTCAGGGTTTTGTTTATTTCAGATTCAGCTACAGCGCGCCTAACATGGTCTAATCCTCAAGCAGCTGTCAATCTGAAAATCCCCAGCTTTCCTCACTCGTGGATTACGGGTGCAGGGCAAAAAAGTTAGCCATTGTTTATTGAAAGCCACCTTATCACCCATCAACATCATTGCGCCCTTTTAGGGCTGGTAATATAACCGATTTAACCCCAGCACTTCGCACCGGGCTATCACATTTTGTCCTTTCAGGACAGTTTGCTTTCATCTCTTTTTTGCACCAACGGTGCTCAATGATATAGCCCAGTGCAAAGCTCTGGGTAAAAAATTCAATTCTTCCAGCCCTGCAAAGGGCGAAATGCATAGAGGTCAGCAGCTTAACTTTTTTGTCCTGCACCCTCCTCACACGGATGAAAGCTGGACGGCTGCAAAAAAATATTGCACAGTTATAAGCTTTTACTCCCCTCCCCCACAATCCCCCTGTTATGACTGAGCAAGAATCAACACCAGCTGAAACTGATCCGGCCGCCGTTCGTCGAGTGGTCGCTGCCAGCTTCATGGGCACCATGATCGAATGGTATGATTTCTTTTTATACGGAACGGCCGCCGCCCTGGTATTCAATAAGCTTTTTTTTCCAGAGCTCGATCCGGCAACCGGTAGCATTGCCGCCTTGGGAACCTTTGCACTCGGTTTTTTTGCCCGGCCCGTCGGCGGGGTCTTTTTTGCCCACTTCGGTGATCGCGTAGGCCGCAAATCGGTATTGGTCACCACCCTCATGCTGATGGGCGTCGCCACCTTCCTGATCGGTCTGCTTCCCACCTACGAAACCGCCGGCATCTGGGCCCCCATCCTGCTGGTAAGCCTGCGTTTCATCCAGGGATTTGGTGTGGGGGGCGAATGGGGG
The DNA here is from genome assembly GCA_024277195.1 of Verrucomicrobiota bacterium. Classification (GTDB taxonomy): domain Bacteria; phylum Verrucomicrobiota; class Verrucomicrobiia; order Verrucomicrobiales; family DEV007; genus JAADHD01. The sequence goes on along the minus strand of JAJRVS010000415.1, from coordinate 3,024 downwards.
GGCGCCGTTTTAATGGCAGTCGAACACGGCCACAAAGGCAAGCGCGGTTATTACGGCTCGTGGGTGCAAGCAGGCGTACCGGTGGGACTGCTGCTCGCCAACGGAGTGTTTAAATTGTGTTCGCAAATGCCCGAGGACGACTTTCTCGCCTGGGGTTGGCGCATACCTTTTTTGCTCGGCATCGTATTGCTTGGCATCGGCATGTTCATCCGCCTGCAGATCATGGAGAGTCCTCTGTTTTCAAAGCTAAGCAAAGAAGGAGGAAAAGCCAAAATTCCCATCATCGAAACCCTCAAACGTCATCCGAAAAATGTGATCCTGGCGATGGGCATGCGCTTTGGAGAGAATGCCGGTTTCTATATCTTCACGGTCTTCGCGCTGACTTACGCCACCGAGCAACTCGGCCTGCCCAAGTCAACCGTGCTCAACGGGGTATTGCTGGCCGCCGTCGCGCAACTGATTGCCATCCCCTATTTTGGCAAACTGTCCGACAAAATCGGCCGACGACCGGTCTACATGGCAGGAGCCACCGCGCTGCTTTTTTTCCCCTTCCTATTCTTTGCCCTGCTCGATACCCAGTCCACCGTTCTGATCTGGTTGGCCATCATCTTGTCGCTCATCATCCACTCCGCCATGTATGGCCCGCAGGCAGCTTTTTTCTCCGAACTGTTTGGCACCAATGTTCGTTACAGTGGCGCGTCGCTGGGTTATCAACTAGCCGCCCCTTTTGCCGGCGGTCTCGCGCCGATGATCGCCGCCTTACTGCTGAAATGGTCAGACGGCGATCCCTGGCCCGTAGCCGCCTACCTCACCGTCGCTGCCATGATCACGCTGGTTTCCGTCTGGCTCGCCCAGGAAACCCACCAAAGCGATCTGGATCACTGATCCAGAAAGCAGTAGCGCCGCGTAACGGTTATTTCTTTTTCAACAGATCGTCGATTTGTTTTTCAGCCTCAAACCAATGCCCTACGGTATTGCCCGAAAAATTTGATTTTTCAGCCAAATAATAAGCCGCATCCTGGATCATCTGGTAACGTTGTTCGCCGCTCAACGCCTTGTTGGCTCGTTTTTTAGCTGCCGTTTTTTTCTTAGCAGGAACTTTTTTGGCAGGAGCCTTCTTCTTGGCCGCCACCTTTTTAACCGCCGCTTTCTTAACCGCTGCCTTTTTTGCCGCCGGCTTGCTCACCACTTTCTTTTTAGCCGCTTTTTTAGCCACCACTTTTTTCTTTACAGTTTTTTTCGCACTCATTGGTATTTTGTCTTCAAGATTCAGGGTTCAGCCTCCCTTAACACAACTAAAAGCATCTTCAATGCCAATTGATAAAAGAAACCTTACCCCTCAGTCAAGCCAAAGCCCGCTTTCTCTATCAACCCTTTTGTCACATGGGCAATAAATCTCCCATCTGAAATATCCCCTCCGCTTAAATCACTTAGCCCCCCAGGCACCCGCTTTGGCTTTTTTCGCCTGAGCTTCCATTTGATACAGTCGTTTTTTGTATTTTTTACCTACTTGCAAAGCCCCTGCCCCCTGCCCGTCATAACGTCCCGAACTGTAATCCTTCTGATTCCCCGGCCCTTTGGTGTAAATACGCGCCAAGCCATTTTTAACCAAAGCCGCGCTCAAACGGTTCTGATTGGTTTCGGTCGAACCCGGCAACCAGACAAACGCATAATAGCGCTCGCTATCGAACACACTCTCCCATTTTGTCATCACCGTGAACGATTTCCCTTTCAACTGTTTTTCAGTAAACGCCTTGGCCTTCAGCCCGATTTCCACCGCTTGCTGAGAACTCAACTCACCAAAATACCTACCCTGATCCGCCACTCGTTTGCGCTGATCCTTGTATTTATCCGAAATATACTTCTCCGGGGCATCCACAAAATACAACCTGAAAATGTATTCGTTGCCCTTGTGCTTGACCACAAAACTATCCCCATCATTATTCCTTTGATCCACCCATTGACAGCCCTCAAGCAACTCAAATCCACCGATATGCCGAGTTTTTGATGTCGCCGAAGCCTGGCCCTTTTCTTCAGGGAAGTAGTCCTGCTTCAAACGCGCACCGAATTTCGATACCACCACTATGGCAATCGCGATCAAAATCGCATAAGGGCGGAGCTTTCTGGCAATACTGGGGCGATTAGATTTTGGCATAATTTCAAAAAGCGCATACATTTACAAATTCCATCACGAAAAGCGAGCACATATGACAGAAAAAAATCCAACCAACTGGGAGCAACACTACCTTGATCAAGAAACCCCATGGGATAAAGGCCGCCCAGCTCCCGGACTAGCCGCTTTTCTGAAAAATCACCCTGCACCCACTGGTCGCGTTCTGGTGCCAGGATGCGGATTGGGTCACGATGTGCGCGCACTCTCTGCCGCCGGTGGCGATGAAACCGAAGTGATCGGTTTTGACCTCTCTCCCACCGCGATGAAAATCGCCGGAGATTTTGCCAAAGTAGGGCGCGAACATTTTTTGACCGGCGACTACTTTAATCTGCCCGATGAACTTCATGGCAGCTTCGATTGGATCTGGGAGCACACCTGTTTTTGCGCCATCAATCAAGAAGACCGTAAAACCTACGTCGAAGCCTGCGCTACCGCACTGAAACCCGGCGGGCATTTGCTGGCCGTGTTTTATCTCAATCCCTACGATGAAGAGCACCTACCCGGTGAGGGGCCGCCGCACGGTTGCTCGCTAGAGGAACTGAAGGAACTGTTTGGTGGATCATTTGAGATCAGCGAACAGTGGCAACCCGACGATGCCTACCCTGGGCGTGAAGGCAAAGAGCTGATGATGATTCTGAAAAAACGATGAGCTTTTTTGCCCCTCAGAAAAACACCGTTGCGATCAAAATCTGCGGCATCACCCAAGCGGAGCAAGCCCATCAAATCGTTGAGCTCGGTGCCGATGCGATTGGCATCAACTTCTGGCCAAAATCCAAACGTCACATCGATATCGAACAAGCGCGTCCGTGGCTGGCTGAATTGAAAGGCAGCGTCACTCGTATCGGCGTATT
>JAJRVS010000414.1 GCA_024277195.1 Verrucomicrobiota bacterium | reverse complement strand
TCAAAGTAGGCTCCACCTCTTCCACCGCCTCACCAGCTTTCTCCACCTCCGCCACCCGCTTGACGATCCGACTCGAAAACTCCTTGGCTTTTTGACAGGAAACAAAAGCCGCCAAAAACAAGCACATCGAAGAGAGCGACAAAGCTCTGCCCTGTATTCCTATGATAAAAAATATACGCTTTTGACTCGCCATTTCCCTAGCCCGATTCCCTGCCACTATAACCCGAACGACAAAAAATTCACCACGGATTTAACAGATGATACGGATGGTATGGATTTTTTTCACCGCGAGAGTTTTTCAGAACGAATCAAGGCCCCAAAAAACATCACTGCCATTGGAGTTAAAAAAAGCGTTATCCAAAGATCCTTGGATGCTCCAAGCAAAAAAACAGCCGCAGGAAAATCCTCTGTCTCGATAAACCAAAATAATAAAAATAACGCCACAGCGTATAACAAGCCAATCAAGGTTGAAGCAAAAGGAATTTTCAAATCATAGCTAGATTTCAACAACTCACTGCAAGCAAACGAAAACAGTAGGCTGGTCAAAGCTCCAATAACAACAAGCCTCAGTGAAGCCGTCCACTCTTCACTAATTTTCCCTCCAATGTGCTCGCCATGGAAAACATGAACAAAGCTCATTGAAACCACAAAACAAACAACAAAGAGAGCAAGAACAAAAACCGGTGCAAACCATTTCATGGTCGCTTTACGATACAAGCCGCCTAATTCTTTCAAAATAAACTTTGCTTCGCTCAGCCAAGTTCTAAAATCAAAATCGAATGAAAAAAAATCATCTGAAACTCTTTATGATTTCCCTCGCCAGCATAGCCATCATCATACCCGCTGTGAATGTTGGCAGAGGAATCTATATACGCCTATCTCATTATTCCGAAGGAGGATGGATCGACATTGAACTTCCCGCACATATCCCAGTAATCGAGCAAGTCGATTACACCAACTACATGGATGAAAAAAACCCTGTATACCCCATTAATGGGAGAAAATTGCACCTTGTAGCAGGCTACCTAGGAAAAGAGGGAGCAAAAGTTATTATCGATACCAAAATCAATGACAAAAACGACTGTTTTTATCGAATAGAGATGACTCTATCAAAGGGAAACAACTGGGAGCAAGATACCTACCGCTTCATCCAAACCGGTAACGCCCCATGGCAAATCGAAATGCAGGACATGTTTGGAAAAATCAACACCTACCCCCTTAATTCTTACACAAGCAAAATCGAAAAAATAGCTGTTCACAAAAACTCCCTCTAAGGGCTTTTCACCCTATTCCACAACGACCAAAAAAATTATCCCAACTACTCTGATATCTACGGACTCCCTCCCTTTCTCTTCATCCGTGAAATCCGTGCCATCCGTGGTTAAAAATCCTCTCCCTATCCGCGTGCATCCGCAGTCAATCTCTTCCTCCCTAAAACCCCCGCCACTGCTCCAGCACCTGCATCGCCGCCCCACTGTCCACCTGCTCACCCGCCAACAACAAACCCTCACTCAAATTCGCAGCTTTACCCGTCACCACCAAACCCGCAGCCGCATTCAGCAGTACCATATCCCGCTTAGCTCCTCTCAACTCCCCCTCCAAAATCCCGCGCAACAAAGCCGCATTCTCCACCGCATCACCGCCCTTCAGCTCCTCCACCGCACTCAAGTTCAATCCCAAATCCGCAGGCTCGATCATCTGCGATGATTTCTCCCCGCCACAACTTTTCCAAATCTGCGTCGCCCCACACACCGACATCTCATCCATGCCCTCGCCCTGCGCCGTTTTGCCATGCACCGCCCAAGCATTTTCCCTACCCAGACGAGTAAGAATATCGGCAAAAACCGGAGCCAGATCCTGATCAAAAACGCCGATCACCTGATAATCTGGACGCACCGGGTTGAGCAGCGGCCCCAGGATATTAAAAATCGTGCGCTGACCACGATCCGCCAACATTTTCCTTACCGGCACCACCGCCTTGAACGCCGGGTGATACATCGGCGCAAACAAAAAACCCACGCCCACCTGCTTCACACACTCTGCGAATTCCTCCGCAGCCATATCAATACGAATCCCCAAAGCCTCCAGCACGTCCGCACCACCACTTTTTGAAGTGATGCCACGATTGCCGTGTTTCACCACCTTCACCCCCGCAGCCGCCAACACAAAAATAGTCGCCGTCGAGATGTTGAACAAATCCAATTTGTCCCCGCCCGTGCCGCAGACGTCCAACACCGGACCGTCGAGCTGATCCGCAGAAATACCCGGATCCACCGCACGCTCAAGAAAAGTCTGCACAAAAGCAGCGATCTCACCCGCAGTCTCTCCCCTGCTCGCCAATTCACTCAAAAACTCGGCTTTATCCTCCGCCGACGTTTTTTCATCCAATAAAAAATCGCCCGCCACAGCCACCTGGTTCGGATCAAGCTGCTGCCCTTGTTTTACTTGCTCTATTAAATCTCTCATCAACATCCCTTCACACTTCTTCTGAAACCCATGCTCGCCAAAGCCAGCCATTGCGCAAGTCCATAATTGCGCAATGCGCTCAACAGGGCTAAATTAACCCACACTCATTTATCACCATGTCGTCCATCGAGGAAAATAACAGTAATTCTCTGCAAGGCAGCATCATCCTTGCCGACCCGAGCCTGCGCGAACCCACCTTCCGCCACAGCGTGCTGCTGCTCACCGAACACAGCGAAGGCGAAGGCGCACACGGCTACATTCTCAACCGTCCGCTAGGCAAATCCGTCGGCGACTTATTACCCGCCGAAGAATTCGAATCACTCGCCGACGTGCCAGTGTTCATCGGCGGCCCGGTCAGCACCGAACACCTCACCTTTGGTTCCATCGCTTGGTCAGAGGGAATGAAAACCCTCCAGTTCACCAGCCACCTCTCCGCCAAACAAGCCTTGCGCCATCAAATCGAAGGATTCTCCATCCGCGCTTTTGTCGGATACTCCGGTTGGGGCGAAGGCCAACTCGAATCCGAACTCCAGCAAAAAACCTGGATCACCCACAAACCCGAAAAACGCGTGCTCGACCTCGACGAACTCGACACCCTGTGGAACCGCCTGCTCAAAGAAATGAGCCCCTGGCACGCCCTGCTCGCCGACGAACCCGACGACCTCTCATTAAATTAAATCTCCCCCGTAGGACAAATTTCCATATTTGTCCTCCCCCGAAGTTCACAGCTCCAACACCGGAACGCTACGATTACCCGTATCATTCGGATCAAACTGCGAAGTCTTAGCCGAACCCTCCACCAACACATAAGCCGGCTTGCCATTAATCTGAGCCACGCTCATGCGCAGATGATAAAACACCGCAATCTTCCTTAAAATATCGCGTCGGGAGATATCAGGCGAATTCAAACTGAACAACGGTGACTCCCTGGCAATATGACGGAATTCATAACGGATATCAGAAATCGGTTGCTGCTCAAAAACCAAATCAAGAGTCATTTTGCGATACTCCACCTCAAAAGTCTCGTCCAACCAAGCATTCAACGGTCCATGGCTCGATTTCAAAAAAGAAGCCCCATGATTCGACTTACCCCCTTTTCTTCCGCCCTTGCCCGCCCCACCGTTCTGACACCCTGTCAGCAGCAACGCTCCCAACAAAGCCATGCCGCATCCCATCCATAACATCTTCCGATTCATAAGTGATGAACCTTAACCAAACTTCACCCAAAAGTCGCTAACAAAATAAACCCGTTCCCATTCATCACCCGCCCCCCTCGACTCAACTATTTTTCTGTTTACCATTTCACTTTTTTGTCCGAATTTGTAGCCTAAAAAAATCACAGCGCCCATGCCCAACGACCCAGACACATCCAACCCGTGGATCACCCACAGCACCCGCGACATCTACGATAATGCCTGGATCCACCTTGAAGAAAACCAGGTCACCAATCCCAGCGGTGGCAAAGGAATTTACGGTGTCGTTCACTACAAAAACCGCGCCGTCGGCGTAGTGCCCATCGACGAAAAAGGCAATACCTGGTTAGTCGGCCAATACCGCTACCCCACAGAAACCTACGAATGGGAAATCCCCGAAGGCGGCTGCGCCGAAGGCGAAGACCTGCTCGACGCTGCCCAACGCGAATTACTAGAGGAAACCGGCCTGATCGCACAAACCTACACCCCCATCCTAAGCCACTTGCAACTGTCCAACTCCGTCAGCGATGAGCGTGCCTTTCTCTACACCGCCCACCATCTCACCATGACCGAAGCCCAGCCCGAGCCCACCGAAAAAATCTCCATCCGCAAACTACCGCTCGCCGAAGCCTTCAACATGGTCGATCGCGGCGAAATCGTCGATATGATGTCGGTAACCGCCTTGTTGAAACTTCGCATTGAAATGCAGTAAATGCAGTCGCCGGACTAACGCCCTCTCGCAATTCAACCAACTGACAAAATCACACCCAGAAATTATACCGCCGAGCTCACAGAGGTGATAGAGATATTATAAGATGAAGAATAGTTAATTTTTGATTGCCAAAGTTCCTCCCCCAAATCCCCTATCCTATTCGCGTTTATTAGCGTCCATTGGCGGTTCTCCCCTCCCCTTGACCACCGACTTGTCTCGCTGAAACCTTGGTGAAGGAAATTCACCCCGACACCTCTATCGGTGCCTCGGGCAGTGCCTTCAAAAACGCACTTCCATACCTCTTGCTCAGCACCCGATTATCCAAGATCACCACCATGCCACTATCATCTTGCGAACGAATCAAACGCCCCGCTCCCTGCCTCAGCTTCAAGATCGCTTCTGGCAGGGAATACTCCATAAACGCACTGCCACCCTCATCCTCAATCGCCTCCATACGAGCAGCCGTCAGTGGGTGACTTGGCACCGCAAAAGGCAGCCGGGTGATGATCACATTTTCCAATGCCTCCCCCGGCACATCCACCCCGGTCCAGAAACTATCCGTCCCCAATAATACCGAACTTTCGTTCTCACGAAATTGCTCCAACAAATACCTGCGCGACCCACCACGACCCTGCACGATCATATCCCATCCCTGACCAGAAAAATAAGCCTCCATACTATCTGCCACCATATTCAGCAACTTCCACGAAGTGAACAAAATAAAAGCCCGGCCTTGTGATTTGGCGACAAAATGACGAATCCATTTCACTAGAGCCTCGTCATAACCCGTCTCACCCGGCGCCGGCATCGACCTCACCAGATGCACCTTCATCTGCTTGGCATAATCAAAAGGACTGCCGATCTGCACCGCCGTGCACTGCTCCGCCCCCACTCGTTTTTGAAAATACTCCAACTTCTTATCCCCGATACCCAATGTTGCACTGGTCACCACACAGCTTTTACCATTTTCAAAAAAGATTGGCCGCAATCGCTCCGCCACATCGATCGGCGCCGCATTCAGCGAAACTGAATCCTTATTGATCCCTCCCTGCTCCACCCAGTAAACATGCCCCTCAGCACTCTGATCGAGAAAAGCACTGATCGCCTCCCGCGCCTCAGCCATACGGCGCGCCAGATCCTGCAACTCCAACTTAGCTGACTCCTTTTCATCGCGATCCGCCGCTTCCAAGGCACAGGCACGGATCTTCCTCAACCCCTCTGCCAAGGTATTCTCCACCAGCTCCGGATTCCTCACCCTGAACTCCCGTTCCCACGGCTTGCTGTTGTGAAAACCGCACTCACTCTCGATGCCCATGAAAAAATCATCCATCTCCCCCAATACCGCCGCCGTCTCCTCGATACCTCGCATGTCCCCCGCCAGCTTGAACAAGCCCTTATGATTGCGCGGATTATACAAACGATGCAGTTCAAAACGCAAACCCGCCTGGGTCACATTCAAGCCCAACTGCTTAGCCGCCACCGATTCCAAAGTATGCGCCTCGTCAAAAATCACAAAATCATTGGGAAACAAAGTACCGGTTCCTTTTTCCACCAACTCCGGCTGCGCCGCGAGCAAAGTGAAAAACAAAGTGTGATTCATCACCACCAGATCCGCAGCGGCCACCTGTTTGCGCACCTCTTGATAAAAACAGCTCTTGGTCCCGCCACAGGTTTTCAGCGTACAGATATGCGGTTCACTGCAAACCTGCGCCCACACCCGAGGCGGCACATCAAAATTCATATCACTGCGACTGCCGTCTTTGGTCTTTTTGCACCAATCCTCGATCGCCTTGAGATCATCCCGATCAGAGGAAGTGAACAGGTCATCCCCCACCGCCAGCGCTCGACGCAGGCGAGTCGGGCAGACATAATTGCGCCGCCCCTTCATCAACACCGCGCGCACCCCCGCACCCTCAGCATCCCCCAATACACTCTGTAACAAGGGAATATCTTTCAAAATCAACTGCTCCTGCAAGTTGATCGTATGGGTAGTGATCACCGCCTTGCGTTTCTCCCGCTTCGCCAACAACACCGCCGGCACCAGATAAGCCAACGATTTGCCCACTCCGGTGCCCGCCTCCACCACCAACGGCTCGGCGTTCATCAAAGCCTCTGCCACACTGACCGCCATTTGCTGCTGCTCAGCCCGGTATTCAAAGTGCTTCAAAGATGAAAGCGCGCCCTCAGGAGAGAAAAACTCGCTGACCTCGTCCACCAGAGACCGGCCCGCTGCATCGTCATTTATCGAAATCATATTATTCCTGCCCCTACATCCTTCACTCCGCCGCTCTCTTCAAATGTTTCTTCCTGATCAAAGCCAAAAAAAATCCCTTGCGACCTTGCTCTCAGCCCGCAAACTTCCTACATGTCAAAATTTCTCATACTATCCCCCCTCACCCTAGGTTTACTCGCCCTGACCCTCATCACCTTGCCCGCCTGCAAACCCGGCGATACTCAACAAAAGCCTGATGGCGACCAAGCTAAAGACCAAACAACACCTGCCACAGCCCCGACAAAAGCCGCAGCGGAAAAACCCAAGAAAAAAACCAAAGCCGCCGCCAAACCCACTACAGCTAAAAAAGATCCCAATGTCATCTCGCTCTTTGATGGCAAAAAAATGGGCAAATGGAAACCGGTCGAATTCGGTGGCGAAGGCGAAGTATTCATCACTGAAAAAGGCGACCTGCAATTTGATTTTGGCGCCATGATGACGGGAGTGGTCTGGGGCGAAAAACCACCCGCCACCTCCAACTACGAACTTTCCCTCGAAGTGATGAAACTGAGCGGCAACGATTTTTTCCTCGGCCTCACCTTCCCTGTCAAAGACCGTCACTGTTCCTTCATCGCCGGCGGCTGGGGTGGTGGCATTATCGGCATCTCCAGCATCGACGACCTCGATGCCTCGGAAAACGAAACCATGAACATCGAAGGTTTCGAAGACAACCGTTGGTATAAAATCAAAGTGCGCGTCACCGATCCCAAAATCGAAGTATGGCTCGATGACAAACAATTTGTCGACCTCGACCTGAAAGACAAAAAAATCAGCGTGCGCCCCGGCGACATCGAACTCTGCATCCCCCTCGGCATCTGCTCCTTCCAAACCCGCGCCCAATACCGCAACATCGTCTGGACCAACCTAAAATAAATCACCCTTCATCCTTTCCTCACTTTGCTGCATGAGCAAAGCGGGGAGATCTCTTTTTTACGACTCTACCCTCAATGCCACCTAGTTAAGGCAACCTATCGGTAGAAGATCCTCATGGAGCCAATCGGGTCATTCAAACAGCTTACAACCTTACCCAATGAGATTTTCACACGAAGGCACGAAGACACGAAGTTATCTTAACAAAATCCTTTCTTCCCTTCGTGCTTTGCCTCCGGGTAATATCATCCGGCTGTCTCGCTGCGCTCGGCTCGTGCTTTCGTGTGAACCTTTCTTTCCAGTTTCTTTAGCTTCCCCCCTTAACTAACTGCCATTGGACTCTACCCTATCATTTATTCCCCCTTCCGCGCCTCTGCACCTCTTCTCCCATCCGCGTTTATCCGTGCTATCCGCGGTTAAAAATCTTTTCCCTGCCTCCATTCTTTATTCAACAAAACCTCAGCTAGCGTGTCTCAACTCAAGTATTTATGAAAACCAACAAACTCATCCTACTCACCTCCGCCATCGGCCTCGGCCTGATCGCCGGATTAGCATTACCCGCGCAAGCCGCCCCCAAGAAAAAAGGCCCCGATCCCGCCATGATTGCTGGCAAAAAAACCCAAGCCATGCTCGACCAAGTCGCTCACTGGGTCCCACTCTTCAATGGCAAAGACTTCACCGGCTGGACCGGCGATACCGCCAACTACAAAATCGACGGAGTCAACGTCAGCTGCCCCAAAGGAGCTCACTCCATCACCAGTGAAAAAGAATACGGAGATTTCATTCTCGATTTCAGCTTCAAACTC
>JAJRVS010000413.1 GCA_024277195.1 Verrucomicrobiota bacterium | reverse complement strand
TTATTGCCCTGAACTTTCAGTAAAGAACGAGCTTGATTCATTGAGAAAAAATCAACAAGCAGTCGCAATTGATACTAACAAAATAGATAAGCTAGAAAAAATAGCATTGCACATATTCCGTAAAAGTATATCCGCCGCTTAATCGAAATTAAGGAGCTTCCGCGTCACTGCTAAGATCTATACTGGGAAATATCCCTCCTCCACCAGAGAGTCAGTCCTGTTGCGTATCTTCAATTGTTGTTTTGTTTTTCCATGGGAAAGGGGAACTTGGAACCGGTTTTCCAACAAAATCGCAAAGTTTGGACCAGCCGTCGCCGGAAAATATATCAAATTCCAACAATTGACCGCACCGCTCACTTTGAACAAACAAATTTACCCGTTTATCGTGATGCTGATATGCCTCCATTGCATCAGCATGCTCACAGTATAGGTTATTATGTATCGCTCGGTAGATCTCACCGTGACGGCAGCCCTCGGGGTGGTTTATCCTTGCTTGTAACGCATCCCAGTCAGGGGCATCTAGATTCTTTGCGAAATGTTTAGTGAAGGATGCGACCCAACTTTGCATGGGCCTTTTCGTATAAACAAATTTTGCATCTGGATATTGCTCGAAAATCTCTTCAAATTGAAAACTTACAGGTGTATCGGCAAAGGCATCAAATAAATTGAAATCGTCTTTGGAAATAATTTCCCGTGTCAACGGGTTGACGAAATGAACGGTGGAAAATCCAAGTATATCAAGAGCTGACGACAATGAGCTGGTACCTGTTTTCGAAAGTCCTATGACAAAAACCTTTGTGGACTTGACTGCAGAAACGCCTTGATTGCACAGTCGTCGTCTAACTTCCACAAAAGGCCGGAGTCTCCCTGATATATTTGACGATTCATCGAGCTTCGCCGAGCAAGACTTGAATTTCTCGTAATCACGCAGAGCCAATAGGGCTCCCAATTGGACAGCTAAAAGCAAGTCGGATTCGTAATTTTTCGGAAACTTATCCAATCGTTCACTTACCGCCGCCTCACATTCCAACAGTCGCTGGGTTCGTTCGGAGCCATCGAATAAAATAGGAATCAGCGTCAGACATCGGTCGATGGCCAACGCGTCTTTCAATCGTTTGGTCACAAGGTCAAAAATCACTCTCGCATTGGCAATCCGATTGCACTGCACGAGTGAAGTCACCACATCCAGATCATCGACAGTCCCCTCATCACTTTTTAGCGCCCCCGATTGATACTCTTTGACCAGATCTTCCAAATTTCCAGAATCAAGAAATACCCGACTTAACCCCTGGATTATATATGGTGTTACACCCCCTTGAATATCTACCAACTGCCGATAAACTCGGCTAGCTTCCTCAGACAACCCCGAAAACATGAGAGCATGGGCCAAGCCTCCATACCAATTTAGCTGAGATTGTGCTGGAAAACGTTCAAAACAATTTCTCCATTGCCCGGCTGCAGCTACCCAATTTTTATTCATGGACAAGACACGTGCTCGCGATGCAATGACAATCGAATTTTCCGTTTGATGATCGCGTCTTTGCTGTCGCATTCCCACTTCGATAAAATCGAGCCGTTTTTGCAGTTTATGCTTTTGCGTTACCGATGCTGAATTAGGTAAAGCATGAATCAATCCACATTCTACCAACTGACCGGCAGATTCAAAAGTTAAGGTGCTTGACGATTTTGGAAAATCCGCAAGATCAATATTTTCAAGTACCTGACGATAGCGATCATGGGATACCTTGCAATGCGGGCTCCTGTTTTTCAGGCGTCCTTGAACGTCGTGCTCCCGAGGCGTATCAACCAGCCGGCTTTCCCGAAGAATTTTATAGTGAAGCAACGCTCCCGTTACTTCACTGACCTGCGCGGCCGTCGTTGTATGATTGGTAAGGTAACGAACATTCGCTCCGCCCCATACAATTGGGGCTTTTCTCAATCTATGCGTCGTATTGAAAAGTCGATCGCGCGCGCCCCCCTCAATGCTCCTGTAAGGCGATTGCCAGTCGCCAAATACCAAATAGTCACTATCAAAAAGAGGCGAGAAGTTCTGTGGGTCATCTCCGCTTTGAAACAATGAATACGCATTTCCTTTATCCGGGTACATATCCAACATGAATCCGAACATGACTTCATCACCCCGGTCGCGCATGTGATCAACAACTTGCCGTAAACCTGTATCCCTTGGACCAGGAACTACCAATTGCTCGTCCGCATCGACAAAAACGCACCAGTTGCCGTCGCCATGACGTTCAATCAGTTCATTGATCCACCGCATGCCAGAGGAAGCCTGGTGGAAGTTGTCGTCAGTCCAGTAAACGGTTGTGTCGGCTTGACTGCAAAGAAAGTCCTTCGATCCATCACTGGAGCCGTTGTCGACAAAGAAAAACCAATCAACCCCAATCGATCGATAATATTCAAAAAACCAGGGCAAGAAATCGATCTCGTCACGGATTACACAAAACAAGAGGATTTTTTCGCACGAACTGGGATCCTGATTGGAATCGATACGCTCAAAGCGTTTCAGCTGACCATGAACTGCAAAAGAATACTGTTCCCTCAGCAACTGTTTAGAAAGTTGCTTTGCGCGAATGTGATCACCCTCTGCTTGAGCAATCCAAGCATTAAGCTCATCGGTATGGGTGCATCTCCCAAAAGCTTTCTCGATATTTTTAGTAATGCGCGCCGTTTCTTCAAGTCGGTTGGCACAGATCAAAGCACGCGCTCGTTCTATCCACGCGTCCCTGGAATTCGGGAAGCGCTGGCATATTCCTTTCGTTGTCTCCAGTAACTCAGTAAGATCATTGGGAAAGCGGATGTTATTACGCATATGCCCTGCCAAGGCTATATGGATCTTTACGGAATCCGCGAAAATCCCTGCATAATGGCGTGCTGCCACCAAGGGCCTGGGGCCATTTTCAGAAACATTCAACTCGTCAATATGACGCAATGCTTTTCGAGGATCCTCCGCAACATCCCTATAATCGTCAACGATATAGTGCATTTCGTCCGAAAGACTATTTTGAAATCGTCTATAGCCCAAGTTCCCCTCCACTACTCTGCGAAACTTCATATGAGCAGCCGACCAGTATTGACGTGCAAGCGTCTCATCTCTTCGCGTGGCAGCGTTGTTTGCACGCTGCATCCAACAAAGCCGCCAGTCTGGACGCTTGACGATCAATGCCGCCAGAATTTCATCGGCTAAATCAAATTGACCTGTCTTAGTACATGCCTGCGCCCGCGACACTTGATTAGAATCCGACATTTTGTCCTTATAGGTCTCAAAGACGAAATCCCAACGCTCCAAGCTACACTGCCAGTCCATTCTCTGCGCGGCCACCTGGGCCAAGCCAATATATCCTTCGGCACGATCGGGGTAGCGCTCGGTTGCCGATTGGTAAACGGCTTCAGCCTCATCCATCCGCTCAAGAACCGCCAAGACACGCCCCGCTTCAACAAACCAAAACGGTCTGGCCTGTTCGATGAATCGATCGAAACAATCTTGCCAACACGTAGCCGCTATCTCCCGATCCTTACGACTGGCGGCTATTTGAGCCAAACCCACATAACCCTCGGCGCGATCATCGTAGCGCTCGATTGCCGAACGGTAAACTGCTTCGGCTTCATCTATTCGTCCAAGGGTCACTAACGCTCGACCGAGTTCAACAAACCAAAACGGCCTGCCCTGCTCCGAAAATCGTTCCAGACAAAATTGCCAACTTGCGATTGCCCCCGCCCAATCCTTCCGTTTAGCGGCTATCTGGGCCAAACCCACGTGACCCTCGGCGCGACCTGGGTACTGCTCGGTGGCCGAGCGATAAGCGGATTCAGCTTCATCGATCCGCTGCAAAGCCATGAATTCCCGACCGGCTTTCACATTTGCAATCATCGGGCATGGCATTTGTTCGCGAGTCAGGTAATCAAGCATTTCCCCAAAGTTATCCACCCTGCCCTCTATATCCGATTCCGATTGCTTGACGATGATTTCATCGAAATGATGATCCCTTTCCTCAACCCCGATAAACTCCAGTAATTCATTCAGCTTTTCCGAATTGTGCAGGTCCTTATACCAGATTCCGAACAAAGGAATGTCGTTTTTTTCGCTATCAGCCTCCAGTTTTTGATAGAACTGTTGGATCTTATTTCTGTATTTTTCGAACTCCGCAGGCACAAAACTAATTTTACTATCATAGCGCTTGCGCCTTCTACGCATTCTACGCTGGGATTTAACGTCGCCATCTATACAAGAATCGATTTTCCATACCCCACTCTCCTTGGCCTGGCATAGAGAAATATAGGAGGTCAGAATGTCCCTCTTAAGATGAACCCGGCGGATTGATTTGTCACCCAGCACTCTGTTGATGGCATACGAATGATGCCCAGGGAAAATTTTGAAACCAGTTACTTTGTCAGAGTGTTCATCAACAACACGGTTGAAAAAAATCTCGATGTTATCGTCACGCTTAGAGATATCTTTTATATCATACTTAAAATGAACCGCCAAGTCTTCCCGCAAACCGACGAATCCAGGATTGAACACCTCCCCATGACAAATGATTTCGTCCACTTGATTGAGCAAGGAGATCAAGTAATTCGATCCGGTGCGCATGGAGCCGAAAATGACAAAGCGTGGTTTCATTGGAATTGTCCGCGGTCTTTTAAAGACATAAAAAGGTCAGGATGATGGTTGCGAATATGTTTCACCATTTCTTCAAAATTGATGACCAATTTTTCAATTGGTTCAATGGTTTGTTTTTTTAGATTTGTTGTCAGAGAATCAGATGTTGGCTGCGCAAGGCCTAGAAATGGGAAAATTTTATCGAATGCCACTCTATCAATCACCTCCTCATAATCGACCATTATAAACTGATCCGATCGTTCCATAACAAAGCCTTCGAGCCTACTGTAATAGTCAGAATGCCATTGAAGCTCGCGATCAAAAGCGCGCGCTTCAAATCGGAATGTAGGATCTTCAGGATACTGCCGGTGCCCTTTGTCAATCCATACCCCAGTGGCCTTCGCCCTCTGAAGCGAAATATACATATCAAATACATTACGCCGAAGAATAATTTTAGCGATTTAATCCGAATGAATCACATGATTTTCAATGGCCGTATTCTGCGATGCCAACAACTTGAATCCAACCGTTCCAGCGTCGCTGAGCTCAATGACTCGTGAGAGATACTCAAGTTCTTGCTCATTCCGTTGTTTCAAATTCAGAGGAATTTTTTTCAACATATCTTCATCGAGCTCAATCCTTGCTTTTTTAAAAATCTCTCCATGACACCGCACTCCTTGTATCTGATTAAGCAAATCAACCAACAAATAAGAACCTGAACGCGCATAAGCAAGAATCACAAAATTACGTTTATCTGATCCGACTCGCTCATCACCCGTCTCTACAATGGAACCCTTATCTTTCTGTGCTGTAGCAGCAGAACCAGTGCGCACCGCCCCAATTTCGCAAGAACGCGCGGTCAGCGAAAATCCCTTCGAGCAAAGATTACGAATATACGGGACCACTTGCATGTCGTCCATAGTCTGCACTTTTGTATCATCAGGCGAGCCTATTTCTCGTTTTGCAATTGCCATTTGTTCATAACGCGTAGCTACTGATCCGGATTGATCCGAAATGCAGATTGGAAAATAATTCTGCAGATGGCTGAATGACATCCAGCTTTCAAAATCGTGATCTGGATCGACCAAAAATACGATTCCTTTTTTTCTCCTGGAGAAAAATTCGTAAAATAATTGGCAAGTGTAGCGGTCGCGAATCTCGAATGATTTTTCGCCAAGACCCAACTCTTCCATCACCCCTGTAAACTCCACAACATCCTTACGAAACGGCCTGCCGAGAAACTGAATATCAGATATCGAGTTCAGGCTCTCTGTAAGCTGTTCCACTCGGGTATCGGAAATATTATGCCCCAAAATTACGAAAACCGGCTGCTCAATTGCCATGAACAACTCTCGGTAATCATCGTGAAGATAGCCGGGAAAGGGCTTACGAAGCGGATAGTAAGATTCAACTTTGTTAGCAAATTCGACATTTTCTGCATCAAGCGCTGCAGGGGTCGTATCAGTGGTCACTCTATCATCAGATCTCGATGTGCGATCTTCCAAAGCCTGGAACAATGTTCCGGCTTGGGGTGATACCTTCCTCGCAAAGAAGTGATGACGCTTTCCGACCAGAAACGGCTCGCGATCATTATGAAACACGTACGGCCGTCCTCTCGGCGTGAGCGCATACAGAACAAAAGGCATATTCACCACTTCCTCTTCATCAATGAGATTCGCCACGAGAGTCTGAAAAAAAGACTCATCGGGAATCCAGGTTGATTTAAAATAGCGTTTTACTCTCGGATGGTCCTTTAGAAATTCGAAAATTCGCTCACAGGTTGAAAACCTGAGACACCACCATTGGCTACCTAGATGCGGTCGAAGTTTTTCCGGTAGCGATCGCTTCACTCCCATTTTTTTTTGCAATGACAACAGGAAATCGAATCCACGCCGCTCTCCACGAAAATTTAAGGGATAAAAATACTGAAATCGCTCCAGATTCGGCCCATCCTTCACCCATGTATTTTCCTGAGCATCGCAAGTTTCGATAAAATCAAAATTAGAATATTCGCTTAAAAAGGTCTCAAGCTCAAGCGGGGAACGAATCGGGAAATGAGATCCGCTCAACAAAGCAACATGCGAAACCGGATCGCCACCATCCTGAAATTTTTCAAGACCTGAAAGCGTAGCTGCCACCAGAGACCAATCCGCCCATTGGCAAATGATGGCCTCGGCTTCCTCAACTTTGCCGTTCTCCCTAACCCGCGACAAGTAGTCTATCCGTTCCAATCCTTTAACCGATGCATCCAGATGAAGGACAATCCGGCTGTTTCCCGAACTTAGAATACGAACCATACCGCCAACCTGCTCACAGTTATTGTGGGCGAGGATAAGATAGCCTATTTTAGCTGGCGAAGATGGCATAACGACTATTGATAGAAAAATAATCCCCTCAAGTCCAAGTCCCTGCTGTCATCAAATTTCGCTTCAGCAATGATTTTGAATCGACGTACACTTCGGACACAGCGCTGGCCAGAGTGAGCTTGGGCTCGGTTTCGAGATGAGCTTGGTAGTTTTTATATTCCCGTGATCCTTCATAGTGATTTCCAGCTTCGACAGCGAAGCGGACTTTTTCTCGAAAAAACGACAGGAATTTAAAATGCAATAGCGCTCCGGTGGGAGAGTGGTGATGCCTGTGGTAGCCATTATTTAGAAAATTTGGAAGCATCAAATGAGTGCCCAAAGAAGACACGTAATTCCGCTCCCATTTCACCAAAGGAATTTTATTCATCGCAGGCGCCCCATCAAGTACCCCTTTATTGATAACGCGAAGCCGAGGCCCTCCTCTTACCCATACACCTCCCCCCTCTTTATGTCCAGCCTCAGCGTAATATCCTGAGGCATCAAATAATGGCGTCACTTCGAGCGGATGTTGCCCTTTTTTCAAAACCGCATCCTCAACCGCCCCGTCAGGGTACATGTCGACGAGCAATGAAAATAATGACGGGCTTTTGAGGTCGTCTAAATGAGCAAGTAACTCACTCAAAGTTCGCGTCTCCATGAAAGGGAAAACAAAATACTCATCGATATCAACATTCAAGACCCAGTGACCAATTGCAAATCTAGGAAGGATGGCATTCAGCCAATCAGTGCTCCAGTGAGAGTCCTCGAAGGGCTCACCTGTTCTCCAAAGCGAGCAGTCCTCTTGAGACGCAAGAATATCAGCTACGGGATCGATGGAAAGATTGTCGATGAAAAAAAAGTGATCAACCCCAAGTTTTCGGTAATACTCAAGAAAGTGAGGAATGCGAATATTTTCATCCCGAGACAACGTTAATAGCAGCACATCGCCTGGTTTAATCCGGCCTGTCCGATCATAAACAGGCTGCATCTGTCGCCAGGACTTATCACCCGCCTTCAAACGATCCGTAATATTCGGATACCTTGCGAAACGCTGTCGAAACCGCCGAGTGCGCCGAGCGATGAAACGCTTGGACTCCCTAATCATGGTTTCGATCGACTAAATGCAATGGCGTTGAGCTCAAAGGCACATCAACATAGGTCTTCAGGGATGACACAATTGATTCCAGTCGATTCCTCAACATGTGGTGACTTAATGCGTAAAGATGCAGTTCCATAGGGGATAAATTCAAATTGTTTTCAGACCGTTGATGCACTCCTTCGAGAACGTCTTCTATACCAACAATATCATGCCCCTTCAAAACCTCAAACAGCTTTGCCAATCCTGGATGATCCCGAACAACCTTGCTCATATCCACTATATCATCTGTAACAACAGGCACTTGCCCGCAGAGCAATGCGTCAAAAAAGCGCTGGGACAGATCTCGGAAAAGCGGCAGGCATAGCGAAGTCCGGTAGCGACACCATTCAGCAAAACGCTCCTCCGTCGGAAGGGCGAAATACGCGGAAAGATTATATTCCTCCACTAGGTTCAGCGCATGCGTATCAAGGTGTTTCTGCAAAGTTGCCACAAACCCATTCCTTCGCACAGCCGTTGCATATCGAACAAAACCCCCATACAAGAATCTGGAGCGATCCCCGTGACCATGCTTGGCAAATAGCGTTTTCGCCTCAGCCGCAGTCCACTGAGTGACGCAAAGTGGCACCGAAGGTAGCAACACGTTTCGTTGGGAAAGCAAAACCTCGCGACAGAAGTCGTGGGCGGCAATACAAGCATGAAAGTGCTGCGCAATCTCAACATTGCCAAGAGCCTGGTGATGATTATCCCAGAACCAACCAATCAGAGGACAATCCGGAAAACGCTTCGCGAGCATAGGAATAAGTTGCTCCTCCGTCCCGTATTGATGCACTAGGATTAAAATCAACTGACCAGGCACAATCTGATCCGGGTTGATGGTTTCCACAAAATTTGCCTGATAACCGAGTGCCGAAAAATGCTCGCGAATCTCACGTGCAGTGTCCGGACTGAAAATTTTACCCAAGCGGGAACTCATGATGGTTATCCGTGGCTCATCACTTGCAAAGTGCTTGCCTAACAAGGTCCGGAGATGCCGCTCCGCTCCAGGCGATGTGAACGACTCTTTGACTATTAATGAGCGCTGCCCAGCCTGCTGAAAAATTTCGCGGGTGTGTAGTGGTTCGACCGGTTGAAGCGGGATGGGGCGGTAAAGCCCGGTCTTTGCGCAATGCCTAACGCGTTCCTGACGCGATACTATTGCAAAACAAAGCGCATATTGCAGTGCATCGGGACCGGCCAATGCCGGGAGCAGGTTTACGCCCTCAGCAAAAATGTCGGGCGTGACAAGGAACCAACCATCTGAAAGAAATTGATGATCGAGCCAGTCTTCTTCGATCCGCGTGAGCCGATCAGGCGAGAGTTCGGCAAGATGTGATGCGCCGCTACGGGCACTGATTCTCTCTCTTGTAAAAACCGCTGTATCAAATACGAACGCAGCAGAATCAGACTCTTCCCGGCTCTCTGCAGCATTGGGGAAAATTGACCCTGGTGCTCCAGGGCCAAGGATTTCCCCAGCTTCAAACCAGCCCACGTATTCACCAGTAATATTGTCAGCCGCATCGCGGATCAAATCTATGCATTCCGAATTCCCCGGAAAAAAACAAACTTCCACACCTTCACATCGATCCATCCGCTCGCGCGTTTTTGCGGCGATCCGGTTCGTATTACCAACAATTAAAAGCTGAAGCCCCTGCGCATTTTGGTTCAAAATCGATAGAACACTTTCATGACACGCCTCCGGCGATGCCTCATCGCTAACAAAAAGAACAAGAGAAACCTGAACCGATTTCCTTGGTTCATGAGATTGAAATTGCGGCCATATCAACCCATCCTGGACGGGCATGCTGAATAAGCCGTTGTCCCGATCATCCTTATCGACAGTCGCTTGCATCAATCCATAACAAAGACATGCGTCTATTACCGGGTCATTCTCATGCTGTTTTGCAATGAAAAATCCAGTCGCGCTCTTGATGAAATCATCAATAGAATCCGCAGCCGGACATAAAATATAAAGATCTAGCAGTGTAAGCCAATCGGAAGGTTCCACCATATCATTCGCAAGAGCTTCGCGGAAAACCGGCATAAGCTCATCATCTAGAAATTTAGCCTCAAGCAACGCGGCCCTAGCGCGAGCACTAGCAGCTTTTAACCGGCATTCCAAAGCCCATCGTTTGATTTGGAGATCGGTGCAAGCCTCGTCACTGAGAGTGAGCCAGCTTTCGGAATCATTTCCCGGATCTGTCCTGGTGGCCAGAGCCGCCTCCACCTCCCCGAAAAAACCATACTCCATTAACACGGCAACAAGGTTGGACATATCAAATCGCAACAAGCGCCGCCTGAGTTCTGCACACTCCGCCGCAGATGATTCATGCCATTCTTTCACGATCACCGCAAGATCGGCTGGAGACCATATCCACTTGTCACCGCGACTATTCACGGAAACAGATTCAGCAATGATTACACCATCTTCAAGCCGCTCGAGAGTGACCGAAAACTCCTGCCCTTGCTCGTCAAAGGCTCGCAGAGGAACGATCAATTCGAATCCGCATCGAGCTTCGCAGATGCCGGCATCCTTCACGTCCACACGCTCGATATCAGCGCTTACTTTGGCAACTTCGATGGAGTCAATTTTTGCGCAAACCATCGCTGGCGTTCCCGGCACCGCCGGAGCACACCATCCGATGATTTGATTGCCTTCAACCTGATCGACGTAACCCTTCATGGGTTCGACTCCATAATTTGATGATAATATTCGATCAAAGAATCGACCTTCACTTTGGGATGGCATTCTCTTTCGGCTGCTTGCGCCGAACCTGCACTCAGCTTTTCGACCAAGCCCAGAGTCGTGGTTACTTCGATGACCGCTTCACAAATGTCATCCGAATGGTTCATTTCACATTTAAAAACCTCTTCCCTATCCGCAAACGCAGACAAACAGGGCAGATCCGGGCATATAATAGGTCGCCCAATGGCCATCATCTCGGGAATTTTTGATGGAAATCGGTAGTTTTCAAAAGGCCCGGGCCGACCCGGTTGCACAAATAAATCAGCTGCCGCCATAATTTCCGGCAAGTCGCGTCGCGAGACAAAGCCAAGATCAACCAGATAATCTTCTGCTCCTTCGACGGGCATTCCCATTCCTGTTCGCACGAGTTTTACCGACAGGTGTTCCGCAAGACTCTCCACTGCTTGATACAAGAAGCCGACATCTTCCCGATTAACTCGATGCACGTTCCCCGCATACACGATGACCATTGAGTCATCCGCAATGCCATGTTCATGACGCCACCCATCATTACGAGGCTTTTGGCCAAAAAGCCTGTCATCATAAGGAGCTCCCAAGGTCAAATATTGGCGCTCCCCCACTGGCACGATATCCCGAAGCGAATCGGTGACAAAAGTAAAAGCATCCGCTTGCTCAATAAATCCCTGCCCTTGCTCTGGATCAAAAAAACCCAGATTGGATCCCGCTGCGATTATCTCAGGCTGACAAGCCTCTGCCAGCAGGACTTCGTTATCTTCAAAGTGAATGACCAATTTGTATTTTTCCGAACTCACCTTACAAATTTTCTCCCAAAGCAAGCGAACCACTTCCCTCGGCGTCCATGCACAGACAATGTCCGGACGAAACTCCCTGAGATGCCGTCTCGTGTTTGCGGAAAAATCTGCATGACTGGATGTCCGGTAAATCAGCGGCTCGGAAAGTTCCTCGTTTCCAGCATGCACCACCATTACTTCATGGCCGAGTCCAACCAACTTGGAAGCAAATATATCAACATGGTAGCCACTGTTGCAATTAAGGTCTGAATAGAGCAGGAAAACAATTTTCATATCACTAAGGGTGCGGAGACAGCAACCTTCTTACTATACCAAAACTTATGCTCAATAAAAATATAGCAAACTATCACAACCGGAAATGGGGGTAAAATCTTACTTCCCACATGCAGCCCCCGTATAGCTACAAAATGGACATATATGAAAATCTACCCTACAATGAAGCCCACCGCACACTCTGTGAGCTCAAACAACTAGATTGCAAAGCCTTTCTGCGCTTATGAAAATCACCTTTGTGACAGATACCTATGCCCCCCAGCCTAACGGTGTCGCCATGACTTTACAACTACTCGTCAAGCAACTTCGCAAAAGTGGAAAACAAGTGGACGTCATTCGACCAGGCGTGCTCGACTGCGAGGAAGAAGGCCTAAAGGTGCCTTCTGTCGCCCTGCCTGTATATACAGACATCCGCGTGGGTTTTCCTATGCGTAAGCCCCTTCAAGCGCGCTGGCTCAAAAATCGACCTGACATCATTTATGTAGCCTCAGGATGGACTCTCGGAGCCTCCGCCATCACTGCCGCTCGCAACCTGAAGATTCCTGTTGTCTCTGGATTTCATACCAATTTCCAACAGTACATGAGCTACTACAATGCATCGATACTGGAGCGCCCTGCCTTAAGATATCTGCGACGGGCTTATAACCGTGCCAACTGCACCTTCGTCTCTTCTGCTGACGTAGTCGAACAATTACACTCCGAAGGCTTTCACAACTTGGAATTAATGCCTAGAGGCGTCGACACCCAACTGTTTTCACCGCACAAAAGAGACCCCATGCTAAGGGTAAAATGGGGGCTCCGTGAAAGTGCCGGCCTAGCAGGTCTCTATGTCGGCAGAATGGCAGCGGAAAAAAACCTCCCACTAACTGTGCGAACCTTCACTGAAATTCGCCATCAAATTCCGGACTTTCAGGGTATTTTTATCGGTGAAGGCCCGAAGCTTGCCAAGCTAAAACGGCAGCATCCGGAGTTCATCTACCCCGGCACCAAATTTGGAGAAGAGCTGGCACGCCACTACGCCTCAGCCGATCTATTTGTATTCCCAAGCGAGACTGAAACTTTTGGCAATGTGACTCTCGAGGCAATGGCCAGTGGACTGTGCGTGCTCGCTTACGACTACGCAGCGGCACAACAGCATATCAACAACAGAGTCAACGGTTACAGTGTTCCGCTCGGCAATGAAAAAGTTTTTATAGAATCTGCTTTGACTGCAGCCACCAACCCTCACTTATCAGAATTACGTTTAGCGGCGCGAAACAGCGCTGAGAAAGCTAGCTCCGATAGAGCCATAAAAAAATTTGAATTGAAGCTACTCAAGCTCATCGAACGCCAGAAACCCTGCACATTTACTTAATTTTTGCCCATTGTGATTCCACCAAAATCTTCCAATCTGTATTACCCCCTGTCGGGAACTTGGGCTAAGTGATTTTCTTGCTTTTTCACTGCTTCAGCAGGTAAGCCAATAAATTACAAAATTCCTCTTCGCTCAAAATTTGACCGAAAGCGGGAGGCATCAGGGACATCGGGCTGACTATTTTTTTGTCGATATCTGCTTTTGCCACACGGTGCTCTTGCCCGGCAGCATCGATCAAGTGAATCGTTTTTGCACTTTCGCTTCTAACAAAACCTCCAATGCTAGAGCCATCCGTCATGGTGAACTGGTTAAGATGGAAGTGGGAATCTACGTTGCGGTTGGGGTCGAGAATATCTTCGCAAAGGCGCTCAATACCACGCGCGCCGATGCCGTCAAGTTGCGGCCCGATCAGCCCACCTTGTCCACCAATCTGATGGCAAGCAGCGCAGTTGGTGGTGAAAATTTGAGCACCCTTGTTGATATCGGGTTTAGCTGATTTAAAAGCTTGGACGCGGGAAGCAATCAATTTATCGAGACGCTTGCGCTGTTCTTTAGAAACAGGAAGAGGTGGGGCTGCAGGGCTGGGTGGAAGGTATTTTTTCAAACGATCACGAAGGTCAACCGGGGCGGTGATTTTAAGCATCGATGCGAGTTGGCCAAGCGCCTTACTCGTAGCATCGAAATCTTCAAAGGATGTGACGCTGATCAAACCTGGTTCAATGCGCGTGATTCCAAGCCAAGCAAAGGATTTGCCATTATCACCGTCGATGACCTCCAATCTGACTGGACTGCCTACATTCCCACTTAGATCCCAGCTTATCTTTTCACAGATATCAGAGCGTGGCGGAAACGCTTTATGCAATTCTTCCCCGGTTTTTGCATTCACCAGTTTAACCAGGTTCAGGTCGTGGGCTTTTTGATTCGGTTCACCGCGATGCCCGTTGATCCAGAATGTGAATGAAGCAGGCGCAGAAAATTCTTTGCTGCGTAGAATACCGGTTCGTTGTTCAGCGCGCTTCACGCCACGACGCAGGCTGGATAACACCTCCGTTTCTAGCCCATCTGCACATTTTCGATTTTGCAGAGACCAGGGCGACGCGCTTTCGAGATGTTGGGGATGCGGGAACTCTGTCCAACCTTGTATTTCCCTTTTTTCTCTGCGAGAAAGTAATTCGCGGGCGAGCCGTTGCGTCCATTTAAGCAAAGTTGGATTTTGTTTTATTTCCCCACGCTCTTCCAGCCCTTGTTGAATAGCATCAAGACTGGCGACTTCGATGATCAGGTGCTTCTCTTCAATCGTAGAAATAGAAGATAAGAATCGAAAGAACCGTTGATCAAAAATCAGTTTTTTAAGCGTCTCCGAATCGCCGAATTGAGCAATGTGTTTGATCTGTCTCAACTGTAATTCTTGCGGCATTTGATCTTTCCCTAAACGAAGCAGAAAAGCTGCTGCCTCAGGCGTATTCACCGCCAGTGCAACCGAAGCGATCTCGCTATTGGCAAATGGCAAAAATTTGAACGCGCCAGGTGAAGTCATATGCCTTCTCATTGCCATCTTCAGCACGTGCCGCAGATGGGTGTCCTTTGGCGACGTTTTACTCAGGGCTTGTTGCAATTGAATCAGGTTTGCCCCATCGACCTTCAAATCATATTGCATCGCTACAGCCGCAGCGCGTTGGAGAAAAGGCGAATCAGATTCCAGTCCGGAAATTGGATCCGCTTTCAATTTCACTGGAGAACGCGGCGCTTTCATCCCTCCATCCGTCTTCACAATTCGCCAGATTCTCCCCCTTTCCCGATCCCGCCCAGGATGGTCGAGTGGCACTTCATAATGACCAATAATGCGATTATAAAAATCCGCCACATAAAGCGCCCCATCAGGCCCGACTCTCAAATCAACCGGACGGAACCAGGGATCCTCACTGACCACAAAATCCTCCTGCTCAATCGCCACCGGAGTTGAACCATTAAACTTAATGCGATCACGATTAATCCGTGAGGTGACCGGATTGCCGATCAAAATATTATCATTCCACCTGCCCCCCCATACCCCGTCATCCAGATAAACGATCCCAGCGATGCCGGTCGAACCATGGCTGTGCTCAATCATCGCCGGCCCAAAACCGAGTCCGTCGTGTGGTTTGCCAAAACTCGGGTAGTGGGCACCGCGCAGCAATTGGTAAATCGGCGCACTGTGACAGTCGGCACTGTAAAGGTTCCCCCAGCGATCAAAAGTCAGGCCAAAGGGGTTCACTTGCCCCCACGACCAGATTTCGATGCGGGAGCCGTCCGGTCGAAAGCGATACACGTTGCCCGAATGCAAATCGAGCTCGGTTCCAGAATCGCCCGGCTTAGCTCCTTTGAGATTTTTCTCCCGCACCCGGAAATGACTGGTATTATTAAAACCGTGGGTGCCGTAAACCCACCCATCCGGCCCCATACGAAAATTACTGCACATCCCATGGGTATCCTTTTCGAACCCAAGTGGCCCAAACAACACCTCACGCTGATCACATTTGCCATCTCCCGTGGTATCATAAAGATACCAGATATTAGGAATGCTCCAGGCGATGCAACCGCTCTTGTGTTCCTCTTTGTGCCACGGCAGAACGCCGGTGGGGATGTTGAGGCCATCGGCAAAATCCGTAACCTTGTCAGCCTTGCCATCGCCGTCAGTATCTTCGAGAATCTTGATCGCATCCCGGCTGCCCCGCACTCGTGAGCCTTCTTCGTCGATCCAGCGTTCACGTTCCGCCGCGTAGGGATACTCCACCGTGGAGGAAACCCACATCCGGCCACGGTCATCAAAGGCGATATTGATCGGTTTGTTGATCATCGGCTCACTGGCAAAAAGCTGCACTTCAAAACCTT
>JAJRVS010000412.1 GCA_024277195.1 Verrucomicrobiota bacterium | reverse complement strand
GCCTGGTGTTCTTTTTCATGATCCAGCATCGTTTTTTGGATGCTGTATTTCTGGTGACCTTCGTTTTCTTCGAGGTTTTGCAAAAAACGTTGTTTGCTGTTTTTCCAAGCACGGTCAATCCATTGTTGACGTTGCTGAAGTTTGCTCTGGGCGTTATTTTTCTCAGTGGCGAGTTTTTCCTCTAGCTGCTCGATATCGGAGGCAAGCTGTAGGCTATCGGTTTCCAGTGTTTGCTCTTGTTCTTTATCCAGGGTGTAAGTGCTGAGACTGATAGCCTGGGTGAGTTTAGTTTCTTTTTGCACACAATCGTCGACCGTCTCTTTCAGACGGTCGAGCATTTCAAGGCTGGCGATGATACCTAATGGGTGTTGTTTACTCACAGTCTTTTTTTACTCGGGTGATTAATTTATCGAGCTTGTCGATGATCTCGGTGGTGGCACTGACTTGGTGCAGCAATCCTTCGATGTATTGTTTTTCAAATTGCAGCGCTTGTTTGTCCTGCCAATGTTCTTTGGTAAGCTGCCAGTCATTAACCAGTATTTTGGTTAATGTCGCTAAGCGTGTTCTATTGGATACTAGGCTCATGATTCGTCTTGTTGTTCTTCAGGATGGGGGGGCGGGGTGGGGCTGACGGTTCCTGTCGCGCGCATGCCCGCGTATTCACTGAGGGTGAGTGCGGCTTGTTCGAGGAAGGCTACGGCGTTGGGAAGTTCGTAAACCATATTTTGGCGCAGGCTTTCGACTTTTTTTGCCAACGGTTCGATCTGGCTGTCATAGGCACGGCACCATTTTTTGACTTTGCGAAGTTTGTCTTCGGCTTCCCGTTTGGCTTCGGTGGTTCGTCTGACCACGGCTTGTTTGCCTGTGGCGCCGACGCCGCTGTTGACCAGGCGGGCGGAGAAATATTCGCTGCGGGCGAGATCGAGTGCTGTGGTGCGTTTGCGCAGTTCCATTTTCCAAAACAGCAGTTTTTCATTTTGCAGTTGGTGGCGGGTGCGGCGCACTTCGTGATTGATCTCGTCGAGGGTGGTGCCTGCTTTATCCAAATACACCACAAGAGAGCTGCGGAAGGAATCCAGTATTTCGATTGAGGTGATTTTTGCTTGGGGGCCGGACATGGGAGTGAAAAATGAAGAGTGAGAACCACGAATGGACACTAATGAACACGAATAAGAAGGGGGAGGATTATGGATTTAGGAAAGAAGAAGGGGCAATTATGAATTTGGGAAAGAGTGCATCAGCGTTGTTCTAGGTAGTCTTCGATGCGTTGGGCTTTGCGCATCAGGAAGGGCACGTGTTGGTTGGAGGCATCGACAAATTTTTTGAGGGCTTTCACGGTGGTTTTGAATTCTTCGCTGTATTTTTCGTTTTCCTGATCCTGCCAGGTTTCGCTGAGTGAGGAAAAACGGGCTTGCAGTGAGGTCAGGCGATGTTGTAGGTCGCCATTGAAACGTTTCAGCTCTTCTGCGAAGCGTCGCACCTCTTCGGGGTCCATCATTGCTTTGGCCATGGTTCGTCTGGGGTTATACCTTGAAAATGTGGTTTATTTGAGGCTAGGGTTTGAAATTAAGCTCAAATCGTCGCCATACTGTGTCGGGAGATGGCTTGATTGCGTCTCCGGCAAAGTTTGAAGAATATCTGAGTCCTGTTATTGTGACGGTTGAATGGCTGAAATTCAAGCTGATTGATACGTATGAAAAAAATCCTATTTTTTGTGAAAATCCACCTGTTGGTGCCGATGGCTATGGCCTTGGTGACAAGTGTCGTGGCTGAGAGTTCTAAACCTAATATTGTAGTTATCTTATCTGATGACCAAGGTTGGGGGGATTTGAGCCTCAATGGGAATAGTAATTTGAAAACGCCGACGATTGACGGACTGGCCCGGGACGGGGTTCGTTTTGACCGTTTTTTTGTCTGCGCGGTTTGCTCGCCTACCCGGGCTGAGTTTTTGACCGGGCGCTATCATGCTCGTGTCGGGGTTTACAGCACTTCGGCGGGTGGAGAGCGGTTGAACCTTGATGAAAAAACCATAGCGGATACTTTTAAGGCGGCGGGTTATGCCACCGGTGCTTTTGGTAAATGGCACAATGGTATGCAGTATCCTTATCACCCCAATGGGAGGGGTTTTGACGAATATTACGGTTTTTGTTCTGGTCACTGGGGTAATTATTTTGATCCGATGCTGGAACGCAATGGGAAATTGGTGCGCGGTGAAGGGTTCATTATCGACGACCTTACTAATCAGGCGTTGGACTTCATTGAGAAAAACAAGGACAAACCGTTTTTTGCCTATATCCCGTTTAACACACCTCACTCGCCGATGCAGGTTCCGGATGAGTTCTGGAATAAGCATAAAGACCAGGAACTCGGGCAGCGTAACCGAGAGCCGGAAAAAGAAGATGTGGTGCATACCCGCGCTGCGCTGGCGATGTGTGAGAATATCGATTGGAATGTGGGGAGGGTCTTAAAAAAGCTCGACGACTTGAAGCTGGCAGAGAATACCATCGTTTTATATTTCAGTGATAACGGGCCAAACGGATGGCGTTGGAATGGAGGCATGAAGGGTAGGAAGGGTTCGACGGATGAAGGCGGGGTGCGCTCTCCTTTGGTGATTCGTTGGCCGGGGAAGATCCCTGCAGGAAAGCAAATTAAGCAAATTGCCGGGGCGATTGATCTACTGCCTACATTGGCGGATATGGCAGGAATCAAAATTGCCAGTGAAAAGCCGCTCGACGGGGTGAGTTTGAAACCTTTGTTGTTGGGGAATCCAGAGCAATGGGAAGACCGGGTATTGATCAATCAGTGGGGAGGAAAAAACGGTGGACGGGTGAGCCTGCGGACCCAGCGTTTTCGGCTCGATACCAATGGCGCACTGTTTGACATGAAAAATGATCCAGGGCAGAAAAAAGGAGTGGCAGCAGAGTTTCCTAAAGTGGCTGAACGACTGAGAACCCAGCAACAGGCCTGGAGGGATCTGACCACGCCCACTTATAAAAAAGACGGACGGCCATTTATCGTTGGGCACCCGGATTATCAATATACGCAGATTCCGGCTCGCGATGGCATTGCCCATGGGGGGATCGAGCGTTCATCCCGCCATCCAAATTGCTCGTATTTTTCTCACTGGACCAGCACTGAGGACAAGATCACTTGGGACGTGGAAGTGCCGGCAGATGGGAAATTTGATGTTGAAATCCTTTATACCTGCCCTGCGGCGGATGTTGGTTCGGAGGTGGAGCTTAGTTTTAATGGAGATAAAATAACTGCCAAGGTGAGCGAGGCATGGGATCCTCCTTTGTTGGCGGATAAGTATAATAGAATCAAAATGGGAGAGGGCGATGTGAAGTATTTTAAATCTCTGAAACTGGGAACGATGTCGCTTAAAAAAGGAAAAGGTGAATTAACTCTGCGTGCGTTGAAAATTCCCGGTTCCCAGGTGATGGATTTCCGTTTGATCATGTTGACTAGGAGAAATTGAGGGAGAGCCTGAGAGGAATAAGAGGGGGGGAGAAGAGCCGTTGGGTGTCTTTTTTTAGGAAGTGAGGCAATCGAAGCGCGGGTGCTTTGATCTGTAGATTTGCGGGATTGCCTTGTGATTGTGTCGCCTTATTAGCGGAGCTTTTGTTTAAATAGAGTAGATTAGAAAGTCTAATAACGAATCTATTTGATAAAAATCTGTCATCAGTATTATTAAAAGTAATATGAGGATGATCTATACACTGCTGGATGCCGGAGCTCCGGAAATGACAGGAATCGAAGCTGGTGAGAGGGTGTTACCAAAACGAGCGCGTCGCCCGAGGCCACAAAAACGAGCGTGCCGCCCGCTGTCACTTGTGGATAGTGAAGATGGGCAGTGGTTGGAAAACGTCGCCAACGGAGATCGATTGGATTTTCAACGGTTGTTGGCGCGCTACAAGGGGCTGATCTGTTCAACGGTCTTCAAGGTTTTGCATGATAGTGATGAAACCGAAGATGTTTTTCAAGACGTGAGCATGCGGATCTGGCAGTGCGCGCACCAGTATCACCGCGACAAAGGACGGGTGATTACTTGGTTGGTATCGATGGCGAGGAACTGTGCGATTGATCGTTTGCGGGCCAAACAGCGCCGCACTCGGTGGGTCAATGAATACCGTGAGGATCGCTCATTATTACCGGAGCAGGGTGGCGATCAAGTTCATGGGTATGATTTGGCTGAGCGGCGTGAAAAGTGTCAGGCCGTGAGGGAAGAGGTCAACAAGCTGTCGCAGGATCAACGCGAAGCGATCGAACTGGCTTTTTTCAGAGGCATGACACAAAATGAAATCGCTCAATGTCTGGGGCACCCAGTGGGCACGATCAAAGCCAGGATTCGCCGAGGTATGATCAAGATGCGCGAGCCGATGGCCGCATTGGCCTGAGTATTTCTCAAAAGTAGGCACTTGGATGATGAATAAAAGAGGCTAGATTGGCGTCTTTTAGATAAGTCATTATCGCAGCCGAATATTCAGCAGAAAAATCGATCGAACCAACGAACGTGGAAGGTGTCAACCGGATCACGGCGAGGGGTAAGTTTTTTCGTGACGGAGAGGCTTGTTTTTTTGTCAAAGCGGTGAGCTTCGGTCCTTTTCCGCCCGATGAGGAAGGGCGCACTTTGCCGGTGGGGGGGGACTTGCAAAGAGATTTGCAGGGGTTGAAGGAGTTGGGGGCGAATGCACTGAGGGTTTACGAAGTGCCGTCGCTGGATTTTGTTGATTGCTGTTTGCAGATGGGACTGCGGGTGCTGATTGGCATTCCCTGGTCGCAGCATGTGGATTTTTTGCAGGATGATGCGGTCATCGAGGAGGCGCGAAAAATGTTGCGGGAGACGGTCGAGCGTTTTCACGGTCATCCGGGGGTATTGGCTTATTTGGTTGGCAATGAAATTCCGGCAACCCTGGTACGGTGGATGGGTGCGGAAAAGGTTCGTAAAGTGCTGGAGTCGTTGATTCGTTATGGTCGCTCGATTGATCCGGGCGCGATGTTTGCCTACGCCAATTATCCGACCAGTGAATACTTGATGGTGAGGAATGCGGATTTTGCGGCATTTAATATATATCTGGAGGATCGAGAGGTGTTCACTCGATATTTGCGTCACTTGCAAAATGTGGCCGGGGATTTACCCTTGTTGCTGACAGAGTTTGGGGTTGATTCCCAGTATCATGGGGAGGGTGTGCAAGCGGAGATTTTATCATGGCATGTGCAGGCCTGCTGTCGGTCGGGAGTGGCGGGTACGACGGTGTATGCGTTTTCCGATCGTTGGTATCGTGGTGGTCGGGAGATTCTGGAATGGGATTTTGGTTTACTGCGTCGTGATGGCAGTCGCAAGCTGGCTTTTGATCGCCTGCAAACGGCTTGGAGTGGCATCAAGTCGCCGGCGGATGGCATCGGGAGGGAGTCCGGTTTGAGCTTTTCGGTGATCGTTTGCACTTACCGTGGGGGGCTCACTTTGGCAGAGTGTTTGTTGTCTTTGACCAAAATCAACTACCCTGATTATGAAGTGTTATTGATCAATGACGGAGCGGATGAGGGGGTGGCGGAGATTACCAAAGGTTTTCCCTCGATTCGGTATATCGAAATGGATCACGGTGGTCTGAGTGCGGCGCGTAATCTGGGAGCTCACGAGGCGACTGGGGATGTGTTGGTTTATACCGATGATGACTGCACCGCTGACGAGCAGTGGTTGTTGTATTTGGCGGAAGGATTTGCGGAGGGGGATTTTGCGGCCATGGGGGGGCCGAATATTTCGCCTAAGCCGGTGAACCTGGAGCAGGCCTGTGTGGTGGCTTCCCCTGGTGGACCGGCGCATGTGTTGTTGAATGATGAACAGGCTGAGCATATTCCGGGCTGTAATCTGGCGGTGAAAAAAGAGGCTTTTGAGGCGATTGGAGGTTTTCGCGAGGAGTTCTGGACGGCGGGTGATGATGTGGATTTTTGTTGGCGCCTGCAGAATTATGGTTACCGCATTGGGTTTCATGGGGCAGCGATGGTGTGGCATTATCGCCGTTTTCGAATTCGGGATTATTTGCGTCAGCAGGCAGGTTATGGCAGGGCTGAAGCGATGTTGATCCCGCGTCATCCGGATCGTTTTGGAGCGATTGGAGGTGCGCGTTGGCAGGGTTTTGTTTACGATCAGGCTTTTGCTTCGGATATTGGAGGCTCGGCGAGGATTTATCAGGGGCCTTTTGGTTACGCTCCCTTTCAATCGATCTATAGCAGCGGTACCTGGGGCTGGGCTTATGTGGTGAGCAGTTTTCAGTGGGTTTTACTGGCACTGGTCTGTGGAGTGGTGGGGTTTATTTTTCCGCTGGCAGCTTTGATGTCGGTTTTGATGTTGGCTGCGACGGGCATCACGGCGGTGGGTTTTGGCGTGAAAGCAAAATTAAGTGAGCCTTTTGGAGGTTTGCGCGCGCGCCTGATCGTGAGCTTTTTGGCTTTGATCCAACCTCTGAACCGGGGCATGAGGCGTTATCTAGGCAGTTTGCGCTATGCGCGTTTGCCGACCAGCTTGCCGTCTATTAACAAACCTTTGCTTTTCCCTCGACTGGGATGGTGGCGGCGGTCCTTGAGGTTTGATTTGTGGAGCGAGGAGGGATTGATCCGTGATGATTTATTGAGCAGTTTACAGAACAAGTGGAGGGACGAAGGTATTCAGTTTTCGATTGGAGATGGCTGGCGCTCTTGGGATTTGGAGGTTCTTTCCAGTGTGCTGTGGTCGATCCGAATGGTGACGGTGACGGAATACCATGCGGATAATAAATGCCTCACCCTGGTGCGGCTTCAGGGACGACCCAATTTCATGACTCTGGCCGTGCGTTTCACGGCGATATTGGCAGGCGGGTTGATGTGGCGTTTTGGGGGGGGCAGTCTATGGTTGGGCGTGTTGCTGTTATTGTTGTTTATGGCGCCGACGGTGGTGCGGAGATTGCAGTTGTCCCGGGTGAAAAAGAGCATTAAAGAAGCGGCGCTGAGTATGGGTTTCAAGTTGGTGAAGTAGCGCTTAGTCCAGGACAGCAGTTGAGCTTATGAAGACCAGTGATTTTGAGTATGAACTTCCGGCAGAGTTGATCGCCGACCGACCGCCCGAACAGCGCGGGCAGTCGCGCATGTTGATCGTGGATCGCAGTGCGGGTTCGATAGAGCACAAACATTTTTCCGATTTACCGGATTATTTGCAACAGGGGGACTTGTTGGTTTTGAATGATACCCGGGTGGTGCCGGCCCGTTATTTTTCCAATGATGGCAAAGTTGAACTGCTGCGCTTGCAGAAGCTGTCGACGACTCAGTGGCAGTGCATGGTCAAGCCGGGTAAGAGGATGAAGTTGGGGCGCACGGTTGAAATTGGTGAAGCAATCGGAGTGGTGGAGGGGATTTTGGAAAACGGCGACCGGGTGATCCAGTTTGACTGCGAGGTGGATGAGGAGAATTTTGGTCATCTGGCCTTGCCTCATTATATGGGCAGGGACGATGAAAAGATGGATCGCGAACGCTATCAAACGGTTTACAATCGTTATGAAGGGGCGATCGCAGCGCCCACGGCGGGTTTGCATTTTACTCCGGAAATTTTAGCGAAATTTGAGCATGCTTTTGTGACTTTGCATGTGGGGGTGGGAACCTTTCAACCGGTGCGGGTGGATCAGGTGGAGGATCATGTGATGCACTCGGAGAACTTTGTTTTGGGAGAGGACGCGGTGAGTAAAATTTCCTCGGCGAAGCGGGTGGTATCAGTGGGCACCACGGTCTCGCGGGTATTGGAGCACTGTGGGCGTCAGGGGGATTTGGTGGCGCAGCAGGGTGAGACGGATATTTTTATTTATCCGCCGTGTGATTTTAACGTGGTTGATGTGATGTTGACTAATTTCCATCTGCCGGGTTCGACGCTGTTGATGATGGTGAGCGCGTTTGCCGGTAAGGATCTGATTGATGAAGCGTATGCTCAGGCGATTGAGCATAAATATCGCTTTTACAGTTATGGGGACTGCATGTTGATTTTGTGAATGTTGATTGGGTGAAACAGTTTTCGATATTTGGCTTAGGCACGGTGGTGGTAGACCATCAGGTGGTGATGCAGCAATTGCCTGAGAAGGATCATAAAGGAGAGGTCTTGGATGACCGGTATCAGGTGGGAGGGCCGGTGCCGACGGCTTTGTGTTTGTTGCGAAAATTCGGTATGCAGGCTACTTTTCAGGGCAAGTGGGCGCAGGATCAATATGGACGGATGATCGAACAGGACATGGATGCGCAGGGCATCGTTTATGCCGCTCCTAGGTGTCACAGTGATTCACGTACGGGCTTTGCCCATGTGTGGCTTGAGCAGGAGACGGGTCAACGAACGATTGCTGGTTTTCGTGGAAGTCATGAGATAGCTGCTGATGAGGTGGAAGAGGGCAGCTTAAGTTGTCATGACGCTTTGCATTTGGATGGGTGGTCGGGTGAGGCGGCTTTAATAGCGATGTCGCTGATGCGGGAAGCTGGCGGGAAGGTGTTCATGGATTTGGGTTCACCGAAGCCGGACTTTGAAGAGTTGTTGCGCAGAGTGGATTATTTGAATTGCCCGCAGGGTTTGATCCCGCGTTTGTTTGCGACGGATGATCTTGAAGTGGGGGCGGGTTTGTTGCTGGAGATGGGGCCGAAGGAGGTCACGGTTACTTGTGGTGGCGAGGGGGTGTTGTATTTTTCCAAAAAGGAGCAAATCGAACAGGCGGCCTATCCGGTGGAGGTGGTCGATAGTAATGGGGCGGGGGATGTATTTGTCGGGGCGATGATCTTTGCCACGATGCAGGAATGGGCGGTGGAGGAGCGGTTAAAATTTGCTTGCGCGGCGGCGGCGTTGAAGTGTGGGAAGATAGGGAATCGGGGGGCATTGCCGGGCTTGGAGGCGGTGAGGGAGAAGATGGAGAAAGAGAACCGCGAATGGACACGAATAGACGCGAATCAGAATAAGAAGGGGGAGTGATTTGGTGGTATAAAGATTGGGGGATTTTGTAATCGCGGGGGAAGGCGAAATTGGTGATGGTGGTGGGGTCAGGTTATAATAACTGGGGCAGGGAAAGGTGATTGGATGAAAAACTTTGGAATTATATTACTGATTGTTGGTTTTTTTCTACTGGTAACGGTGGGGGTGTTTTCTGTAGCGAGTTTTCTGAATCGGGAATTTGTGGATATTTATCGATTGCCACCCCCGTCGACGATTGAACAGGTCGTTGAGGATGAGAACTCTGCGCAGATGGAAAGGTGGCAGGTTGAGGATGCTTATGCGATGGAGCTGAGGACGGGGGATGCGGCAAAGGCGCTGAGCGATTTTGAAGCGGGGTGGGAAAAGTCACGGAGTGAAGATCGGGCAGTGCTGCTTGAATCGCGCGATCATCTGCTGCGTGTGGTGAGTGAATATCAGGATGATGAACTGACTCCCAAGGCCACGCTTTATTTGGGGCGAGTGTTGGTGAAATTGGAAGATTGGGAGGGGGCGAAGGATTGGCTGACGGCGATTAATAAAAACAAGGGGTGGTTGGATAAAGGTGGGCGAGCTGAGTCGCATTTTTTGTATGCTTTGAGCTTGGAGAAATTGGGTAAGACGGACGATGCCATTAAAGTTTATAATGCAACGATCGTAGTGTATGGCGAATACGCTGAGTGGTCATTGCCGGCTTTGCAGCATGATTTTGAATTGGCTTATCGGGTTGATGATTCTGAGAAAAAAATCAAAGCGTATTCTTATCTGAAGAAGTTACTGTATATGTTCCGTTTTTTTGGAGACAATAGCGAGGGCAGGGTTAGTGCGTTGATGAAACTTTTACGAGAGCGTAGGGATGCGGTGAAAGTTGAGTTGGGGATTACGGAAGAGCAGGAGAGGGAGATAGATCGCAAGTTGGGAATTTCGTGGGAACGTTTGGATCGGAAGGGAAGCATCGTTTGGGTGTTCAATATTGCGATTTGGGTGTTGTTGTTATTAACCGGAGTGATGACTGTTTCTTCAGCTAGAAAAACAGCGACGAGGTTCTGGCGTTATGCCTTGGCATTGTTTTTGGTTTCACTCATGGCAGGTCTTGTTTATTGGGCGAATGTGGAAGCGGTGGAAGTTGTCCATAGGCAGCAACTAGCGGTATCGGGAATTTATGACTCCCCTAGAGATTTTGTGATCGATGGCCAAATTTATTATATGAAGTTGTCTTTAATTTTCCAAAGCGCGCTGGGATTTTTTGTGATGATGATGGCGCTGTTACTGCGGAAAGTTAAAAAGCCAGTAATGAAAAATATCTGAGGAGTGATCATGGAAAATTATCCAGAAAATACTATGAGAGACGATTTTTTCGACTTGATCGTAGTTCCAATAGGAGGATTGAATTACGCGGTATTTCTTTGTGTGCTAGTCACTGCGACTCTAGCGATATACGCGGCTATCAAGAATTCACAGCGATTCTGGTATTTTTTGGGAGCTTTGGGAATCGCGACGCTCTTGGCTGTCTATGGCTACTGGTTGAGAAACACCTTGTTTGAACTCAAAATTCAAGATTCGTTAATAGTGTCAGGGCAATCAAGGCCAATTCCTGGTAGAGATTATTTTGGTCACATCAACTTCATCCTGCAAAGCATGATTGGGGTTTTTATGATGATCGTGGCTTTGACGATCAGAAGGTTTGCTCGGGATAGGAAGTAGCGGCAGGGTATAGAAAAAACGGCGGGATACCGGCCTTACGGGCTATGAGCCGAATAGGGTTCCTAATTGGCTCATAAATCCTTTTATTTTGAGCCGATTAGAATGAAACTGGGGGTATTGGTTTCGATTGGAGGCGGACGGAGTACGCGTTATCAGTTGGATTTGTAGGGTTGTAGGGAGGTGCCTACAGCACTACTTCAAAGCCTTCGAAATTGGGGTGGCCGAGGTGCATGCCTTCGGGGGACTTGGCTCGGGCGTGGGCTTGTTTGAAGCTGTCGGAGTTGGTCCAGGCTTCGAAAGCGGCGTGTGATTCCCATACGGAGTGTGATACGTAGAGCGTGCATTCGTCGGTTTTTGGGCCGCAGAGGAAGTGAAAATTTTTGAAGCCAGGCACTTCATCGAGGTAGGATTTGCGGCTGCGCCACATTTCTTCGAAGGCTTCTTCAAAACCAGGGGCGATACGGAAACGGTTCATTGCGATGTACATGGTAGAATAGAGGAGTTAGAAGTTAGTAGAGTAGAATCTTGTGTGAGAGGGCAAAAAGGGCGGGATTATCAGCCACATCTTATTGGTGTTTATTGGTGTTTATTGGTGGTTCGTTTTCTTTGGCAGTTTCTATGAACAAGCGCACCTTGTCGAGGTCTTTGAGGCCGGGGGTGCCGGATTCTACACCGCTGGCGGTGTCGATGGCAAAGGGGCGGACTTGTTGAATCGCTTGCGCGACATTTTCTGCAGTCAGCCCGCCGGCGAGGATGATTTTTTTCTGTGGGGAAAAACGCTCGACGGCGATTCGTCCAAGATTCCAGTCGAAGGCTTCGCCGGTGCCGCCGTATTCGCTCGGCGCGTAGGCGTCGAGCAGGATGGCATTGCTGGGATAGGTGTCGATTTTATCCAGATCGTCTGCGATTTTGATACCCAGGGCTTTGTAAACAGAGAAGCCTTTTTGTAGCAATGCATCGATCATCTGCGGGCTTTCGTCACCGTGCAGTTGGGCGTGGTCGATGGCTCCACTTTCAAGAATCCGGATGACCTCTTCGCTGGAAGGATTCACAAATACGCCGATACGAGTGACGCTGCCTTTCAATTCAGCCAGCCACGGACGCGCTTGTTCGATATCGATGTGACGTTTGGATTTTGGCCAGAAGTTGATGCCAATCGCATCGGCACCGAGCTCAACGATTTGATGGGCTTGC